>NZ_JBEPAP010000017.1:15396-144436 GCF_040298665.1 Streptomyces sp. NPDC001508
GCCGCACAGGACGCGTCGCCCGTCATGCAGCGCCCGTCGCCCGCCGGACGGAAGGCGGCGTCGCCCGTCGTACGGGATCCGTTCGCGTGTGCCGCCGCACAGGACGCGTCGCCCGCCATGCAGCGCCCGTCGCCCGCCGGACGGAAGGCGGCGTCGCCCGTCGTACGGGATCCGTTCGCGTGTGCCGCCTACCGCAGCCCCACCGAGTGCGCCAGCCCCGTCACCGCGTGCTCGAAGAATCGCTCGCGGTCCTCCACGATCCGGTTGAACTGGCCGAACACTTCGAAGCTCACCAGCCCGAAGAGCTGTGCCCAGGCCGCGATGAGCGCCATCGCCGCCTCGGGCGGCAGGTCGGGCGCGAGGTCGGCGGTCAGCCGCTCGGCCTCGGGGTGCAGTTCGGCGGACCGGCCGAGGCCGACGAGGCCGGGGCCCCGGTGGGCGTCGCCGATGATGCCGATGAGGACGGCGCCGATCCGGGAGGCGGGCGGATTGGTGGTCCGGGGGGCCGTGTAGCCCGGCACCGGCGTGCCGTAGATCAGCGCGTACTCGTGCGGATGGGCGAGCGCCCAGCCGCGCACGGCCGTGCACACCGCGATCCAGCGGGGCACCGGCCCGGCGTCGGCGGCCGCCTCGTCACGGGCCCGTTCCGCGCATGCGCCGATGGAGTCGTACGCGTCGATGATGAGCGCGGTCAGCAGATCGTCGCGGCTCGGGAAGTAGCGGTACACCGCGGAGGAGACCATGCCCAGTTCGCGGGCCACGGCCCGCAGCGAGAGCTTGCCGGCCCCCTCGGCGGCGAGTTGTCTGCGGGCCTCGTCCTTGATGGCCGCGGTGACTTCCATCCTGGCCCGCGCACGGGCGCCCTGTGCGGTCCTCATACGCAGCAGTGTGCCACGAAGTCAGAGCACCGCACACAAAAGAGAGCGTCGAACTAAAAAGAGAGCACTGCTCTTGCGATGGAGTGCCGGTCTGCAGCACACTGATGCCGGGCGAGAGCACTGCTCACACCACGTCGCTCGTCCCGCATCCCGCCGCGAGAACGTCGCTTCCAGGAGGAAGTAGTCATGACCACACACGTCCAGAAGCCCGGCTGGTTCACCGTCAACGTCATGAACCGCACGGTGTCCTGGCTGACCCGCCGCGGCATCAGTGTGTGGGGCTCCCGGGTCCTCGCGGTCCGCGGCCGCAAGAGCGGCGCGTGGCGGACCACCCCCGTGAATCTGCTGACCGTGGACGGACAGCAGTATCTGCTCGCCCCGCGCGGCCACGTCCAGTGGACCCACAACATGCGCTCGGCCGGCGGGGGCGAGCTGCGCCTCGGCCGGACGGTGGACGTCTTCGCCGCGACCGAGGTCGCCGACGACGAGAAGGTTCCGCTGCTGCGCGCCTACCTCAAGCGCTGGAAGGCCGAGGTCGGCGTCTTCTTCGGCGGCGTCGGCCCCGACTCGCCCGAGGCCGAGCTGCGCCGCATCGCGCCGAACCACCCGGTCTTCAGGATCACCGTCACGAAGTGACCGCGTCGTCCGCCGGCGCCTCGACCGCCGGGGCGGGCCGCCGGTCCAGCGCGGTCAGGGCGCGCTGGGCCATGGGGTGGTTGCGGACCAGCTCGCCCAGGGACGTGGCCCCCCGGGTGATGTCCCGGAAGGCGTTCCAGGCGGGGCGGAAGCCGGTGAGGGCCGCGTGGAACAGGCCGGGCCTGCGCTCGAACACGGCGAGCATCCGCCGGCCGACGCTCATCTCCACGCCGAGCCCGGCCTTGATGGCGAACGCGTAGTTCAGGGCCTGGCGGCGGGTGTCCACCCCGTCGTGCGCCTCGGCGATCCGCACCGCCCACTCCCCCGCGAGCCGTCCCGAGCGCAGCGCGAACGAGATGCCCTCGCGGGTCCACGGCTCCAGCAGCCCGGCGGCGTCGCCACAGACGAGGACCCGGCCGCGGGACAGCGGGGAGTCCTCGGCGCGGCAGCGGGTCAAGTGCCCCGAGGAGACGGCGGGCTCGAAGCCGGCCAGCCCGAGCCGGGCGACGAAGTCCTCCAAGTACCGCTTGGTGGCGGCGCCTTCGCCGCGCGCCGAGATCACACCGACCGTGAGCGTGTCCCCCTTGGGGAACACCCAGCCGTAACTGCCGGGCATCGGCCCCCAGTCGATGAGGACCCGCCCCTTCCAGTCCTCGGCGACCGTCTCCGGTACCGGGATCTCCGCCTCCAGGCCGAGGTCGACCTGCTCCATCTTCACGCCGACATGTGCCCCTATGCGGCTGGCGCTGCCGTCGGCGCCCACCACGGCGCGGGCGAGGACGGTCTCGCCGCCCTGGAGCACCACGGCGACCGTGCGCCGGTCCGGCACCGCTGAGCCGTGCTGCTCCACCCGGGTGACCGTGGCGCCCGTGCGCAGCTCGGCGCCCGCCTTCTGCGCGTGCTCGACCAGCTGCTGGTCGAACTCCGGCCGGTTGATCAGGCCGAACAGCATCTGCTTGGAGCGGCGGGTGCGCGTGAAGCGCCCGTTGTGGGAGAACGTGACGGCGTGCACCCGGTCCTTGAAGGGGAGTTCGAAGCCGGGCGGGAGCGCGTCGCGCGAGGGGCCGATGATGCCGCCGCCGCAGGTCTTGTAGCGGGGCAACTCGGCCTTCTCCAGCAACAGCACGCGCCGTCCCGCGACCGCCGCCGCGTAGGCGGCGGAGGCCCCCGCGGGTCCCGCGCCCACCACGACGACGTCCCACACCCGCTGTACGTCGTCCGCCGAAGAGTTCTCGCCGCTCACGATGGTCTACTGCTCCGATCAAGCCGCTGCCGCTGCCGCTCCCCCGGCCGCGCGACCGCGCCCGACCAGGAGGGACCTCATGTCCCCCCGCATCCTACGGCGGACGTCGCCGCAGGCCACTGTGGGAGGATCGGTGTACTCACCGCTACAACGTCGCACCCACGAGGAGCGTGCCCATGTCGTCGAATCCGGTCGCCGAGACCGTCGCCTCGCTGCTGCCCAGAGCGCGGGCGGAACTCGCCGAGCTGGTGGCCTTCAGGTCGGTGGCGGACTTCGACCAGTTCCCGAAGAGCGAGAGCGAGGGCGCGGCGGCCTGGATCGCCGACGCGCTGCGCGCCGAGGGCTTCGGGGACGTGGCCCTGCTCGACACCCCGGACGGCACCCAGTCGGTGTACGGCTGCCTGCCCGGACCGGAGGGCGCGAAAACGGTTCTGCTGTACGCCCACTACGATGTGCAGCCGCCGCTCGACGAGGCTGCCTGGACCACTGCGCCGTTCGAGCTGACCGAGCGCGACGGACGCTGGTACGGGCGCGGCGCGGCCGACTGCAAGGGCGGCGTGATCATGCATCTGCTGGCCCTGCGCGCGCTGCGGGCGAACGGCGGCGTCCCGGTGACCGTCAAGGTCATAGCCGAGGGCTCCGAGGAGCAGGGCACCGGCGGCCTCGAGCGGTACGCCGAGCAGCACCCCGAGCTGCTGGCGGCGGACGCCGTCGTCATCG
Organism: Streptomyces sp. NPDC001508; assembly: GCF_040298665.1. Taxonomy (NCBI): domain Bacteria; kingdom Bacillati; phylum Actinomycetota; class Actinomycetes; order Kitasatosporales; family Streptomycetaceae; genus Streptomyces; species Streptomyces sp. NPDC001508. The sequence continues at coordinate 18,874 of NZ_JBEPAP010000017.1, forward strand.
GCGACACCGGTAACTTCCGGGTCGGCCTGCCGACCGTCACCAGCACATTGCGCGGCATGACCCTGGTGCGGGTGCAGGTCGACACCCTGGAGGGCAATCTGCACTCCGGGCAGTTCGGCGGCGCCGCCCCCGACGCGCTGGCCGCGCTGATCCGGGTCCTGGACTCGCTGCGCGCCGAGGACGGCTCCACCACGGTCGACGGGCTGGCCGCCGAGGGCCGCTGGGACGGCATCGAGTACGCCGAGGAACAGTTCCGCGCGGACGCCAAGGTGCTGGACGGCGTCGGGCTGATCGGCGAGGGCAGTGTCGCCGACCGCATCTGGGCCCGGCCGGCCGTCACGGTCCTCGGCATCGACTGCCCGCCGGTCGTGGGCGCCACCCCGTCCGTGCAGGCGAGCGCCCGCGCCCTGGTCAGCCTGCGGGTGCCGCCGGGTGTGGACGCGGCCGAGGCGAGCAAGCTGCTCCAGGCCCACCTGGAGGCGCGCACACCGTGGGGCGCCCGGGTGCGCACGGAGCAGATCGGGCAGGGCCAGCCGTTCCGCGCCGACATCACCAGCCCGGCGTACCGGGCGATGGCCGACGCCCTGGCGGTGGCCTACCCGGGTCAGAGCATGCAGTACGCGGGGCAGGGCGGCTCCATCCCGCTGTGCAACACCCTCGCGCACCTGTACCCCGAGGCCGAGATCCTGCTCATCGGGCTGAGCGAGCCGGAGGCGCAGATCCACGCCGTGAACGAGAGTGTCTCGCCCGAGGAGTTGGAGCGCCTGTCGGTGGCGGAGGCGCTGTTCCTGCGCGGCTACGCGGCGGGCTGAACCGTTCTGCCCGTGGCAGAGGGTCCTCGCTCCCGGGCGGGGGCCCTTTCTACGGTCGGCGGATGGACGTCATCGAACTGCTTCCCCGCCTCCACCTGCTGCGCTTCCCGGTCGGCCAGGCCTACCTCTGGTCCGACGACGACACCGCGACGCTCATCGACGCGGGGACGATCGGCTCCGGCCGCGGGATCGCCGACGCGCTCACCGCACTCGGGCGGGCCCCGTCGTCCGTACGACGGATCGTGCTGACCCACTTCCACGAGGACCACGCGGGCGGGGCGGGCGAGTTCGCCGCGCTGAGCGGTGCCGAGGTGCTGGCGCACCGCCTGGATGCGCCGGTGGTCCTGGGCACGGCCCCGGGACCCGAGCCGCGCTTCGAGGACTGGGAACGGCCGCTGCACGCCCGGGCCGCGCAGCTGCTGCCGCCGGGCGATCCGGTGCGGCCCGGCCGGGTCACCGAGTTGTCGGACGGCGATGTCCTCGACTTCGGCGGCGGCGCCCGGGTGGTCCATGTCCCCGGGCACACCCACGGCAGCATCGCGGTCCATCTCCCCGAGCACGGTGTGCTGTTCACGGGCGACGCGGTGGCCGCCGCGCCCGGCACCGGTGAGGTGATCCCGGGTGTGTTCAACCTCGCCCGCGCCCGCATGCTCGCCTCCTTCGGCCGGCTCGCGGCCCTCGACACGGAGATGGCCTGCTTCGGCCACGGCGCCCCCGTCACGAAGCACGCCACACCGACCCTCCGCAAAGCAGCGGACAGACACGGCGTGGGTAGGTGACCGTCGAAACATGCCCGCCTCCGGAGCGGGAGGCGTTCGTAGGTGCGCCGGCCGGCTCCAGGGTGTGCTCGTCGGTCACCCGGCCGTCGGCGAGCGCACCAGCCGGCCGGCACATGGGCGCGCGGTGCGCGCCCGGAGGGGGCGCTCGGTGCCGCCGCCACGCTGCTGCCCCGGGCCGCCCCCTACCCCTCCCCTACGGCGGCCCACCGCTCAACACGCAGCGCACCTCACGCCCCACCCGCCCGCCGGGCGACCTTGAGTGCACCGTTGGTGACGGCGGAGGGCCGAGCCCGGGTTCGGTCGGTGATCGTGGCGTCAGCCGAGTGGGACGCCGGCCTCCAGGTACAGCGCGGCGCCCCGCTCGCGCGCCCGCAGCGCCCACCGCAGCCGCTCGTAGCGCACGGGCGGCAGCAGCGCGGCGGCCTCCTGCTCGGTGACGAAGCGCCAGGCGCGCAGTTCGGGTCCTGGCAGCAGCAGGGAGCCGGCCTCGGCGGACGTGAGTCGGCCGCCGTCGAACAGGAGCCGCAGCCCGCCGTAGCCGGGCGGCGCGGGCGGTTCCCAGTCCACGACGAGCAGCCGCGGCACGTCCGCCAGCCGTATCCCGGTCTCCTCGGCGACCTCGCGCATGCCGGCCCGGGCGGGGGCCTCGCCGGGCTCGACGACACCTCCGGGGAACTCCCAGCCGGGCTTGTAGGTGGGGTCGACCAGCAGGACGCGGTCCCGCTCGTCGAAGAGCAGCACACCGGCCGCGAGGGTCTCCGCGGTGGGTTCCGGGGTCTGCACGATGTCACAGGGGGTGACGGTGCCCGCGGCGACGGCCTCGGCGATGCGGACCGCCGTCTCGTACGGGGTGAGCGCGCTGGTGTCGACGGGGTGGGCATCGGCGGCGAGCCAGGAGCCGAAGGCCGCGCGGTACGGCTCGATGTGGTCGTACGCCCACTGGCGCACCCGCATCTCGCCGTCGGGCAGGTCGGGCGGGACCTCCCGCCCGGCTATGCGCGCGCGCAGGATCGTTTCGGCCGGGGCGAGCAGCAGATGGCGCACGGCGATACGACGGGCGGCGAGGCCGCCGAAGATCTCGTCGCGGTACTCCTGGCGCAGCAGGGTCATGGGGACCACGAGGGTGCCGCCCAGTTCGGCCAGCATGGCGGCCGCCGTGTCGATCACGAGCCGGCGCCAGATCGGCAGGTCCTGGAAGTCGCCGACCTCGGCGAGGCGTTTGGGCGGCAGCAGGTGTGTGAGCGCTCCGCCGATGACCTCGGGGTCGAAGATCGCGCTGTTCGGGATCAGGTCGATCAGTTCCCGTGCGGTGGTCGTCTTCCCCGCACCGAACGCGCCGTTGACCCAGACGATCACGGTTCCCCCTCTTCTGTCGGCCCCCAGAGGCTTGCCCGCTCCACACTGCCACGAAAACCAGCCGCAGCTGAGGGGCCGCGCCCCGGGGGGCCGGTGCGGGGGCTACTCCTGCGCCACCGGGAGGTGGTCGGCGGGGGCGAGGCCGTCCTCGCCGACGAGGTGGTCGACGGCGCCGAGCGTGTCCGGGACGTGCCGATCGCCGAGGGCGTCCTGGTCGGCGCCGTGGGACGGACTGATCGCGGCCACGACGAACCCGGTGGCGAGGGAGGCGAGGGCGAGCATGCTGCGCTTCTTCATGCCCGGAACAACTGCCGGGGCGCCCAAGGGTCACGCGGAACACCGCGGTTGCCCCGTGGGAAGCCCGCCGCGCCAGAACGGCCCCGCCCGACACAACCGAACGCACCGCACTGCTTCCCGATCCCAACTGCCCCGTGCATCAAGGGATATGACGAGATGCCTCACGCCCGTACCGCACCCCTTCCCACCCGGTCGGACACGTCCTACGACCACTGCACGGGCGGGGCCTGCGAGACGGTCACCGCGGATGTCGGCGTGCACGACGAGAAGGGCGCGAACGGCACCGTCGCCTTCGAGGTCTGGGCCCACGGCACGAAGGCCGCCGCCACCGATGTCCTGACCGACGCGATGCCGGCCCGGCCGCCGACCGCCGATGTGAGCGGTGCCCAGGTGGTCCGGCCGGTGGTCACCGACGGCGGCGACGGCATCGACTCGGACCACGCGGACTGGGCCGACGCGCGGATCGGCTGCTGAACCGGACGACCCGCGCGTGCCCCTCGCTCCGGCACCGGGGCGAGGTGTCAGACCCCCGCCGCGGTCGCGTCCGGCCGTCTCGCCAGTCCGGCCGCGGCGGCACCCACCAGACCGGCGTCCGTGCCCATCTGCGCGGGCGTCACCGTCAGCCGCCGTACGAAGGAGAGGGTCGCGTAGTCATCGAGAGCCTTGCGCAACGGCGCGAAGAGGATGTCGCCCGCCTTGCCCACGCCGCCGCCGATCACCGCGATGTCGATCTCCACCAGGGTCGCGGTGGCCGCGATGGCGGCGGCCAGCGCCTGCGCGGCACGCTCGAAGGAGGCCACCGCGACGGGGTCGCCGGTGCGGGCGGCCGCCGCGACCGCGGCCGCCGACGCGTCCCCGTCGGGGCCGGGCCGCCAGCCGCCCTCCTGGGCGCGCCGGGCGATGTTGGGGCCACTGGCGATCCGTTCGACGCAGCCACGGGAGCCGCACGGGCAGGGATCGCCGTCGAGGTCGACGCTGATGTGGCCGATGTGGCCCGCGTTGCCGGTGGGTCCGGGGTGCAGCCGTCCGCCCAGGACGAGGCCGCCGCCGACGCCGGTCGAGACCACCATGCACAGCGCGTTGTCATGGCCGCGGGCGGCCCCCTGCCAGTGTTCGGCGGCCGTGATCGCCACGCCGTCGCCGATCAGCGCCACGGGCAGCCCGCCGGTCGCCGCCCGCACCCGCTCGACCAGCGGGAAGCCGCGCCAGCCCGGTACGTTCACCGGGCTCACGGTGCCCGCGGAGGCGTCCACCGGCCCGGCGCTGCCGATGCCGACGGCGCTCGCACGGCGCCACAGGGGGGATCCGGCGAGTTCGCCGAGCACCTCCGCCACCGCCCGCATGACGGTCTCGCCGTCCTGCCGGGCGGGCGTCGAGCGCTGAGCGCGGACCTGGATCCGTCCGTGGCCGTCCACCAGCGCGCCGGCGATCTTGGTGCCGCCGATGTCGAGCGCAGCCACGAGGTCGGTGTGCATCAGAGTCGAATCTCCCCGTCAACCATGAGAAAGCAGTGCGAGCCGCAGCCCGGTCTCGCGGTGGGGACGCAGCCGGTGAGTGCGGTGGACAGTGTCTCCCGCTCTGACAACGTTGTCCAGGCTCTATGCTCGACGCCACATCCTCATACCAACCCATTGACCTACGCACCCCCCGTGCACGACAGGACAGGACGCAGCATCGTGCCAGAGACCACCCGCCGCGCCGACCGACTCTCCGGCTCCCGCTACGGCAACCGTCCCACGATGAAGGATGTGGCGGCGCGGGCCGGTGTCGGGCTCAAGACGGTCTCCCGCGTGGTCAACGGCGAGCCGGGCGTCACCCCGGACACCGAGCGCCGCGTGCAGGAGGCCATCGACGCGCTCGGCTTCCGCCGCAACGACAGCGCACGGGTGTTGCGCAAGGGCCGGACCGCGAGCATCGGCCTGGTCCTTGAGGACCTCGCCGACCCGTTCTACGGACCGCTCAGCCGCGCCGTCGAAGAGGTGGCCCGTGCCCACGGCGCCCTGCTGATCAACGGCTCCAGCGCGGAGGACCCGGACCGCGAGCAGGAACTGGCGCTGGCCCTGTGCGCACGGCGGGTGGACGGGCTGGTGATCATTCCCGCCGGGGACGACCACCGCTATCTGGAGCCGGAGATCAGGGCGGGCGTCGCGACCGTGTTCGTGGACCGCCCGGCCGGGAAGATCGACGCCGATGTCGTCCTGTCCGACAACTTCGGCGGCGCCCGCGACGGCGTGGCCCATCTGATCGCCCACGGCCACCGCCGGATCGGCTTCATCGGCGACATGCCCCGCATCCACACCGCGGCCGAGCGGCTGCGCGGCTACCGGGCGGCCATGGAGGACGCCGGGATACCCGTCGAGGACGGCTGGATGTCCCTGGGGGCGACCGACCCGGAGCGGGTGCGCCGGGCGGCCGAGGACATGCTCGCCGCGTCCTCCCCCGTCACCGCGGTCTTCGCGGGCAACAACCGGGTGACGGTGACCGTGATCCGGGTGCTGGCCGAGCACAGCCGGCCCGTCGCCCTCGTCGGTTTCGACGACATCGAACTCGCCGATCTGCTCCGCCCGGGTGTCACGGTCGTCGCCCAGGACTCCGCGGCCCTCGGCCGCACCGCCGCCGAGCGTCTCTTCCGGCAGTTGGACGGCAGCCTCGTCGCCCCGGACCGGATCGAGCTGCCGACCCGGCTGATCACCCGCGGTTCGGGCGAGCTGCCGCCGGCCGCCTGAGCACCGACGACCGGCGCCGGCCGACACACAGCACACACCGACCACCGGGCGGGGCGCGGCGTCCCGCAGGGCGAACCTGGCGGCGATGACGGCGAGGGCCCACAGCACGGTCAGACCGACGGCGGTGAGGGAGCCGACCGGCAGCGGGGGCCGGTTCGGAGGGCGGGGGTGCCGGAGCCGGGGTGGTGGCGGTGGGGACGTCGCCCCGGTCGTCCATCGTCCTCGGCTTTGACGGACGCATCGTCAGACCGGCCGCGTGCCGTCCTCGCGGCCGGCTCCCGCGCCCGCCCCGGCCGACTGCCGCACAGGACGGGCCGCTGTCGCTCGCCTCTGACATTCCGGACGGTCACAGCGCGGGTGACGGGGCCGGGCATCGGCGTCTGCGCGCACCCGCCGCACCGGGGCACGTCTCCGCAGCCCCGTACTGCCCCCGGGGCGGCGCCGGAGCTGTCGCGATCTGGCTGGACGCGCGGCAGCTCGCGGTGGTCGACGCCGGCGAGGGTGTGCCGCCGCCCACCGGGAACCACGACCGGACCGGCTGCCCACGCCGGATGTGCGGCTCGAACCGGCCGACGGGACGCCCCTCCCGGGCGGGTACGCGTACGTCGCCCAGGGGACACACGTACGTCGCCCGGAGGGACACGCGTACGTCGACGGCCGCTGCCCGCCGGGCTGTTGCGCGCGTCGTCCGGGCCGCGGGAGCTGTTCGGCGGCATCCCGAGGAAGTCCGGCGCACGAGCCCGTCCGACGCCGCCCTGTGCTAGGGCGAGTTTCGGAAGTCCCGGCTGGCTCGCGACGCCTGGCACGGCACTCCCCCAGCCTTCGGCCGGGAGGTGCCCCCTCGCCGCGTTGTCGGGGTCGTCCGCGTACGCCCAGTACCCGGACGACCCTCCGCCTTGCGATGCACCGCACCAGACGCCGCGGTCCCCGCCCTCCGGGCGGACGACGCTACTTTCGAAACACGCCCTGGGGCGTGACCGTGAGGTCGGCGCGGCGTGGCGCGGCGAAGTGCTCCAGGTCCGGCCGGGTCAGACCGGTGAGCCGGTGCACCTCGTCGGGATCGAGGGCACCGCAGTCCAGGCCGCGCAGCAGGTAGCCGCCGAGCGCCTTGGCGGTGGCGGGCTCGTCCGTGATCTCGCCGCTGCCGCCGAGGTCACCGAGGTCGCCGCCGGCCCGGTCGGCGTACCGGGCCAGTCGCGCCGCCGCCTGCGCGAAGCCCTCGCGGTAGAAGGCGAACACAGCGGCGTAGCGGGTGGGGAGGTGGCCGGGGTGCATGTCCCAGCCCTGGTGGTAGGCGCGCGCCAGGGCGCGCCGGGTGAGGCCGTAGTGCAGCCGCCAGGCGGCGTGGACCTGCTCGGCCGGACCGACCGGCAGCACATTGGTGGAGCCGTCGGACACGCGGACGCCGGTGCCCGCGGCGGCGACCTGCATGACCGCCTTGGCATGGTCGGCGGCCGGATGGTCACTGGCCTGGTAGGCGGCGGAGACACCGAGGCAGGCGCTGTAGTCGAAGGTGCCGTAGTGCAGTGCGGTGGCCCGGCCCTCGGCGGCCCGGATCATCCGCGCGATCGTCGCGGTGCCGTCGGCGGCGAGGATGGCCTGACTGGTCTCGATCTGGATCTCGAAGCCGAGCCTGCCGGGTGTGAGACCCCACGCCTCCTCGAAGGCTTCCAGGAGCCGCACCATGGCGCTGACCTGCTCGGCGTAGGTCACCTTGGGCAGGGTGAGTACCAGTCCCCGCGGCAGCCCCCCGGCCGCCATGAGGCCCGTCAGGAAGATGTCGAGGGTGCGGACGGCCCGCTCCCGCACCGCCGCCTCCAGGCACTTGATGCGGATGCCCATGTACGGCGCCGCCGTGCCGTTCTCGTACGCCCCGGCGATCAGCCGGGCGGCGCGGGCCGCCGCCTGGTCCTCCTCGGCGTCCGGGCGCGGTCCGTAGCCGTCCTCGAAGTCGACCCGCAGCTCCTCCACGGGCTCGCGCTCCAGCTTGGCGCGCACCCGGTCGTACACGGGTCCGGCGAGTGCGTCGTCGAGGCCGAGGACGGCGGCGAAGCAGGCCGCGTCGGGTGCGTGTTCGTCGAGCGCCGCGAGGGCCCGGTCGCCCCAGGAGCGGATGGTGTCGGCGGCGAACGCGTCACCGGGGACGTAGACCGTGTGGACGGGCTGCCGGGTGCCGGGTTCTCCCGGGTAGCGGCGCGCCAGCTCGGCGTCGACCGCGGCGAGGGAGGCGCCGATCTCCTCGCTGACGGCACGCGCGAGGCTCGTCGCCGGCGTCTCCTGCTGGCCCTGGCCCATCCCACACCCTCCGTCTTCCGCACTACGGAATCAACAATCCGTTGAACGAAGCTATCCGGGGGCCTTCCTGATGGTCAACACCCTGTCCGCGGGCGGCCACGCGGCCCTATCGCCATGTTCACGCCCACCCGGTAGGGCGGTATCACGCGTCCGTAGCACCGACTCGTCCGGCCGTTCCCACCGAAGGAGCCCCTGTGCCGAACCACAGCCGAGTCACGCGCCGTCTGGGTCTGAGGGCCGCCCTGTCCGCGGCGGTGACCGTGCCCCTGTCCAGTACAGCACTGTCCGTACCCGCCGCCTCGGCGGAGCCGGAGCCGGACCGCCGGCTGGAGGTCATGTCCTTCAATCTGCGCTTCGCGAGCACCACCGAGCCCAACAGCTGGACCGCCCGCAGGCCGGTCATGCGCCGCCTGCTGCGCCGCGAGACCCCGCACGTCATCGGCACACAGGAGGGTCTCTTCCCACAACTGCTCGACATCGACGCCGATCTCGGGCCGCGCTACGACTGGATCGGCACCGGCCGTCTGCACGGCAGCCGCGACGAGTCCATGGCGGTCTTCTACGACACCCAGCGCCTCACCCCGGTCGAGTACGACCACTTCTGGCTCTCCGACACCCCGTACGTGATCGGCTCGAACACCTGGGGCGCGGCCTTCGCCCGGATGGTCACCTGGGTCCGCTTCCGGGACCGGCGCTCGGCGGGCCGGGAGTTCTATGTCCTCAACACGCACTTCGACCACGCGAGTCAGTACGCCCGCGAGCGGTCCGCCGTCCTGATCGCCGGGCGCCTCCACGGGTTCGACCGCTCACTGCCGCTCGTGGTGACCGGCGACTTCAACGTCGCCGCCCACAAGAACACGGTCTACGACACGCTGCTGGACGCGGGTCTGGTGGACACCTGGGACACGGCGGGCGAACGCGGCCCGCTGTACGCCACCTTCCACGGCTACCGGCCGCTGACGCCCGACGGCGACCGCATCGACTGGATCCTGGCCACACCCGGGATCACCACCCGGCGGGCGTCGATCAACACGTTCTCGGCGGACGGCCGGTTCCCGAGCGACCATCTGCCGGTGCAGGCGTCCCTGAACCTGGGTTGACGGCCCCGCGACGAGCCGAGGCCCCCGCGACCGGCGTCGAAGTCCAGCGGTCACGGGGGCCTCGTAGGGCCGGCGGGGATCAGCCCTTGCGGGTGTTGATCTCCTCGGTGAGCTGCGGGACGACGTCGAAGAGGTCGCCGACGACGCCGTAGTCGACCAGGTCGAAGATCGGGGCCTCCGGGTCCTTGTTGATCGCCACGATCGTCTTCGAGGTCTGCATGCCCGCACGGTGCTGGATCGCGCCCGAGATACCCGACGCGATGTACAACTGCGGGGACACCGACTTGCCCGTCTGCCCGACCTGGTTGGTGTGCGGATACCAGCCCGCGTCCACCGCCGCACGCGAGGCGCCCACCGCCGCGCCGAGCGAGTCCGCCAGCGCCTCGATCACCGCGAAGTTCTCCGCGCCGTTGACACCACGCCCGCCGGACACCACGATCGCGGCCTCCGTCAGCTCCGGACGCCCCGTCGACTCACGCGCCGTACGCCCGGTGACCTTCGTGCCGGTCGCCTGCTCGGAGAAGGACACGGACAGGGCCTCCACCGCGCCCGCGGCCGGGGCGGCCTCCACGGCCGCGCTGTTCGGCTTGACCGTGATGACCGGAGTGCCCCTGGAGACACGGGACTTGGTGGTGAAGGACGCCGCGAACACCGACTGCGTGGCCACCGGGCCCTGGTCGCCGGCCTCCAGATCGACGGCGTCGGTGATGATCCCCGAGCCGATGCGCAGCGCCAGCCGGGCCGCGATCTCCTTGGCCTCCGTGGAGGACGGGACCAGCACCGCGACCGGGGACAAGGCCTCATGGGCGGCGTGCAGGGCGTCCACCTTCGGCACGACCAGATAGTCGGCGTACTCGGACGCCTCGTGGGTGAGGACCCGCACCGCGCCGTGCTCGGCCAGCGCCGCCGCGGTGTCCGCGGCACCGGCGCCGAGCGCGACCGCGACCGGCTCGCCGATCCGGCGGGCCAGGGTCAGCAGCTCCAGGGTGGGCTTGCGGACGGCACCGTCCACGTGGTCGACGTAGACGAGGACTTCAGCCATGGGATTGCTCTCCTGCGTACGGAAGTTGAAGGGGCGGTCGGCGGATGCGGGCTCAGATGAACTTCTGGCCCGCGAGGAACTCGGCGAGCTGCTTGCCGCCCTCGCCCTCGTCCTTGACGATGGTGCCCGCGGTGCGGGCCGGACGCTCGGCCGCGGAGTCGACCGCCGTCCAGGCACCCGCCAGACCGACCTCCTCGGCGTCGATCTCCAGATCGGACAGGTCCCAGGACTCGACCGGCTTCTTCTTCGCGGCCATGATCCCCTTGAAGGAGGGGTAACGGGCCTCGCCCGACTGGTCGGTGACCGACACGACCGCCGGAAGCCGGGCCTCCAACTGCTCGGAGGCGGTGTCCCCGTCACGGCGGCCCCTGACCGAGCCGCCCTCGACCGAGACCTCCGACAGCAGGGTCACCTGCGGAACACCCAGGCGCTCCGCCAGCAGCGCCGGGACGATGCCGCCCGTGCCGTCGGTGGAGGCCATGCCGGAGACCACCAGGTCGTAGCCCGCCTTCTCGATCGCCTTCGCCAGCACCAGCGAGGTGCCGATGGCGTCGGTGCCGTGCAGGTCGTCGTCCTCGACATGGATCGCCTTGTCCGCGCCCATCGACAGCGCCTTGCGCAGCGCGTCCTTGGCGTCCTCCGGGCCCACCGTCAAAACGGTGACCTCGGCGTCGTCGTCGGAGTTCTCGGAGATCTGCAGCGCCTGCTCGACCGCGTACTCGTCCAGTTCGGAGAGCAGACCGTCCACGTCGTCCCGGTCGACGGTCAGGTCATCGGCGAAGTGCCGGTCGCCCGTGGCGTCAGGCACGTACTTCACAGTGACAACGATCCTCAAGCTCACGCCGGCTCTCCTACTGCCTCGTCTGTTCTGGGCTGCCTCTTGCAGGCAGCATAGGCGCCTGAAGCGGCCGATCCCGGTCGGGGCGTCCACGCGCACCGAACCAGATATTACTCGTCAGTACACTCAGTTCTTTCCCACTGAGCAAGCGCTTTGAACTGTGACCTTTGCAACGCAGCGTAACCGGATCCCGACCGCTTCGCCGAAGCAGCGCGGAGTGCTCAGTCCCTGAGTGCGTTGAAGCCGCCCTGGTGGTACAGAAGGGGGCGGCCGGCGCCGTCGGCGTCGCCCAGCTCGACCTGCGCGAGCACGATGCGGTGATCACCGGCGGGCACCCGCCCCACCACCCGGCAGACGAGCCAGGCGAGCACCCCGCCGAGCACCGGAACACCCTCGGGACCCTCGCGCCAGACGGTGGACGGGCCGAACCGGTCGGCGCCGCTGCGGGCGAAGGTCGCGGCCAGCTCGTGCTGGTGCTCGGCGAGTATGTGGACGCCGACGTGGCCGGTCTCGGATATCGCCGGCCAGCTGGAGGCACCGGTGCCGATGCCGAAGGAGAGCAGCGGAGGCTCGGCCGACACGGAGGTCAGGGAGGTGGCGGTGAAGCCGACCGGGCCGAGGGCGCCGGGGGCGGTGATGACCGCGACCCCCGCGGCATGCCGCCGGAAGGCGGAGCGCAGCAGATCGGGCGAGGCGAGCCGGGCGGTGCCGAGGTCGGGCGTGGCCGTCATGGAGTTGTCCTTCTCGGGGAGGGGACGAGCGGGTCGGTGGCTGCTCAACAGCCCGGACAGCGCGCGCTCGCGGTGCGCGCGAGGTCGACGTGCGCGCGCCTGACGAGAAGGAGTTCCGTGCCCATGCGGTCAGACTGACGACGGATGGTACGTACAGTCAAGAACGTCCCGCTATATGGGAGATGTCTCACCGTCACCCGCACGGCCGTCCACCGCCTCTCCCAGCGCCGCGATGACGTCGGCCTTGCGCGGCTGCCCGGCGGCCCGCCGCACCACACGGCCGTCCGCGTCGAGGACGAGCACGGTGGGGGTCTTCAGGATGCCGAGTTCCCGTACGAGGTCCAGACGGGACTCCGCGTCTATCTCCAGGTGGACCACGCCGGGAACCATGCCGGCCACCTCGCCGAGGACGCGCCGGGTCGCCCGGCAGGGCGCGCAGAAGGCGCTGGAGAACTGCACGAGCGTCGCCCGTTCTCCGAACGCGCCGCCCAGCTCGGCCGGCCCGAGCCGCTTCCCCTCGTCCCGTCCGCGCATCCGCACCCTCCCGCTCCGCCGCCCGTGCAGCACTCCGTACAGGCTCGCCGCCGCGAGTACCGCCGCGCACACCATCACTCCGGTCATCTCTGTGGCAGCGTTCACGAGACTGCAAAGATTCCCGCCTCCCGTACCTGTGTGCGCTGCGGAATGCTTGATCCATGGACATCGACGTGAGGGGGCCGCGCTTCGGGGCGGCCGTGACGACGGTCGTGCTGGCCGTGGTGCTGATCACCGGGAGCGCCTGGCTGCTGGCCTGGCAGACGTTGGCGTTCGCGCTGGGCGCGGCGGGCGGGGTGGGCCGGTCGCCGTACGGCTGGCTGTTCCGCCGGGCCGTCCGCCCGCGGATCGGGCCGCCGACCGCGTTCGAGGCGCCCGAACCGCCGCGGTTCGCCCAGGCGGTGGGGCTCGTCTTCGCCGGTGTCGGCCTCGTCGGGTACACGCTGGGCCCCATCTGGCTCGGCCTCCTGGCCACCGGCGCGGCGCTCGCCGCCGCCTTCCTGAACGCGGTGTTCGGCTACTGCCTGGGGTGTGAGCTGTTTTTGCTGCTGCGGCGCATCGGCGTACGCGCGGAGCGCAGGGGGGCGTGAAAGGCCGAGGTGACCGCTCCGCCGACGTGACGAGAATCTCGCCGCGTCGGGGCACCAGGGCTGGCTCCCTGTCCGTTCTTCGGGCACGATCTGCGAGACGCCGTAAACCTACGGCTGCGTAACTTGTCCGCCGGGAACGCCTTCCCTGGCAGAGCAGGAAGGGTTCGTCCCGCCCATGGCAGAGCTGGTCTACCGTCCCGTCATCGGTTTCGCCAAGACGCTGTTCAAGGTCTGGGACCTCAAGATCGACTGCAAGGGTTCGGAGAACATCCCGCGCTCGGGCGGCGCCGTGCTGGTGAGCAATCACATCAGCTATCTGGACTTCGTCTTCAACGGGCTGGCGGCCCTGCCGCAGAAGCGGCTCGTGCGTTTCATGGCGAAGGAGGCCGTCTTCCGGCACAAGGTCTCCGGACCGCTGATGCGCGGGATGAAGCACATCCCGGTGGACCGCGGACAGGGCGAGGCGGCGTACACGCACGCGCTGGACTCCCTGCGGTCCGGTGAGGTCGTCGGGGTGTTCCCGGAGGCCACGATCTCGCAGTCCTTCACACTGAAGAGCTTCAAGTCGGGCGCCGCGCGGCTGGCCCAGGAGGCGGGCGTCCCGCTGGTCCCGATGGCCGTGTGGGGCACCCAGCGACTGTGGACCAAGGGCCACCCGCGCAACTTCAGGCGCAGCCACCTGCCGGTCACCGTCCGGGTCGGCGAGCGGATCGAGGCACCCCGCGACCAGTACGCGGGCGCGATCACCCGCCGGCTGCGCGAGCGGGTCCAGGACCTGCTGGAGGCCGCGCAGCGCGCCTACCCGGGACGCCCGAAGGGCGCCGACGACCACTGGTGGCTGCCGGCCCATCTGGGCGGCACGGCCCCGACCCAGGAACAACTACGCGCCGCCGAGGCCCACTGACCCCCGGCCCGGCCACTACAGCATCGTCCGCCGCACACTGCCCACGACCGGCGAAACCGTCCCCCTTCGGCGGATCGCCCCGTCGAAGACGGTTTCCACGGGCCGTCAGCGGAGAAACCCACCGGGTCTTGATCAACACGATCCGCGGGGCCCTACCGGAAACGCTCGACGGGTCCGGGCCGGTCGGCAGAAACGGCGGCCTGCTGCCCTTCGCGCCGCGCGACTTCAGAAGGAGCTTCATCACCGACGCCGTCCTCGCGGCGGTGCGGGACGACCGGGCCGGTGCCGCGCCGTCCGCCACCCGCCGTCCGCCGTCCGCCGTCCGCGATGACCGTGGCCCTGCCGACGGCGTCCTTCGCCCCGGACAGCGCCCACGCCTTGCAGTCGTTTGGCAGTCGTTCAGGACCCGGCCCTCGAGAGGTTGTCACCACCACTGGAGCGGCGTCTCCACCACGCTGACACCGCTCCTCGACCACCCTGACGGCAACGGCCCTGACCTCGCTCTGGCCCAATGCGCTGCGCTCTTGCCCGGCTGAAGGAGATCACCGACCAGCGGCCGGACGGCCCTGGTGGGCATGTAGGCACTCAACCGGATCGCAGGCCGCACCTCGGTCCGAACCCCTACGATTGTGCACACGCATCCAGCGGGTATGTCCGGCCGCTGGTCGGCGCACATGTCGAGATGCCACGATGTGGGGCACAACAGTTATCGGGGGGCCATATGCGCGTCGAAGTCCGGGTCGGCGAGGAACAAGACGAGCTTCGCTCCCTGTACCGGTGGCTGAGAGAGGACGAAGAACTGCGATCTGTCCGGATCAGCCTGTCCGGCACGGGCGCGGCGCCGGGCGAGATGGGCTCGGCTCTGGACCTGATCGAGGTTCTCCTGGACAACGCGTGGTCGGCCGCGTCCCTGGCGGTGGCCGTGGTGGCCTGGAGACGGTCGCGTCCACGTGCCGGCCGGGCCACGCTGCGCATCGGGCAGACCGAGGTCGAGATCACCGGCGACGACGAGGAGCAGGTGCGGCGCCTGGTCGCCCTGTGCGCGGATGCGGACGGCAGCCGACAACCCGCGGCCCCGGCCGACGAGGATGCGAACGCGTAGCGACCATGGCGTCGATGCCCAGCCCCATCGGGAGCCGTGCCGTACTCATCGGTGTCAGCCACTACCGCCACTTTCACGACCTGCCCAACGTAGAGCGCAACCTGACGGATCTACGGCGCCTGCTGACCAGCCCCCGGTCATGGAACCTGCCTGAGGAGAACTGCCACGTCATCTCCGATCCGGCCGATGCCCAGAAGGTACTCGGCGCGGTGCAGGAAGCAGCGGCGCAGGCGACCGAAGCCCTGCTGGTCTACTACGCCGGCCATGGCCAGATCGATTCCGACGAGGAGGAGTTCTTCCTCACCCACAAAGACAGCCGCCCACACACCGTGTGGGCCGGAATCGAGTACAAACATCTGCGCCGCGAGATCCAGAAGTCTCGCGCCAGGCTGCGGATCGTCGTCCTGGACTGCTGCTACGCCGGCCGTGCGACCATGAGGGGCGAGGAGATCGACCTCGCCGAGAAAGCCACGGCTGAGGGTACTTGTGTCCTGGCCGCGTCCTCAAAAGAAGCCCTGTCCGAACCGGACCAGCCCAACACCGCCTTCACGGGTGAACTGCTCAACATCCTGACCCATGGTGTTCCGGACGGACCCCCACTCCTGGATGCCAACACCGTCTTCCAGGTCGCCCGGCGAAATCTGATCCAGCACGGTAAACCCCAACCGAGCATGAACGCGGGCAACACCGCCGGCACAGTGCCCCTGGCCCACAACGCGCAGTGCCCGTCGTCAGCCGATCCCCCGCCGCAGCCGCAACCGGAACAGGCTCGAAACACACCAGCCGAGCCCGCGGACGATACGGTGCGCTTCACCAAACGCTACGGCTGCTTGACCGCGCTCCTTCCCCTGCTCGCCGGCATGCTGGTCCTCGCGGCGTGGGGCTCCGCGGTCGATGATCCCCTCCTGGTCTACAAGGTGTTCACGAGTGACACGCCCGATGAAGATCCCCGTCTGGGTATGGCTGCCTACGGCTTTCTGTCGGCGCTGGGAGTGGGTTGGCTCGGGTACCGGCGTTTGTTCTCCCCGTACGAACTGCACATCTCCGCGGAGGGCGTCCAGGTGCGGCGCGGCTCGGGAGGCCGTGTGGCCCGATACGGCTGGCACCGCGTCCTCAAGGCCACGGTCGAATGGGTGCCGCAGCGGCGTTACGGGCACGGACGCTTCTTCCTCATACTCCAGTTACGCGATCGAACACCTCCTCAGCTTCCTCGGTCGGCCCGGCGTGCCGGGCGAAGGTGGAAGCTCGACGGCTCGTGCGTCGCCGATCTCGGCCGTCTCCACTGCGCGCCGCACGACGTCGACCAGGCCCTCGAACGCTTTGCTCCCCGCGGCCTCTGGGCCCAGACGCCGGCCGCGCAGCGCGCCGGATACACGGCACCGGCACCGGCACCTGCCCCGGTCCCCGCCGCCACGCTGCAAGGTGCGACGCGTCGCATGCGCCTCGGCGTACTCGCTCTCGCCCTCACCGCTCTCGCCCTGATCCCTTCCCTCACCATCGCCGTCACCATCCCCGCACACCGCTACGGTTGGGCGTTCGTCCCGCTGAGCCTGTGGACCCTGTTCCTCCTCGTCCCTGTGCTGATCCCCGCCCTGTTGCTGCGGCACCGCGCCGGCCTGACCATCGGCGCCGACGGCATCACACACCAGAGCAGGAGCGGTACTCGCCGCTGGTCCTGGGACCAGATCGACCATGTGGGAATCATGTCCTGGCGGCGTGACACTCCAGCGACCGGAGCCCTGTTTCTCAAGCCGCGTGACCTGCCGTCATCGCGCCCGCGCGCCGGCGTTCACACCCTGCTGGCACCCATCGAAGCCCGCCTCGGCGGAGTCCTCGTCTGCGACCTCATCTCCATGGGAATCTCTCGCAGGGAAATCGAAACCACCATCCTTCGGCACGCCGGGGACATCTGGGATCCCGACCCTCGCCCGCAGTACGGAGTCATCCAGGACGACACGGAAAGGGCCCACTACGAAGGCGACTTCCTGGGGCTGGGCACCTGGGCAGCACTCATCGGTGCCGTCGCAGCGAGCGCCGTCCTCAGCGGCATCGCCATGGATCCGGTACTGCACCACCGCTCCGCCGCCCATTGGCTGACAGCCGTGATGGACTACACGCTGGTGCTCGCCTTCTGCCTTCCCTTCATCACGCTACGGACCCCTCTCACCCTGCAGATCGACAACCGGGCGTTCACTCTCAGCTCTCGCTCGCGCCGGATGACCATTCCCTGGGGCCACATCCACACGATAGAGCGCATCCCCTCGGCGTCCGGCAAGGGCAGGCCCGACGACCTGGTCATATGGCTTCGTCCCGAGGACGCCTTCCGTTACCGCGGCTTCTGGCGGCTAGGAGCCCACCTGACCGGTGCCCGGCTCCGCATCGTCGGCCTTCACCAGAAGGGTGCTCTGCGCATCTCCCCCGAGCGTTTGGACGTCGCGCTGCAGAGGTTCGCCCCGGAGCGCTTTCACTCCAGTCCCCGTACGGTCCAGACCACACATCACCCCACCGACCAGGGCAGGGCGGAGGAACGCCCGACTCGGCTTCCGTGAAAGCCGGTGGCGGCCGCGAACGGATCGGCCTGCTCCAAGTCCGCGGCAACGTGGTCGCTTTCGGCGCGGTGGGCGCCGTGGCAGGTGCGGGCGTAGTGGTCGGCGCGCGGACAGCCTCCCAAGGCGATGTTCCGGGCGCCGCCTCCCGCTGGTCTTCGACGGACGCCCGGCGCGGCGGCGCACGCGAGACATGGGTGGACAACGGCTACGCCGCCGGCACCCGCCAGGCTGTGGAACACCTCGCGGCGCAGGGCGGGTGAAGAGGGACGCCCGGCGACGGGCAGCGTCCACCGGTGCCCGTCGTCGACGTCGGCGGGCAGGACGAAGAGCGCGTGACCGTGCCGGTGGCCGCGCCGACGACCTGCGAAGCAGCCGGCGGCTTCGCGGCCGAGGGGCCCGGTCCGCGCGGTGGGGGCGGCGAGGGTGAGCCCCGGTGCGGCGACGAGGTTGCGCAGCCGAGGGCCGCGGCCACGGCACGGACCCGGGCGCGGGTGGCGGAGCTGAGCCGACCGGTGCCGTTGAGCGCGTTCGAGACGCTCCCCGCCACGCCGCCGCCCACCACCCTGAAGCGGCGCAAGGAACCGCGCGACCAGCCACGACAGCCCCGCAGCCGATCGACGGCAGATCACCGCGCCTACAGCGGAGCACTCAGCGGACGTCCGTCCCGACGCTACGACACCGCCCCAAAGCGGCGCGAGAAACCGCGCAACCGGCCACGACAGCCCCGCAGCCCACCGACAACACACCGCGGCACCCCAACGGAGCACTCAGCGGACATCCGTCCCCGACGCCACGACACCGCCCCAAAGGGGCGCGAGGAACCGCGCGACCGGCCACGACGGCGCCGCAGCCGATCGACGGCAGATCACCGCGCCTTCAGCGGAGTACCCAGCGGACGTCCGTCCCCGACGCTACGACACCGCCCCAAAGCGGCGCCAGGAACCGCGCAACCGGCCACGACAGCCCCGCAGCCCACCGACAACACACCGCGGCACCCCAGCGGAGCACTCAGCGGACATCCGTCCCCGACGCCACGACACCGCCCCAAAGGGGCGCGAGGAACCGCGCGACCGGCCACGACAGCCCCGCAGCCGATCGACGGCAGATCACGGCGCATCCAGCGGAGCGTCTGGCGTCTTGTCGGGTTCCGGGGTGCCGATGGCGATCCGGGCGCCGGGGCTGAACTTCTCCAGGAGTTCGGCGAGTTCGGCGGCGGCCCGCTCGATCGCGGCGACCGGCATCGGGGCCAGGCCCTCCAGCAGGAAGACACCGGAGGCCGTCCGCTCGGTGAGCCGGGTGCGGGGGCCCTGGCGCCAGTTCCAGCGGCGGCAGGTCACGCCCGCGTCGTCGCGCCACACCACCTCGCCCGCGTCCGGGTGCTCGATCACCTCTTCACCCCCGGCGACGGTCACGAAGTCCTCCTCGCCCGTGGCGCGCACGAGCCGCATGGCGCCCTCGATGCGCTCGGCGTCCTCACCGCCCACGGGGATCAGATGGGCGACGCTGACGGCGTTGTAGAGGTCGACGAGCAGATTGATCCGGGGCAGTCCGGACTCGGACAGGGCTCTTTTCGCCAGTGCCTCCGCCGAGTTGCGGGTGCGGGACGGCTTGGCGCCGAACGCCGTGTACACCTGCCGCCAGGCCGCCATGTGCGGGTCCTCGTGCGGGGCGCGCCCGGCCAGGCGGGCGGCGAGCCGGCGGGCCGCGTCGTCGAGCAGCGCCGAGGTCGCCTCGGTGCTGGGCCCGCCCACGAGGTCGTGCGCCTCGATGGCGATGTGGGTGAAACCGGGCGCGAGGGCGCGGACCTCGTCGGACACGGTGAGCGTGAGAGTCATCTGCCTCGCCTCAGAGTGCGGTGGGGAGCGTTTTCCAGAGGTGGGCCCGGTCGGGCGCGGTCTTCAGGGCGCGCAGTACGGCCGGGTGGGGTTCAGCGTACAGGACCGGATAGTCCACCTCATTGGACTCGGGATCGGGCGTCCAGGCCAGCCGTTCGCCATCGAGGGAGAACCGGGCGTCGACGCCGGGTTTGTTGCCGCGCGGGTCCTGCCGGTGCCACGCCCCGTTGAACCGGACGGCGACCAGTCCGTGCACCACATCGAGCTTCTGGTAGCACAGCGCCGTCGGGATGTCCTCGGCCCGCAGCAGCGCGGCCAGCGCGTGCGCCTTCGCGTAGCAGATGCCGGTGCGCAGCGCGAGGACGTCGGAGGCGCGCCAGGTGACCCGCGGATCGCCGGCGTCCTGGGAGTGCGGAATCGTGTCGCGTACGAACTCGAAGGCGGCTCGTGCATAGGCATACGAGTCCTGGACCTCCGCGGCCAGCCGGGCGGCCGTCTCGCGCACCACCGGGTGGTCATGGTCGACGACCTCGTCCGCGGCCAGATAGGCGGACAGGTCGGGCGTGTTCTGGATCAGCTCCATACCCGTAGAGCATAGGAATACGATCACCCGAGAGTCAATTATTTTTCAGATGACCGCATACCTATGCATGAATGCGGGGCCGCCTACTGGTGGGCCATCTCCTCCTTGAGTGCCGCCACGAACGCGTCCACGTCCTCCTCGGTGGTGTCGAAGGCGCACATCCAGCGCACGACGCCCTCCGCCTCGTCCCAGAAGTAGAACCGGAACCGCTGCTGCAACCGCTCGCCCACCCGGTGCGGCAGCCGGGCGAAGACACCGTTGGCCTGCACCGGATGGCAGATCTCCACCCCGTGCACCGCGCGCACGCCCTCGGCGAGCCGCTGCGCCATCTCGTTGGCGTGCCGCGCGTTGCGCAGCCACAGGTCCTTGGCGAACAACGCCTCCAACTGCACCGAGACAAAACGCATCTTGGAGGCGAGCTGCATGGACATCTTGCGCACATGCTTCATACGGCGCACCGCGTCCTGGTTGATGACGACGACCGCCTCGCCGAACACGGCCCCGTTCTTCGTCCCGCCCAGCGAGAGGATGTCGACGCCGGCGGCATTGGTCAGGGTCCGCAGGGGCACATCCAAAGACGCCGCCGCGTTGGCCAGCCGGGAGCCGTCCAGGTGCACCGTCATGCCGTGCGCGTGGGCGTGCTCGCAGATCGCGCGGATCTCGCCGGGCGTGTAGACGGTGCCCAGCTCCGTGCTCTGGGTGATCGAGACGGCCTGCGGCATCGCCCGGTGCTCGTCCTCCCAGCCGTACGCCTGCCGGTCGATCAGCTCCGGGGTGAGCTTGCCGTCCGGCGTGGGCACGGTGAGCAGCTTCAGTCCCGCCATCCGCTCGGGGGCGCCGCCCTCGTCGACGTTGATGTGCGCGCTCTCGGCGCAGATCACCGCGCCCCAGCGGTCGGTGACCGCCTGGAGCGCGACGACGTTCGCGCCGGTGCCGTTGAAGACCGGGAATGCCTCCGCGGTGGCCCCGAAGTGGCTGCGGACGATCCGCTGGAGGTTGTCGGTGTAGGCGTCCTCGCCGTAGGCGACCTGGTGACCGCCGTTGGCCAGCGCCAGGGCCGCGAGCACCTCGGGATGCGCCCCGGCGTAGTTGTCACTGGCGAAACCGCGGACCTGCGGGTCGTGATGGCGACGGGCGTCGGTCCTCGGAGGGTTCACGGCTTCTCGGTCAGCCACAGACGGTGTCCGTTCACTTCGGCTGCGGGCTTCCGCCAGATCTCGGCGATGGCCTCGGCCAGGTCCCCGACGTCCGTGAAGCCCGCGAACTTGGCGTTGGGGCGTTCGGCTCGCATCGCCTCGTGCACCAGCGCCTTCACCACCAGGATGACAGCCGCCGACGTCGGTCCTTCGGCGCCTCCGGCCTTGCGGAAGTAGTCGGCCATGGCCTGCGTCCATGCCTCGGCGGCGGCCTTGGCGGCGGCGTAGGCCGCGTTGCCCGCGGTGGGCCTGCTGGCACCGGCGGCGCTGATCAGCACGTACCGGCCGCGCTCGCTGCGCTGCAGCGCCTCGTGGAAGGCGAGCGAGGTGTGCTGCACGGTGCGGATGAGCAGCAGTTCGAGGAAGTCCCAGTCGTCGAGGCTGGTCTTGGTGAAGGTCTCGCTGCCGCGCCAGCCGCCGACGAGGTGCACGAGTCCGTCGACCCGGCCGAAGTCCTTCTCGATGTGGGTGGCCCAGTCGCGGGTGGACTGCAGGTCGAGCAGGTCCACCGTGTCGCCGATGACCCTGGCGCCGCCGGAGGCGTAGCGGGCCGCGTCCACGGCCTCCGAAAGCCGCTCCGGGTCGTTGTCCGCTCCGACGACCGTCGCCCCCGCCTCGGCGAGCCTGCGCAGCGCCGCCCGGCCGGCGGGTCCGCCCGCGCCCGCCACCGCGATGACCGCGCCGCTCAGCTCCCCGTTCCCGTTCCCCATCTTCGCCTCCTTAAGCCCGCCGGGTCTCTACGGTGCGGTCGCTCACGCGGCGACCCGCCCGGCGCCGTCCCCCGTGATGCCCCGGGTCGAGGCGATCACGTTCTTCAGTTTCCTGGACAACGCCTCATAGAACATGCTCAGCGGAAACTCGTCCGGAAGCACGTCGTCCACGAGTTTGCGCGGCGGCAGGGTCAGGTCGAGGGCGTCCGGGCCCTTGGCCCACTTGGAGCCCGGGTGCGGGGCGAGGTAGGCGGCGACGAGTTGGTAGCCGGCGAACCAATGGACGAGCTTGGGGCGGTCGATGCCGTCGCGGTAGAGCTTCTCGATCTCGGCGCACAGCTGGTTGGTGACCTGCGGGGCGCGCTCCCAGTCGATGGAGAGCTTGTTGTCGGTCCAGCGGACGACGTCGTGGCGGTGCAGGTACGCGAAGAGGAGCTGACCGCCGAGGCCGTCGTAGTTGCGCACGCGCTCGCCGGTGACCGGGAAGCGGAACATGCGGTCGAAGAGCACCGCGTACTGCACGTCCCGGGCCTGCGCGACACCGTCGGCCGTGAGCTTGACGGCCTCCTTGAAGGCGGTGAGGTCGCAGCGCAGCTCTTCGAGGCCGTACATCCAGAACGGCTGCCGCTGCTTGATCATGAACGGGTCGAACGGCAGGTCGCCGTGGCTGTGGGTGCGGTCGTGCACCATGTCCCACAGTACGAAGGCCTCCTCGCAGCGCTTTTGGTCGTGCACCATCGCGGCGATGTCCTCGGGCAGATCGAGGCCCAGCAGGTCGACGGCCGCCGCGGTCACACGGCGGAAGCGGGCGGCCTCGCGGTCGCAGAAGATGCCGCCCCAGGAGAACCGTTCCGGCGCCTCGCGCACGGCGATGGTCTCCGGGAAGAGGACGGCCGAGTTGGTGTCGTAGCCCGCCGTGAAGTCCTCGAAGGTGATGCCGCAGAACAGCGGGTTGTCGTAGCGGGTGCGCTCCAGTTCGGCCAGCCAGTCGGGCCAGACCATGCGCAACACGACCGCCTCCAGGTTGCGGTCGGGGTTGCCGTTCTGCGTGTACATCGGGAAGACGACCAGGTGCTGGAGGCCGTCGGCGCGCTGTGCGGCGGGCTGGAAGGCCAGCAGCGAGTCCAGGAAGTCGGGCACCCGGAAGCCTTCGCCGGCCCAGCGGCGCAGGTCCTGGACGAGCGCCTGGTGGTAGGCGGCGTCGTGCGGCAGCAGCGGGGACAACCGCTCGACGGCGCCGATGACGCCGCGCACGGCCGCCGCGGCGTCGGCCGGGTCGGGGGCGCCCTCCGCGTCGAAGTCGATCGACCCGTCCTTGGACTGCCAGGGCCGGATCCGTTCCACGGCATCCTTGAGCACGGGCCACGCCGGGTGCTCGATCACCCTGGACGCCGCAGAAGTCTGCTCCCCCGCACCCGCCTGCACAAGAATTTCCGTCATGCCCCAACCTCCACGGGAGAACCTCGCGTAAGGACACCGTATGCATGCGGGGTTTCTCCTAGCAAGAGGAGTCTCGGGAAATTATTCTGCGGCACCGCATCTTCACCGCTGTTTTTCCTGCGATCAACCGCGAGGACGCCCGCTTCCGCTTCGCGCGGCGATTCGGCGCACGGCCGGCGGGACGATGGCGCGGGGCAGGGGCGCGGACCCGCGGGGCAGGGGATCCGGTCGGTCAACCGCGGGCCGGACTCGCCCACGCCAGGGTGACGGCCACCCGGGGGTACGGGCGAGGAACCGCGCCGCCCGTCACCCCGATCCCCCGTGTACGCGCGGGTTCAACGGCAGACCCGGCGGTTAGGCTGCGATTCCGCCGCGTGGACAACGACGTCCGTCCGGTCCGCGCGTGTGCCGAGCCGCCGTCGACGGAAAGCGAGTCGAACCTTGAACCTCCTTACCATCGGTCACCGCGGGGTCATGGGTGTAGAGCCCGAGAACACCCTCCGTTCCTTCGTCGCCGCCCAGCAGGCCGGCCTCGACGCCATCGAACTCGATCTGCACCTGAGCAAGGACGGTGCCCTCGTCGTCATGCACGACGCGGAGGTGGACCGCACGACCGACGGCACCGGCCCGATCGCCGAGAAGACCCTCGCCGAGCTGCGCACGCTCGACGCGGGCCGGGGCGAGCGCGTCCCGGTGTTCGAGGACGTCCTGGACGCCGTGAAGGCGCCACTGCAGGCCGAGATCAAGGACGTGGCGGCGGCCCGCGCGCTGGCCGACGTGCTGCTCCGGCGGGACCTGGCCCACCGGGTGGAGGTCTCCTCGTTCCACGACGAGGCGATCACCGAGATCGCGCGGCTGGTGCCGGGCGTGCGCACCGCGCTCATCGCCGGCCGTTACGGCACGGACGTCGTGGCACGCGCCGTCGCCGCCGGCGCCGCGACGGTCTGCCTCGACATCCGGCGCCTGACCCTGGAAGTCGTGGAACACGCCCGCAAGGCGGACCTCAGGATCATCGGCTGGGTGGTCAACACCCAGGAACACCTGCGGCTGGTGCGGGCCCTGGAACTGGACGGCGCGACGACGGACTACCCTCAGATCAAGCGCACCGGCCGGTTCACGGCGTGAGCGTCAGTGGAGTTCCTTGACCAGCAGCTCGAAGCGCAGGTCGTCGCGGCGCGGGATGCCGAAGCGCTCGTCGCCGTACGGGAACGGCGTCATCCGTCCCGTACGGCGGTAGCCGCGGCGCTCGTACCAGGCGATGAGGTCCTCGCGCACGGAGATCACCGTCATATGCATCTCCGTGACGGCCCAGGTCTCGCGGGCCTGCCGCTCCGCCTCCGCGAGGACCAGCTTGCCGAGGCCCGCTCCCTGCTCGCCGGGGCTGACCGCGAACATCCCGAAGTAGGCGTGGTCGCCGCGGTGTTCGAGCTGGCAGCAGGCGACCGGCCGGCCCTCGCGCCACACCGTCAGCAGCCTGCTGTCGGGCGACTTGATCACCTCCAGCACGCCCTCGGGATCGGTGCGCTGGCCCTCCAGGATGTCCGCCTCGGTGGTCCACCCGGCCCGGCTGGCCTCGCCGCGGTAGGCCGATTCGATCAGCGCGACCAGTACGTCGACATCGGCGTCGATAGCGTCGCGGAAAGTGAGTCCGGTGGCGGCGGTGTCCATGGGCAGGGGTCTCCGATCTGGGACGGCTCGGCTCGGACGAGGTTGACGTACTCCTCGGCCCGAAGTCCAGGGATTCCGGCCCGGGTCGTCCGACCCTTCCGGGGCTTCCTGCTTCGCCGCGCTGCGCGGGCGCGTGCGCTGGAAGCGCGCGGGGCGTGCGTCGCGTCGCGGGCGGGATGCCGACGACAGGGCCTAGGGTGCGGGCGCATGGTGCATGTACTGAGCAGTCGGACGCTTCTGCGGCCCACCGACCCCGAGCGTTCCCGGGTCTTCTACGGCGAGCAACTCGCCCTCGCCGTCTACCGCGAGTTCGGCACGGGTCCCGAGCGCGGGACGGTCTACTTCCTCGGCGGCGGCTTCCTGGAGGTGTCCGGGCGGTCCGACACCCCGCCGTCCCCGGCGCTGCAGCTGTGGCTCCAGGTCGAGGACGCGACGGCGGCGCACGCGGAGCTGCGCGCGAAGGGCGTGCAGATCGTCCGCCCGCCGGTGCGGGAGCCGTGGGGCCTGATCGAGACATGGATCGCCGACCCGGACGGCGTCCGCATCGTCCTGGTCCAGGTACCGGCGGACCATCCCCTGCGGTACCGGCCGTGAGTCCGGCGGGGCCCCGCTGCCGCCTGCCGTCGGCCGGCCCGGCACGCTCGCTCGGGCCCGTCCTGACTCCGGGAAGGCGGCGGTGACCGGGTGTCAGGCGCGCAGGGCGCCCATCCGGCCCTCCAGACGGCTCAGCAACTCGGCGAGCAGTCCGGCCAGTTCGTCCTGGCCCTCGGGGGCGAGGACGGCCAGGACGGCCGTCTCGTAGGCGAGTTGTTCGGGCAGGATGCCGTCGACCAGGGCCCGTCCGGAGTCGGTGAGGCGGACGTGGGCGACGCGGCGGTCGCGGGTGTCGCCGCGCCGCTCGACCAGGCCGCGTTCGGTCAGCTGCTTGAGGCGTTTGGTGACGGCGGCGCCCGAGGAGAAGGTCTCCCGGGCCAGCTCGCTCGGGGTCAGCTCGTGCCCGGTGCGGCGCAACGCGCCGAGCAGGTCGAACTCGGGGCGGCTGAGGCCGGCCCGGCGCAGTGGCGCGTCCTCGGCCTGCTGGAGCAGGGCGGCGCAGCGGTTGATGCGCCCGATCACCTCCATGGGGCCGGTGTCCAGGTCGGGGTGGACGGTCCGCCACTGCCGGACGACCGCGGCGACCGTGTCGCCGCCCGCCGCGTTGCTGCCGCCCGCCGTGTCGTACCCGGCCGCGGGTCGTCCGTTGGTCGCCGTCATGGCCGTCCGTCCTCCGTTGTCGCTGTCGTCCGGGCCTGTGGCACCGCCCGCGGCCGCCCGGCCGGCTGCTCGGCGCTCGGGGCGGTCCCGGCGTGCGGCCCCTGGTGCCGTACCGTCGCGGCGAGCGTACGGTGTCCGGACCGCTCGGCGAGCACGACCCGCTCCTGGGGCAGGGCCCGCTGCCACCACTCTCCGGACGCGGCGTCCACCGTGGCCCGCAGGTCGGCGAGCGCACCGGCGAGCGCACGCCGGGCGGTCTCCAGGTCGCGGGGCGCGGGCCGTGGCTCGGCGAGCAGCCGCGCGGCGTGTTCCCTGGCCCGCTCGACGGCCGTCAGCGCCTGCTCGACGCGGTCGCCGGCGCGGCGGTTGGTGACGACGACGGCCGCCGCGAATCCGACCAGGGCGCCCACGACGGTGTCCAGCACCCGGTCGGTGATCAGCTCCGCGGAGTCCTGGGTCCGGGTGAACTCGGTGATGAGCAGCGCCATCGGGGTGACGCAGACGCTGCCGAGCCAGTAGTTGCGGCCCATCAGGGCCTCGGCGCCGAAGGTGCAGGCGAGGCAGCACAGCACCAGGGCCAGCGGGTGCAGGTGCGCGACGGGTTCGACCGCGGCGAAGACCAGGACACCGACGAGGTTGCCGACGACGCGCTGGATGCCGCGCCGCCAGGTGAGGGCGATGTTGGCCTGGTAGAGGGCGGCCGCGGTGACCAGGGCCCAGTAGGGGCGGCCGACGCCGAGGGCGAGGGAGGCGTATCCGGCGAGGGCGCAGCCGAGGGCGGTGCGGACGGCGAGCGGGGCGAGCGGCGCGAGTCGGCGGCGCAGCGGGCGGTGCGGGGCGGCGCTCTCGGCGGCCACGCCGAGCAGTTCCTCTTCGGCCGCCGCCGGGAGGCCGGCCCGCGGCACGCGTCCGGTGCCGCGCAGGCCGCGGGCCCAGGCGCGCAACTGGTCCGGGTCCGCGTCCGCGGGTGCGGCGAGCGCGACCTCGGCGCGGACGACGAGGCGTTCCAGAGCGCGCCGGGTGCGGTCGGTGGGGGCCCCGGTGGACAGCAGCGACTGCCAGGCGCTCTGCACGGCGGCGGCCGTCGCCGCCCTGGCCGCCGTATGCCCGTCGCCGGTGCCGCCGGCGGCGGCGTAGTCGGCGGCGGCGTAGTCGGCGGCGGCGTAGTCGGCGGCGGTGTGCAGGGCGTGGGCGGTGGCGCGCCGCTCGGGGCCGTGCGGGCGCAGCAGTCCGGGTGCCATGCCGACCAGCCAGGCCAGGGCGCCCGCGGCCAGGGCCAGACCGACGTGGCCGGGGGTCTGGCCGAGGGTCTGCGGGGCGAACAGCGAGGCGGAGCTGATGAAGGTCAGGATCACATTCCCCGGCGGGCCGATGCGGGTGGCGTCGCAGAGCGTCTTGTGCACGGCGGCCATCAGCGCGCCGACGGTGACCAGGACCACCGGGTCCGTGGTCAGGGATGCGGCGACGAGGGCGACCGCGAGGCCGCCGACCATGCCGAGCACCACCCAGGCGAGGGCCCGGGCGCGGGCGGCGTAGGGGCGGTTGTGGGCGTAGAGCGCGCACAGGGAACCGGCCATCGTGTACACGGCCAGGTCGAGGCGGCCGAGCGCGAGCAGGGTCAGGTTCGGCGGGCCGGCCGCGGCGACCGCGCTCAGCGCGGGCTTGAACCAGATGTCGGACGGCCGGCCGAGGCGCAGCACCCCGGCGAGGGGAAGGCGGGCGGGGGTGGTCGCACTGCTCATCCGACCAACTTAGCATGTATTTTACTCGTAAAGTAAATCTCCCTGTACGTTGGCAGCGACCTGCCTCACCTGCCGCGCTCTGCCGAATGCTCCCCGTGTACGCCTTTGCGCTTGCGTGCGCGCCTCGTACCCGGGGCATCGCACCCTCGACGGCACGGCGAGCGCCGGGCGGGGACCAGGAACGGGGAGGGCGTGTGCACGGACCGGCTTCAGCGGGCTGGCTGCTGGTCGCGCTGTGCGCGCTCACCGGCGCCTACTGCCTGCTGCGGATGCGCAGCGCCGTACCGGAACAGCGGCGCTCGGCGGGCGGCGAGGCGCTCATGGGCTTCGGCATGGCGGCGATGGCCGTGCCCACCACGGTGTTCACCCCACCGTCGTGGGCGTGGCCCGGGTACGCGATCGTGTTCGGCGCGGCCGGGCTGCGCGCCCTGTGGGCGGCGCGCAGCAGACCGCATCATCTGCACCATGTCGTGGGCGCCGCCGCGATGGTCTACATGGCGGCCGTGATGGCCGCCGCCCCCGGCTCCGCCCACCACGCGCACGGCGGCGGAGTCCCCCTGGTGACCGGGCTACTGCTCCTCTACTTCACCGGCTATGTGCTGCTGTCGGGCGTGCGCCTGGTCCCGGTCGCCGCGGCGGCGGGCGGTGGCCCCGGCTGGGGCGACCGCCCGGAACTGGCGCTGGCCTGCCGGTTGTCGATGGCCATCGGGATGACGGCGATGCTGCTGACGCTCTGACCCGGAACCCGCCGAGCACGCCCCGACGCCGGGCGCGAACGTTGTCTGCGTCACTTTGCGGCGAGGGACCGTACCCCTGAGCGGTCCACCGCTCATAGGGTGCTGACCATGATGGTCCCCGCGGCACTGCTGCTGCTCGGCGCGCTGACCGCCGTCGTCGCCCCCCGGCTGCTCGCGCGGGCCGACTGGCCGGACCGGGAACCGGTGGTCGCCCTGTGGGTGTGGCAGTGCGTCGTGGCGGCCGTACTGCTGTGCTGCGCCCTGTCGATGACGCTGAGCGCTGCCGCCGCCTGGCAGGCGGTCCGCGGGCATGTCTTCGCCCCGGCACCGCGCGCCGTCGTCGACGCCTACGCGCTCGGCGCGGCCGGCCCCTGGGCGGCGGCGACCGCGCTGGCGCTGGCCGGCGCGGGCCTGTGGAGCGGCGCGATGCTGGTCCGCGAGGTGCTGCGGGCCAGGGCGCGGCGCCGCCGGCGGCGGGCCCAACTCCTCGTGCGCTCCCCGCTGTTGCCCGGTGAGGAACCGGTGGGCGGCCGACTCGTCGTGCTGGAGGGCGAGCGGCCCGGCGCCTGGTGGCTGCCCGGCGCGGCACCGCAACTCGTCGTCACCACGGCCGCGTTGCGCCGTCTGAAGGGGCGGCAGCTGGATGCCGTGCTCGCCCACGAGCAGGGTCACGCCATGGCCCGGCACGACTGGCTGCTGCACTGCTCGGACGCGCTCGCGGACGGTTTTCCGCAGGTGCCGGTGTTCGCCGCGTTCCGCGACGAGATGCACCGGCTGGTCGAACTGGCCGCCGACGACATGGCATCGCGTCGCTTCGGCCGGCTCACCACCGCGCTGGCCCTCGTCGAACTCAACGAGGACCGCGGGGTGTTCGGCCCCGGTCCCGCCCCGCAGGCCCATGTCCCGCAGCGTGTGCACCGGCTGCTTTCGCCCCCGGACCGGCTGACCGCGATGCGCCGGCTGCGCCTGACGGCCGCCGCGGCGCTGGCGCCGGTGATCCCGGTGCTGGTGACGCTGGTGCCGGGGCTGCGGGCACTCGGCTGACCCGCTCCGCCCGCCCGCGCCCCGCGTCCGCGAAGATCACCCCATGCGCCGAACCTCCACGGACTCCCCGCCCCCTGCCTGGGACCATCGCACCACCGTCCGCACGACCCGCGTCGCCCTCGCCCTGGCGGCCTGCTCCGCCGTGCTGCTCGCCCTGGTCGCGGCCGAGTGGCGCCCCCTGGTCGCGCTGGACGGCGACATCGCCCGCACCACACACCGCTGGGCGGTCACGGAGCACGGCCTCACCCGCACCTCGCGGATCCTGACGGACTGGGTGTGGGACCCGCTGACCATGCGGCTGGTGTGCGCGGCGGCGGCCGGGTGGCTGGTGTGGCGCCGCAGGGCCTGGTGGACGGCGCTGTGGCTGGCGGTGGTCTGCGCGCTGGGCGCGGCACTCCAGCAGTCCCTGAAGGCCGCCGTGGGCCGTCCCCGTCCCGTCTGGCCGGACCCCGTGGACTCGGCGCACTACGCGGCCTTCCCGTCCGGGCACGCCATGACCGCCACGGTGGTCTGCGGGCTGCTGTTGTGGCTGCTGCGCCACCGGGGCGCGGGACGGACCGTGTGGCGCGCTGCCGTCGCCGTGGCCGCGGTCTGTGTGCTGGGCGCCGGGCTGACCCGGGTGTGGCTCGGCGTGCACTGGCCCTCGGACGTGCTGGGCGGCTGGCTGCTCGGCGCGCTCGTCGTGGCGCTCGCGGCGCTGGTGTACGCAAGGGGCCTGGAACGGGGCGGTGGACCGGGCACCGCGCACCGGTAAGATCCCCGCATGCCTGCCGTGCTGTTCGACTTCTCCGGGACCCTCTTTCGCGTCGAGTCCACCCAGTCGTGGCTGCGGGCCGTCCTCGCCGAGGCGGCCCTGACGCTGACCGAACCGGAGCTGACCGAGGCGGCGCGGGCGCTGGAGACGGCCGGTGCGCTGCCGGGGGGGCGCGGCACCGGCGCGGCTGCCCGAGGATCTGGCCGAGCTGTGGGCCGTCCGCGACAAGAGCGCCGAGCTGCACCGGGCGGCCTACACGGCCGTGTCCCGTCGCGTGCCGCTGCCCGATCCGGGACTGCACGACGCGCTGTACGAGCGGCACATGTCCCCGGCCGCCTGGTCCCCGTACCCGGACACCGCCGAGGTGCTGCGCACGCTCCAGGAGCGTGGTGTGCCGGTCGCCGTGGTCAGCAACATCGGCTGGGACCTGCGTCCGGTGTTCCGCGCGCACGGCCTGGACCCGTATGTGGACGCGTACGTCCTGTCGTACGAGCACGGTGTGCAGAAGCCCGACCCGCGGCTGTTCTCCATGGCCTGCGAGGCGCTCGGCGCGCCACCGGCGCAGGCCCTGATGGTCGGCGACAGCCGGCCGGCCGACGGCGGCGCCGCGGCACTGGGCTGCCGGGTGCACTTCGTGGACCATCTGCCGGTGGCCGAGCGGCCGGACGCGCTGCTGCCGGTGCTGGAGCTGGTGGGCGGGTCCGGCCGGCCGGTTCAGCACCGGTAGTCCCCGACCTGGGACGACGGCCGCACCCGCGCGTCGTCCGGGTTCTCGCCGGACTCGGACTCGGCCCCGCGCCGGTGCAGCAGGTCCCGGCACTGGTCGAGTCCGCGCTCCGGTTCACCGAGTTGCCGCCGCTCCGTGGCGCCGCCGATCTCGCCGGACGCGAGCGATTCCCGCAGCTTGCGCTCGCCCTCGACCCTCTCGGGATCCTGGCCAGGATCCGTCGGTCCTGTTCCGTGTCCACCCGCCTCCTCGGCTCGCCGCCCGTGCCCACGGCAGAGACGGGCGGGCCGCTGTGCGAGACGGGTACGGAAAGGGTGCGGCCCCCTCGTACCGGAAGTGCCGGACAGGGCACGCCGCCCGCCGAGGCGATCCCCCGCGTCGCCCCGGACGGACGGCAGCCCTGGACAGGCCCGTGCATCGGCAGGGCCTGTTGCGTTGAGTATAGTTGGCTGGCAGCCAGTCAACGCAGGAGTTACAGCATGTCCCCGCGCAGCGCCTCGGTCAATGAAGAGTTGCGGCGGCGTTCGCGCGAGCGGCTTCTGCAGGCCGCGGTCGAGCTGGTGGGCGAACACGGATTCGAGGCCACGACCCTCGGTGCCATCGCGGACCGGGCGGGCTCAGCCCGCGGACTGGTGTCGTACTACTTCCCCGGCAAGCGCCAGCTCGTGCAGTCCGCCGTGCACCGGTTGATGCACCGCACGCTGGAGGAGGCGCTGGAGCGCGAGCCGCACACCGAGGACGGCCGGGAGCGACTGGCGAGGGCCATCGACGCGATCCTGGGGCTGGCACGCGACCGGCCCGTCCTGATGCGCCAGCACATGGCCGGACTGTTGCAGGCCGAGGGTTTCGTCCAGTGTCCCGAGCAGCGGCGGCTGTCCGAGCTGCTGAGCGACACGGTGGGCCGGTACGGCTCCCACGACGTCACCGCCGACTACCCCATGCTGCGCGCGCTGCTCATGGGCGCGGTGTACGCGGCGCTGGTGCCGGGCGTGCCCATGCCGGTCCCGGTGCTGCGGGCCGAGTTGTTCGAGCGCTACCGGCTCGACTGGGAGATGGGCGTTCCGCCGGACGCCGCGGCGGCGCCGGGCGGCAGGTGCGCCTCGGATCTGTCGCGGTTCTTCGCCACCGGCGAGGAACCGGCGGGCCGGCCCGAGGAATCGGACCGGCCCCGTCTACCGGATCCGGCTCATCGGCCGAAGTAGTCCGGCTGCGTCTGGACGTTGAGTTCGTCCAGCCGGATCCGGGCCGCCGGATCCGTGCGCCGGTCGCTGAGCTTCAGGACGTCGAAGCCCTTGGCGATGTCGTTCGAGTAGATGTAGCCGTTGTAGTAGTACGCCGACCAGGAACCGCCGACCGCGAGCTGATCGGTGGTGAGCGGGCCGCGCTCGAAGTAGCCGATCTCCTTCGGCTTCGACGAGTTGGTGAAGTCCCAGACGGAGACGCCGCCCTGGTACCACGCCTGGACCATGATGTCCCTGCCCTTGACCGGGATCAGCGAGCCGTTGTGGGCGACGCAGTTCTCGGTGTCCGCCTGGTGGCGCGGGATCTTGTAGTAGCTACGGAAGACCAGCTTGCGGTGGTCGCCCTTGCCGACGATGTCGTAGATGCCGTCCGCGCCGCGGTTCGGGCCGATGGCCGCGTTGCAGGTGGCCGCGCCGCCGCCGCCCAACTCGTCGGTGAACACCACCTTGTCGGCCTTCTGGTTGAAGGTCGCCGAGTGCCAGAACGCGAAGTTCACGTTGTCCTGGACCTGGTCGATGACCTTCGGGTGCTCCGGGTCCTTGATCGACAGCAGGATGCCGTCGCCCATGCAGGCACCGGCCGCCAGGTCCTGCGAGGGCAGGACCGTGATGTCGTGGCAGCCGGTGGTCTTGGACACGCCCGGGTTGGTGGGCGCGCCCGGGTTGCCGCCGCCGTCGGGTCCCTCCCCCGGGAAGAGCACCGGGAAGTCGATGACCGCCGCCTTCTCCGGGTGGCCGCGCGGCACCTTGATGACGGAGATGCCGTCGTGCGGCGGCCGGCAGTCGGGGTAGGCGGCGTTCGGCGAGTACGAGGAGACGTAGATGTAGACGTTCTTGCGTTCGGGCACCAGCGAGTGGGTGTGCGAGCCGCAGGCGGTCTCGACGGCGGCGACGTACTTCGGGTTCTTCTTGTCGCTGATGTCGAAGACCTTCATGCCCTCCCAGGAGGACTTCTCGGTCGCGGGCTGGGTGGTGCTGTTGCAACTGCTGTCGCTGCGCGAGGAGTCGGTGGACAGGAAGAGCAGGTTGCCGGAGACCGAGACGTCGTTCTGCGAGCCCGGGCACAGCACCTGGGCGACCGTCTTGGGCGCCTTCGGGTTGCTGATGTCGAAGACGCGGAAGCCGTCGTAGTTGCCGGCGAAGGCGTACCTGCCCTGGAAGGCGAGGTCCGAGTTCGTCCCCGGGAGCGCGTCCTTGGGGATGTTGGTCAGATGCTCGATGTTGGCGGAGTGGACGACCTCGTCCTGGCCGGGTATCTCACCGCTCGCGATGGCGTCGCGCACCTCGGCCCGGGCGCTCGCGGACAGGTCGTCCCGCACGGCCGTGCCGTCCCCCGGGTCGGGGGTCGCGACGGCCGGACGGGCCGTCAGCAGCGCCGCGAGGAGCCCCACGGCCGCAGCGGCAACACCCAAGTGTCTGCGCCGCGTTCGGGCTTCGTTCAACAGGATCACTGTTTCCTCCCTGGTTCCGTTCACGTCGGAACGGGTCACGCACCACTCGAAGTATCGTCTTCATCATGGACATATCAACAGGGGGCAACGAACTCGTAATGAAGGCTTTTGATCAGTGAGCCGCCATAGGGTGCCAGAACGTTCCTCGGCACTCACCATGGGTCGGCCAGCAGCCACCCACCACGCCTGCCACAGGAGGTCGTCGTGCCCCACCACCGAGCGTCCCTAGCGTCCCTCGCCACAGCCTCGCTGGCCGCGCTCGCCGCGCTCGCCGCGCTCTGGCTCACCGGCTGCGACTCCGGTTCGGAGGCCGAGTCGCCCGCGTCGGCCGGGCCTTCGGTCCTCGTGCCGGGAGAGCCGGGTGAGCAGAACCGCACTCTGTCCGCCGCGGACGCCGCCGAGCAGCGCGCCGAGGACGACTCGCCCAACTCGGCGGACGTCGACTATGCGCGGATGATGATCCGGCATCACTCCCAGGCCCTGGAGATGACCGAACTCGTCCCGGACCGCGCCGAGTCGTCCAAGGTCGAGCGGCTGGCCGAGCGGATCGCCGCGGCCCAGGGCCCGGAGATCTCCGCCATGCGGGACTGGCTGACCTCGCACGGCAAGGACGAGCGGCCCGAGGGACACGACCACGCCGCGATGCCGGGGATGGCGACCGAGGCGCAGCTGAAGAAGCTCCGCGCGGCACGCGGCACGGCGTTCGACGAGCTGTTCCTGACGCTGATGATCACCCATCATGAGGGCGCGATCACCATGGCGACCGACGTCAAGGGGCAGGGCAACAACATCCGGATCGAGGAGATGGCCGACGACGTGGTCGCCCAGCAGACCAGCGAGATCGCCCGCATGCGAGCCATGCAATGACGCCGAGCACCCACGCACACGCCGGGACGGACGGGCCGGCACCACACGCCAGACCGGCCCGACGGCACGCGTGAGGTGGGGTGCCCACACGGTGCGGGGCCGGTGCCCCACATGGCGCAGGGCCGGTGCCCCACACGGTGCGGGGTCGGCGCTCGGCAAGGCCCGAGGCCTGCGCTCGGCATGACGTGGGGTCGGCGCCATGCGCCATGCGGGGTCGAGCCATGCGTACGACCGGATCGACGGCGCGCGTGAGGCGGGACCGATTCACCCTCGGACCGGGCCGCCCCACCCGTGAGGTCGGACCCGACGGCGCGCGTGAGCGGGGCCGAACCACCCTCCGACTGGGCCGGTCCCGCCCGTCGGGGCGGACCGACGGCGGGTGGGAGGCGGGGGTCGGCGGCATGCGCGCCGTGGTGGTCAGCGGCGTGCGTGGCGTGGGGGGAGGAGGCCCGCGTCACGGGCCTGTGCGATCAGGACGAGCGACTTGCGGCGCCCGTACCCGGTCGCGGACATCACCGCGAGGACGGGATCCGCGCCCTCCTCCTGCGCGGCCCGGTACGCGCGGGCGACCTGTCGGCGTCCCTCCTCGCCGCGCGGCCAGGCCGGGCGGGCCCGGGCCGCCGTCGCCGTCCCGCCCTCGCCGCCCGGCTCGGCGCCGAGCCCGCACGCCTGGAGCAGCGGCTCCTCGATCCAGTCGGCCAGCACCGTCAGGTCGTCCGGGGACAGCGCGGGCCGGGCCCGGACGTCCTCGAAGAAGACGCATCCCTCGCAGACCACGGCGAGCACATCGATCCGGGCGCCGTCGGCGAAGGCCAGTCGGACGGTGAACCACGACGCGGCGCTCTCGTTCTCCCGTACCTCCCACGCGGGCCCCACCGACACCGTGCCGTCCGCGGGGCGACGGTCGGAAAGATCAAGAAAGGATGCTTCCAGCACACACGCAAAGTAACCGCATGATCACATCCCGGCGGCAACAGACACGCACGCCCGTCACCCCGCCGGACCCTGTCAGCGGGCCCCCGGCGGTGCAATGCTGGAGCCACCAGCGCCCCTGCGCCTCCCGGGGTTAGGAGTCCGCCGTGTTGCGTGTCGCCGTCGTCGGTTCCGGGCCGAGTGGGTGCTACACCGCCCAGAGCCTGGTCCAGCAGGACCCCGATGTGCTCGTGGACGTCCTGGACCGGCTGCCGTGCCCGTACGGACTGGTGCGCTACGGCGTGGCCCCGGACCACGAGAAGATCAAGTCGCTGCAGCAGAACCTGCGGGCGGTCCTGGAGGAGGACCGAGTGCGGTTCCTGGGCGGCGTCCGGGTCGGCGGCCCCGGCGGGCCGGACGTGGCGCGGCTGCGCGGGCTGTACCACGCGGTCGTGTACTGCGTGGGGGCCGCCGCCGACCGGCACCTCGGCATTCCGGGCGAGCACCTGCCGGGCAGTTGGTCGGCGACCGAGTTCGTGGCCTGGTACAGCGCGCACCCGGACGCCGCCGACGCCGGTTTCCTGCGGGACGCCCGGTCGGCCGTGGTCATCGGCGTCGGCAACGTCGCGGTGGACGTCACGCGGATGCTGGTCCGCGCCGCGGCGGAGCTGAGCCCGACCGACATGCCGCAGGACGCGCTGACCGCGCTCGCGGCGAGCCGGGTGTCCGAGGTCCTGATGGCCGGCCGGCGCGGGCCCTCGCAGGCGCGTTTCACCACGAAGGAGCTGCGCGAGCTGGGCGCGCTGCCCGGCACCGATGTCGGCGTGGACCCCGCCGAGCTGGCCATGGATCCGGCGTACGCCGATCCGTCCGGGCTGCCCGCGCCGCGGCGCCGCAATCTGGACGTGCTGCGCGACTGGGCGGCGCGGGAGCCCGGCGGCGCGGCGCGCCGGATCGGGCTGCGCTTCTTCCTGCGCCCCGTGGAACTGCTCGGCGACGGCGGGCGGGTGGCCGCGGTCCGCTTCGAGCGTACGGAGCCGGACGGCCGTGGCGGGGTGACGGGGACCGGCCGGTTCGAGACCGTCGAGGCCCAATTGGTGCTGCGGTCGGTCGGCTATCGCGGGCTGCCGCTCGCGGGGCTGCCGTTCGACGCGGCCGACGGCACGGTGCCGAACGAGCGGGGCCGCGTGCTGCGCGACGGGGTGCCGAGTCCGGGTGAGTATGTGGCCGGATGGATCAAACGCGGCCCGACGGGGGTCATCGGCACCAACCGTCCGTGTGCCAAGGAGACGGTCGCCGCCCTGCTCGCGGACGCGCCCGCGCTGCTGCGCCGGGAGCTGCCGCGTGATCCCGCGCGGGCGCTGCGGGCCGAGGGGATCGAGCCGGTCGAGTGGGCGGGCTGGCGGGCGATCGAGCGGGCCGAGGCGGAACTGGGGGCGCGGCTCGGCCGACGCGTGGTCAAGCTGGCCGACTGGGACTCGCTTCTGGCGGCGGCCCGCGCGACGGCCCCGTAGTCGGACGAACCGCGTTCCCGCGAAGGCCGGTTCAGCCGCCCGGGACGAGCCGGGCGGCCTGCCGGGCGGCAGCGGCGAGAAGGCTGTCGAGCAGCCCGGGGAAGAGATCGTCCAGGTCGCCCTTGCGCAGGCCGTTCATCTTGGCCGTGCCCCGGTAGACCTGCCGGATCACCCCCGACTCGCGCAGCACCCGGAAGTGGTGCGTGGAGGTCGACTTGGAGAAGATCGTGGCCAACGACGAGGCGGACGCGGTGCTGCTGGGCCGTGAACTGCTGCGCAACCCGTCCTGGGCGCGGCACGCCGCACGGCAGTTGGGCGCCGTGGTGCGGGTGCCGGACCAGTACCACCGCTCGGTGTGAACACGGCGGGGCCGCTCGCGGCCGGAACGGCCCCGCCGGACCGCCGTATCCACGCGGGCCGAGGTGCGGCCTGTTCCTGACGCGCCGGGTCGTCGTGGACGCGGATCCCTGGGCATGGGCCCGGACGACGATCTGCTCCTACCGGGCGATCAGGTCGTCGTCGGCGGCGGCGGCACGCTGGGCGTCTCGGGCTTCGCGGCGCAGAACCTCGGCGCCTTCGTCCGCTCCTGCGACAACCGCCGGACCCGGTACGTGTCGTCCGGCATCACCTACGGGTGAGCCCGCCGGACGGCGAGAGAGCGCGGAGGGCCGTCACCGCGGGTAGCGGCCCTCGGCGCTGCCCCGGCCGCTCACCGCTCCGGTGAGTTCGTGCTGGTAGTCCGTGTACGCGGTGCGCAGCGCGGTGCCCGGCCAGTCGGCGGGCAGCAGGGCGGGCGGCAGCACGGGGTCGGTGAGGAGGTGGCGTACGACCGCGGCGGAGCCGGTGAGGCGGTCCGCGGGACGGTCCGCCCGGGCCACGTGGGCGAGCAGGGCGCGGCCGGTGGCGGCCCAGGCGTCGAGCGGCCACAGGAGGGCGACCAGCTCGCGCGGCGGGCGCTCCGGCCGCGCGGTGTAGTGCTGGGCCGCCCGCTCCAGGTCGTCCGGCAGCGGGCGGTCGAGGTTCGCGGGCCGCAGCCATACGCCCTCGCGGAGTTCGGCCAGCCGCAGGGCGGTCAACCGGGCGCGCAGGTCGGCGCGTTCGGCGGGGCCGCGGCCGGTCGCCGTGATCACCACCATCTCCCAGTCGCCGTCCCACGCGCGCGTGCCGGGATGCAGCGCGTCGTCCTGACGGCGCTGCCGGGCCAGCAGCCGGTCGCTGAGGCCGTAGACGGTGTCCGTGCGCCGCAGGTCACCGGCGCTCGCCATCCGGCTGAGCGCCGCCCGCAGGGTGGAGCCGCTGACCCCGAAGGGCTCGACCAGCCGCACGAGGTCCTTGACCGGCAGCCGCGGCGGATGGGCGCCGAGCAGCAGGCTCAGCACCACCGACCGGGCGGACAGCGGCCTCAGGGCCGGCTCGCCGGGCTGCACCGGCACGTTCATCCGCATGGGCATGTACAGGCGACTTCCTGCTGTACGGGCGACTTCCTGTTGCAATATTGCTACAGCCGCTGAGTGAGTGCAACATGGCCGTATGGTCTCGACACCCGCTTCCGCGCAGCCGCGGCACGCCACCCATGACGTCACCAACCAGGCCCCTCCGTCGGCCCCGTACGACGCCTCCGAGGACCCGGCCCTGCTGGAGGGTCTGCGCCGGGAGGGTGCGGGCTGGGCCGAGGAGGAGATACGGCGCCTCGGCCGGCGGGCCGGCAGCGCCGAGGCGCAGGAGTGGGGCGAACTGGCCAACCGGCACGAGCCCGTGCTGCGCACCCATGACCGGTACGGCAACCGGATCGACGAGGTCGAGTTCCATCCCGCCTGGCACCATCTGATGCGGGTCGCGGTCGGCGCGGGCCTCGCGGGCGCGCCCTGGGCCGACGCCCGGCCCGGCGCCCACGTCGCCCGCACGGCGGGCGGGCTGGTGTGGGGGCACGCGGAGGCCGGACACGGCTGCCCGACGTCGATGACGTACGCGGCCGTCCCCGCGCTGCGCGCCCAGCCGGACCTCGCCAAGGTCTACGAACCGCTGCTGACCGGCCGGGAGTACGACCCGGTGCTGCGCGTACCCACCGACAAGCCCGGCCTGCTGGCCGGGATGGGCATGACCGAGAAGCAGGGCGGCTCCGACGTCCGGACCAACACCACCGCGGCCACCCCCACCGCCGAGCCCGGCGTGTACACGCTGCGCGGGCACAAGTGGTTCACCTCGGCGCCGATGTCCGATGTCTTCCTGGTGCTGGCCCAGGCCCCGGGCGGGCTGTCCTGCTTCCTGGTGCCGCGCGTGCTGCCGGACGGCAGCCGCAACACGTTCCGCATCCAGCGGCTCAAGGACAAGCTGGGCAACCGTTCCAACGCCTCCTCCGAGCCGGAGTTCGATGAGACCGTGGCCTGGCTGGTCGGCCCGGAGGGCCGGGGCGTCAAGACGATCATCGAGATGGTCAACTGCACCCGTCTGGACTGTGTGATGTCGTCGGCCACCCTGATGCGCAGGACCCTTGTGGAGGCGGGGCACCATGCCCGCCACCGCAGCGCGTTCGGCGCGCGGCTGCTCGACCAGCCGCTGATGCGCAACGTCCTCGCCGATCTCGCGCTGGAGTCGGAGGCCGCCACGACGCTCACGCTGCGGCTGGCCGGTGCGGCGGACCGCGCGGTGCGCGGGGACGAAGGAGAGCGGGCGTTCCGGCGGATCGCGACCGCCGTCGGCAAGTACTGGGTCACCAAGCGGGGTCCGGCCTTCACGGCGGAGGCCCTGGAGTGCCTGGGCGGCAACGGCTACGTGGAGGAGTCGGGCATGCCGCGGCACTACCGGGAGGCGCCGCTGCTGTCGATCTGGGAGGGCTCCGGGAACGTCAACGCGCTCGACGTGCTGCGGGCACTCGGCCGGGAGCCGGGCGCGGCGGACGCCCTGTTCGCCGAACTCGCCCTGGCGCGCGGGGCGGACGCCCGGCTGGACGCGGCCGTCGCCCGGCTCAAGGACCGGTTGGCCGAGACCGACCAGGTGGGCGCGCGCCGGCTGGTCGAGGCGATGGCCCTGGCACTCCAGGCATCCCTGCTGGTCCGGTACGCCCCGGCCGCGATCGCCGACGCGTTCTGCGCGTCCCGGCTGGGCGGGGACTGGGGACACGCGTTCGGCACGCTGCCCGCCGGGTCCGCCCTGAACACCATCCTGGACCGCGCGCTACCCGACGCGGCCTGACCACACGCCGACCACCGAACCTCCACACGAGGCACCGGGCCGAACACCGGGCCGCCGGACCCGGAGCACCGAACCTCCGGACCAGGCACCGGCCCGGGCACCGGACCCCCAGGCCAGGTACCGGGCCGCCGGGACGTCCGGTGCTCCGGGTCCGGGGGCCGGGCCGCGTCCCTCACCGCCGGGCCTCCTCTCTCGTTCAAAGACCATGGTCGCCGCGTGCGGCTCCCGGGCTCATCGCCCGGGGGTGGCTGGCCGAAATTCGCCTTGGGTGTTCCTACGGGTGACTGGCGGCATCGCTCTGACCTGCGGTGATTCCGAGGTGGGGGTGATTGTCAGTGGTGGGGTGCACACTGGCCGGTGTCTGAGGACCAGCTGTGCGACGACACCCCGGAGGTGATCGGCATGACCGAGGTACTGCTCGCCGCGGGCACCCGCAAGGGCCTGTTCATCGGGCGCCGACGGGAGGACGCCTGGGCGTTCGACGAGAGCCCCTACTTCAACGCGCAGGCGATCTACTCGGTCGCCATCGACACCCGCGGCGGCAGCCCACGCCTGCTCGCCGGCGGCGACAGCTCCCACTGGGGCCCGTCCGTCTTCCACTCCGACGACCTGGGCCGCAGTTGGACCGAACCCGCCAGGGCCGCCGTCAAGTTCCCCAAGGACACCGGGGCGTCGCTGGAGCGGGTGTGGCAACTGCACCCGGCGGCCGCGGAACCGGACGTGGTGTACGCGGGCACGGAACCGGCGGCGCTGTACCGCTCAGAGGACCGCGGCGAGAGCTTCGAACTGGTCCGGCCCCTGTGGGAGCACCCCACCCGGGACCGGTGGGTGCCGGGCGGCGGCGGAGAGGGACTGCACACCGTCGTCACCGACCGGCGCGATCCCAAGGCGGTGACCGTGGCGGTCTCCACGGCCGGCGTGTTCCGCACCACGGACGGCGGTGCGAGCTGGGCCCCGTCCAACTCCGGCGTGTCCGCGGTGTTCCTGCCGGATCCGGACCCGGAGTTCGGCCAGTGCGTCCACAAGATCGCACAGGACGCGGGCAGCCCGGACCGGCTGTATCTGCAGAACCACTGGGGCGTGTACCGCAGCGACGACTCCGGCGCGCACTGGACGGACATCGGCGAGGGGCTGCCGTCCACCTTCGGCTTCGCGGTGGCGGCCCACCCGCACCGCGCCGGCACCGCGTACGTCTTCCCGATCAACGCCGACGCCGACCGGGTGCCCGCCGACCGCCGCTGCCGGGTCTTCCGCACGGCGGACGCGGGCAGAAACTGGGAACCGCTGACGGCCGGCCTGCCCTCGGAGGACCACTACGGGACGGTGCTGCGGGACGCGCTGTGCACCGACGGCGGCGACCCGGCGGGCGTGTACTTCGGCAACCGCAACGGCGAGGTGTTCGCGTCGGCCGACGACGGCGACAGCTGGCGCCAGTTGGCGTCCCATCTGCCGGATGTGCTGTGTGTACGGGCCGCGGTCCTCGACTGAGGCCACGGCCGGAGAAGGAGGGGGGTGTCGACCGTGCGGGCCAGCGGTCCGGCCAACCTCGGTCGGAAAGGGGCGCGCCCCCGATCTCGTGGGCGCGCCCCGCCGCTGCGCGGCTGCGGTGCGGGTGCGTCAACTCAGCGGTTGCACCCGGAGGTTGCGGAACCGCACGGTGTTCCCATGGTCCTGCAGACGGATCGCCCCGGCCGACGGTCCCTCCGGCGCACCGCCGCCGGTCGGCCCGTCGATCGCGATGTCGTCGTGGACCTTCTTGCCGTTCCACATGACCGTCACCCGCGCGTCGGCGGTCTTACGACCGCTGTCGTCAAACCGTGCCGCGCGGAACGTGATGTCGTACGTCTGCCAGGTATCCGGCGCCGTCGCCGCGTTCGTGTCGGGTGCCTTCTTCAGATAGATCGCCCCGGCCTCGTTGGTGTCGAGCGTGGTGTCACCGTACGAGTCGAGGATCTGCAGCTCGTAGCGGTCCTGAAGGTAGACGCCGCTGTTGCCGCGGTTCTGGCCGGTGACATCGTCCGGTAGCAGTGGAACCCGGAACTCCACGTGCAGCTTGAAGTCCTGGTAGGCCTCCTTGGTGCGGATGTCGCCGCAGCACAGCTCCATCGACTGCTCGGCGGCGAGCGGCCATGCCACGCGCCGCCCGTCCGGATGCTGCCACTGCGCCTGGGAGGCGGTGGTGCCGTCGAAGAGGGTGACCGTGGCGCCGTGCGGACGCACGGTGATCAGATCGAGGTTGACATGACCCGTGTCTCCGGCGTCGAAGCGGTACGCGAGGGTGTTGTGGCCCGCGCGCAGGCTGACGCGTTCGGTCTGGGTCGACCAGGCGTCCCATGTGCCGGTGGAGGGGAGCTTTGTCTGGCGTAGCTTCTCCCCATTGGCGTACAGGGAGAGGGACTTGGTGCCCTGGAAAGGGTTGGGGCCGTTCGAGTAGCGCAGGTTCACGTCGTACTCGCCGGCCTTGGGGACCGTCACGTCGAACGTCGTGGCCACCTTGCCCTCGGTGCCGTAGCGGTCGGCGAAGCCGCTGCCCGAGTACCCGGTGTGGTCGGTGTGGACGCCGGCCGTGCCGGTCAGGCGCGCCTCCTCGGCCTCGTACAGCGTGGCGGGCGGCGGCTGCTTTCCCGGCAGCGCGTTGAGCGTGTACCAGGCCTCCGTGCTCCATAGCGTCTCGCCGGACGCGGAAGCGAAGGGGCGCGGCGAGCGCACGTGCACGACGCGGCCGGGCTTGAGCCCGTCGAGACGCAGCCGGACCGTGCGCCCGTCGGCGGCGAGCGTCACCGAGCGGACGGTGAGCCGCTCCTCGGCGATCTTCGGCCCGCCGTAGTCCGATGTCGGGGTGTAGCGCCACTGCTCGGCCTGGTAGCGGGAGGCCAACTTCTCGGCGGTGGCCTCGGACACCGGCTGGGTGTACTCCAGGTCGAAGCCGCCGGGCACGGCCCGCATCTCCTTGATATCGAAGGTGTTACCGCCGTTCGGCGTCAGTTTCTGCAAGCCGAACCTCAGCTTGCCTTCCTGACCCCAGTTGCCGTCGGCGCCCAGGCCGCCCGCGTAGATGGCGCCGTCGGGGCCCAAGGAGATCCGGTTGACGCCGGCTTCGAGCCCCTGGGTGTAGCGGAACACGGCTCCCTGGTACTGGCCCTTCACCTTCTCCAGATAGCCGCGCTGGATCCCGCCGTAGGTGACGTCACCGAAGAGCAGCTGCCCGGCGAACCGGCCCTTGGTCAAGTACAGAGGAGTGCTGGGGGAGTTGGCGATCTCGTTGTGCGGCAGCCACAGCACCGGCTGGGTGACGGGACGGTCGTCGAAGGGGCCTGACGGCTCGGTGAAGTGGTTGAAGAAGCGGTCCTGCTTGATCTGGACGAGCTTGCTGGCCGGGAGCCAGCCACCCTGGTTGTCGGTGGTGAAGATGCCGCCGCCCGGGCCCCAGCCGATCCCGTTGGGTGTGCGCAGACCGCCCGCGATCGGATGGATCTTCCCCGTCTTCTTGCTGATCCGGTATGTGGTGCCGCGGCCCGGGGCCGGTTGCGGCGTGGTGGTCGCCCCGCCGTAGTTGATCGCGACGGACAGGTTCACATAGAAGTAGCCGTCGCGGTAGAGCAGCCCGAAGGCGAACTCGTGGAAGTTCCCGCTGTAGGGCCAGGTGGCCACGGTGCGGTACTCGTCGGTGACGGAGTCGTGGTCGGTGTCGACGAGCCGGGTCAGCTCGTGCTTCTGCGACACATAGAGGGAGCCGTCGACGTACTTGATGCCCATCGGCTCGCGTAGCCCGCTCGCGACCT
The DNA here is from genome assembly GCF_040298665.1 of Streptomyces sp. NPDC001508. Classification (NCBI taxonomy): domain Bacteria; kingdom Bacillati; phylum Actinomycetota; class Actinomycetes; order Kitasatosporales; family Streptomycetaceae; genus Streptomyces; species Streptomyces sp. NPDC001508. The sequence continues at coordinate 63,178 of NZ_JBEPAP010000017.1, forward strand.
TCTTGACGGTCACCTTGTCGCGGCTGGTGTTCCCGGTGACATGGTCGAGGAGGTACACCTCGCCCGCCTCGTTCTGAGACCCGCCCCATGTGCTGAGGGCGAGCCGGCCGTCGGGCAGCCAGTCCATACCGGTGACCTGCGGCTCGAACCCGTCCGGGCGTAGGTCGGTGAGGGTGAGGTCGGGGCGCACATCGGTGAGCGGCAGTCCGTCACCGGGGCTGTCCGCGCCGGCCTCGCACTCCTTGCGGCCCGGCGACGTGACCCGTACGACCCCGGCGTCGGTGGTCAGCGACTCGCGCGGCACGACGGTGAAGCCGGTGGCGCCCGGCGGCCGCCAGGCGAGCGTGAGCTGCTGCCCGCCGTCGCGCTCGAAGTAGTCGATGCGGAACGGGTGGGAGCCTTCGGTGAGTTCGACGGTCCCGTCCTTGGGTTCGGCGGCGTGCAGCCCGTCGTGGTCGATGACCGCACGGTCGTCGATGGTGAGCCGTGACCCGTCGTCGCTGGTGAGACGGAAGGTGTACGTCCCGCCCGCGGGAACGACGAGGTAACCGGAGGCCTGCGCCGAGAAGTTGTCGGCGAATCCGCCGAAGTCGTCGGTCGAGGACCAGTCCACGGTCGGCATCAGCTTGTCGTGGTTGGGCGTCTGGCCCGGCTTGAGCGTGCACAGCTTGGACAGCGGGACCTGGGTGTCGAAGACGCGCAGGGTGACACCGGGTTCCTGGGGCGGGATGTCGGCGGGTGCGGCGGCGGACGGGGGCGCGGTCGCTGTCCCGCCGGCGAGGAAGCCGCCGACGAGCAGAGCGGTGAGCTGTCTTCGGGCGCGACGGAACGCATGTGGGTGCATCGGTCCTCCAGGACGGGACCGGAGGCCGCCGGATCGCACTCCGGTCGAGCGGTACGGAAACGCGGTGCTGAAGCCGAAGAGTCGGTACGCCTACGGTTGCGCCGTCACGCTAGGGGACTTCTGCCGAGCGCGTCCATACTTTGTCATCAGTGAGTTCAAAGTCCGCCCGTCCGAGCCGAGTTGGTCGTTGGCGGCGAGCCTGTGCGCAACTGAGTGCGCGGTGCGCATGCTCGTGGAGATCCGTACCGACCACGCAACCGAGTGGGCCCCTATGAAGACCGCGGGCCGGGAACGCCGAACTGCGGCGGGCCGACGGCGGGCGCTGCGGCGGCCGACCGCGGGCGCAACGGCCCGGCAGCGGTACCTTGCCGCTCCGGGGTCCAGCGGGAGGAACGCCCCGGCAGCCCTCGTGCTCAACTCGACGGCCGAGTTTCGGCACGGGGTGGCAGGCCGTTGTCGGGCACTTCGACAGCGGACCGTGAAGAGGGCTCTCTACGTCGGCGGCGATGCAACGCCGTCCCTCGACTCGCCAAGGAAAGCCGCCCCTAGGGGCAATGCCGCTGTTTTAAGTGGTGGTCTTGGGTTTTCGCTTGGTCGGGGCGGTCTTGGACGCGGGAACGATGGTGACCGCCTCGACCGGCGGGGCGGTGGGCTGGGGCCAGGTGCGGTGGTGGGCGCGTTTGAGGCCCCAGTTGGACATCTTGCGCTTGACGACGCGGGGGAACGCGCGGAGTCTGCGGACGGGTAAGAGGCGTCGGAGGATCTCGGCGAGGGTGCGGTCCCAGGCGGCGGCGAGGCGGTCAGGGGGAAAAAGCCGCCTGGGCGGGGACCTGGCGGCGCACGACGCGCAGGGAGCGGGTGAAGGACAGCCGGTCGGGGTCGGTCCCGGCCTGGGCTGCGGCCTGGTGCATGACCTGGCGGACGGCGTGGTGGACCAGGAGGAAACCGTAGACCTCCTGCTCGACACCGTCGGGATACCTGGAGCGCAGGACCACGTCCGGGCCGCGCTGGTGGACCTTGATCTCGTCCAGCACCCCTTCCACTTCCCACCGCTCGTGATACAGGGCCGCCAGTTCCGCCGCCGGTGCCTGGCCGGGGTCGAGGATTGTGGTGATCAGCCGGATCGGGCCGGCCTCCTCGTGGCCTGCGACGGTGTACTCCACCACCCGCACCAGCTGCCCGTGCGCGCGCCGCTTGTCCCGGGCTGCGTAGATCTCCGACAGGTACGAGCCGTCCGCGTACTGCTCGCGTACCACCAGCACAACATCCGACTTGATCCGCCACAGCAGGTCGGCGCCCGTCGCGGCGGCGGCCTGCCACCGGTCGTAGCCGGGGAAGTTGCGGTCCGCCAGCAGCAGCATTCCCGGCTGAAGCTGGGGCAGCAGGGTGTCAGCGAGCTGCGTCTCGGCCACCGTGCACGGGCCGGTGGCCGCGGCGAAGACCGCATGCGTGCCGCACTCGGCCAGCACCACCAGCCGCACCTGCGGGAACGCGCTCCTCTTGTCCCCGCGCCCGGACCCCGGCCGTCCGAAGAACGCGTCGTTGTCCTCCGTGTCCGCCACGTCCAGCGTGGTGCCGTCCACTGCCACCAGCCGCCGCCCCCGATACCAGGCGCCGACCGTGTCAGGCGTGGCAACCGGACGGCACACCCGAGCGAACAACGCCTGCAGCGGCTCCGACCCCAGCCGGGCACGCGCCCGGGAGATCGCCCCGGTCGAGGGCACCTCCCACCTGCCCCGCCACCGGCCGGCCCAGGCCAGGCCCTCGCTCAGCAGCCGAGCGACCTCCTCATACGCCTGCCCGGAAAACAGACACATCGCCAGCACGAAGTAGACCACCACCCGCGCCGGCAGCAGCCGACTCCGCTTCTCGCCCCGCCCCGTCTCAGCGACGACCTCATCGACCAGCTCAGCCGGAAACACCCGCGTCAGTACCCCCAACGCGATCCGGTCCGACAACCGCTCCACAACCGGCGGCTTCACCTGCCCAGCCCGTGGCACCAGCATCCCTCCCGGCCACACGCTACAAGCAACTCACCCCAAAGTCAGCGGCATTGCCCCTAGGGGAGGGTGAGCGGCCTTGGCGTATAGGCGTGGACCGAGTCGATTCAGGCAGCATCACCGCAGGTCACGTGCAAGGAGACGCGGACGGCGACGGGTTCGTGGTTTACGGCAGTTGCCAGTCCACCGGCTGGGCGCCCTGGCCGGTCAGCAGGTCGTTGGCGCGGCTGAACGGACGGGAGCCGAAGAAGCCACGGTCCGCCGACATCGGAGACGGGTGCGCGGACTCGACCGCCGGCAGTTCCCCCAGCAGCGGACGGAGATTGCGGGCGTCACGGCCCCACAGGATCGACACCAGCGGCTTCCCGCGCCCGGCCAGCGCGCGGATGGCCTGCTCGGTGACCTCCTCCCAGCCCTTGCCCCGGTGCGCCCCCGGACTGCGCGGGGCGGTCGTCAGCGCCCTGTTGAGCAGCAGTACGCCCTGCCGGGTCCACGGCGTCAGGTCGCCGTTGGACGGCCTGGGCAGCCCGAGGTCGGAGTGCATCTCCCGGAAGATGTTCTCCAGGCTGCCCGGCAAGGAACGCACTTCCGGGGCCACCGCGAAGCTCAACCCGATCGCCATACCGGGCGTCGGATAAGGGTCCTGACCCACGATCAGGACGCGGACGTCGTCGAAGGGCTGCTGGAAGGCCCGCAGGACATTCGCCCCGGACGGAAGATACGTCCGGCCCGCCGCGATCTCGGCCCGCAGGAAGTCCCCCATCGCGGCGATCCGTTCGGCGACCGGCTCAAGAGCCTTCGCCCAGCCTGCTTCAACAAGTTCATGCAAAGGTCGTGCTGCCACAGCGCGTCACTCTACTGGCACACGCAGACGCCCCGCATACCCAGGGGAGCCTGCGCACACGGGCCGCCCCGCAGGCGCTACTCTTCGTCCTCGTCGAGGTCTCCGAGCCGGTCGAGCAGATCACGCAGCCGGTCGCCTGGAAGGAGGGGAGCTTGTTCCACTCAGCACTCAGGCCACTCCGCCATGGTCACCGTCCTCGGTCCATCCTTCGGCCCCGATACCCAGCTCCCGGGACCTCCGGACCCGCGGTCGGTCTGTCCTTCTCGGTCGCGCCCGAGGCGCGCCCGCTGCCGCCGGTGCTGCTCAACAGGGCGCTCACCTCGGCCCCGCGCGCCCTCGGCGCGCATCGCGAAAAGGACCGGTCGCTGGGCGTGGAGTCCGCCCGTCCGTCGCCCCTGTCGGCCGCCCGTGGCCTCTTCGGCTCCCGTCCGTTCGGCCGGGCCGACGACCTGCTGGTCCAGCAGGGGGGACAGCCGGTGGACCGGCGCCTGCCGTGAGCCGTACCGCAGCCGGGGCCGGATTCCTCGCCGTCGACTCGGGGGCGTCGGGGCTCAGGGTCACGGTCGGGATCGCCGGGCGGGGGCCGTCGGCCGAGCGGGAGTCGTCAGAACCGGTCAGGACCGGGCCGCGGGGCATCGATCCCGCCCATCTGCTGGAACAACTCCTGCCCATGGTCCGCTCGTTGAGCGTCGAGACCGGGGTGACCGAGCCGGCCGCGGCGGTCGTCGGCGCCGCCGGGTTCGCCACCCTGGGCGACGCCCTGCGCGCCGAACTGCCGGGCGCCCTCGCACGGGAGCTGGGCGTACGGTCCGTCGTGCTCGCCGCCGACGCGTTGACCGCCTATGTGGGCGCCCTCGGGTCGCACCCCGGTGCCGTGGTGGCGGGGGGTACGGGGCTGATCGCCGTCGGCACCGACCTGACGGGCTGGCGGCGGGCGGACGGCTGGGGCCATCTGCTCGGCGACTGCGGCAGCGGTGCCTGGATCGGCCGGGCCGGTCTTGAGGCGGCGCTGCGCGCCCACGACGGGCGCGACGGCGGCTCGGCCGCGCTGCGGGCCTGCGCCGAGGAGCAGTTCGGCCCGCTGCCCGGACTGCCCGGACTGCCCGGACTGCTGTATCCGCGTTCCGACCGGGCCGCGGTCCTCGCCTCCTTCGCGCCCCGGGTGGCCGCCTGCGCGGAGCGGGACACCGTCGCGGCGGGCATCCTGCGCATGGCGGCCCGGGACATCGCCGGGTCCGCCGCCGCGGTCTGCCCGGTGTCCGGCTCGCCCCAAGTGGCCCTCACCGGCGGCCTGTTCCGGATGGGTGACCCGCTCCTTCGCCCGCTGGAACAGGAGTTGGCGAAGCGGCTGCCGCACGCGTCGCGGGTGCCCGCCCAGGGCGATCCGCTGCACGGCGCGGTGCGGATCGCCACGGACCTCGCGACCGGGCTGCTCTCCCTGCCGAGCGATGAAAAGATGGTGTACACGGTGACCCGCTGACGCTCGCGAAAGCAGGGAGGGGCCCCTTCTGATCCGTACGCAACCCATCAGACAAAACCGGACGGATACCGCTCACCTGCACCCTCCCCGAACAGGGGAGCCCAGGAAGCCAGTAAAATGCGGCGCCATGAGTTCCCCCACTGGGCCCGCGTCCGGCCTGCCAGTACGAATGCCGCGACCCCGCCAGCCCGGACGGCACCGCCGCCCCGAACCGCTGGTGGCTCCCGAGGGCGCGCCCGCGCTCGTCCTCGCGGTGCCGGGCACGCCCAGCGCCACCACGCGCAGCCTCGCCGAGGACGTCGTGAGCATCGCCCGCTCCGAGCTGCCCGGCCTGGACGCCCGGATCGGGTACGTGGACGGGGACAACGCGGAATTCCTCACGCTGCAGTCCGTGCTGACGCAGGCCGCCGAGGAGCGCATCGCCCGCTACGAGCAGGCCCTCGCCGCCGGTGCCGAGGTCAAGGAGCCCGACGGTCCGGTGGCCGTCGTCGTGCCGCTGCTGGCCGGCCCGGACAACGCGCTGCTGCGCCAGGTCCGCCAGGCCGTGATGGAGAGCAGGGTCGCCGCCGAGCTGACGGATGTGCTCGGCCCGCACCCGCTGCTCGCCGAGGCGCTGCACGTGCGGCTGTCCGAGGCGGGCCTGGCCCGTGCCGACCGGGCGCGCCTGTTCACCGTGGCGACCGCCGCGGACGGCATCATCCTGGCCTCCGTGGGCGGTGACGAGGCCGTGCAGGCGGCCGGCATCACCGGCATGCTGCTCGCCGCGCGGCTGGCCGTGCCGGTGATGGCGGCGGCCCTGGACCAGGACGGCTCGATCGCGTCCGTCGCCGAGCAGTTGCGTTCCTCCGGTGCGCAGCAGCTGGCGCTGGCTCCGTACCTGATCGGCCCCGAGATCGACCCGGGCCTGCTGGCGGCGGCGGCCACCGAGGCGGACTGCCCGGCCGCGGAGGCGCTGGGCGCGTACCCGACGATCGGCAAGCTCGCCCTGGCCCGGTACACGACGGCGCTCGGCATCACCCCGCAGCAGCCGCAGAGCACCCCGGCCCACTGAGCCGGACCGGCACGGCGCCCGCACGCGTCGGGGCCCGCTCCGCAACGGAAGCGGGCCCCGCGCCGCGCCGGAAGACAGGCCCGCACCGGGCATACGCGGTCCGGGCAGGACGCGGTGTGTGTCAGCCGAAGACCACGCAGGAGGCGGCGGGCACGTCCACCGAGCCGTCGTAGCGGGGCAGTCCGGTGGCCGGGTCGACCGCGAACCAGGTGATGTTGCCGGAGCGCTCGTTGGCGGCGTACAGGAAGCCCGCGTTCTCGGCCAGCGCGCGCGGCCAGTGGCCGCCGCAGGGCACCGTGCCGGTCAGCCGCAGTCCCGCGCCCTCGACGGCGAACACGGACAGGACGTCCTCACCGCGGGTGGCGGTCCACACGAAGCGGCCGTCGGGCGAGGCGACGATGCCCGACGGATAGGCGTCACCGGCCGGCGCGCCCGGCAGGACCGGGGTCTCGGTCAGTGGCCGCAGGGAGCCCGCCTCGGCGTCCCAGCGGCACACGGTGACGGTCGGGGTCAGCTCGTTGACGACGTAGGCGAACGTGCCGTCCGGGTGGAAGGCGAGATGGCGGGGGCCGCAGCCGGGGCGCAGGGCGATCTCGCGGTGCAGCACGGGCGTCCCGCCATCCAGGGTGCACACCCGTACCGAGTCCGTGCCGAGGTCGACGCTGACGGCCCAGCGGCCACTGGGGTCCGGCTGCACCTGATGGGCGTGCGGGCCGCGCTGGCGCCGCTCGTGCGGGCCCGCGCCGATGTGCTGGAGCACGCCGGAGCGGGCGCCGGCCAGTGTGCCGTCGGTGCGCACGGGTACGGCGGTGACGCTTCCTGAGCCGTAGTTGGCGGTGAGCACATGTCCGGCGTGCAGGCTGAGATGGGTGGGGCCGCTGCCGCCGACCGGCACCGGCGGTCCGGCCAGGGCCGGTTTGTCGTCCTTGATCCGGTACGCGGCCACCGCGCCGTCGGCCGTCTCGCTGACGGCGTACAGCGTGTCCCCGTCGGGTGACAGGGCCAGGTACGAGGGATCGGGGACGCCGTCGACGCTGCCGAGTACGGCGAGTGCGCCGCTGTCCGGGTGGACGGCGGCCGTCACCAGCCCGGGTCCGCCCGCCGCCGTGAACGACCCGATGAACGCCCTGTGCCGCCTGTAGCCGTCTGCCACCGCTGTCCCCTCTCGTACGTGTCGCGTCCGCGGCTGACGGTAGCAGTCGATCTTGGCGGTCTAGACCAAGCGGGGGGAGGCGTGCGCCGTCGGGGTGCGGTGCGTTGGCCTGTGCGGGTGCGTTGGGCTGGTGCGGGTGCGTTGGCTTGGTGCGGGTGCGTTGGCCTGGTGCCGGTGCGTTGGCTTGGTGCGGGTGCGTTGTGGTTGAGCGCGCCGTTCCCCGCGTCCCTGGGTGGGCTGCACCGGGCGCGCGACCACAGGAGTCCCGGGGGCGGTGAGGGCCCGTGCGCCGTCGGGGTGCGGGTGTGGGGGCCTGTGCCGGTGCGTTGTGGTTGAGCGCGCCGTTCCCCGCGCCCCTGGGTGGGCTGCACCGGGCGCACGACCGCAGGAGTCCCGGAGGCGGTGACGGCCCGTGCGCCGTCGGGGTGCCGGTGCGTTGGCCTGGTGCCGGTGCGTTGGCTTGGTGCGGGTGCGTTGTGGTTGAGCGCGCCGTTCCCCGCGTCCCTGGGTGGGTGCGTCGGGGGTGCGAGCTGTCCCCGGGGGTTGCACCGTAATGGCCTGGGGTGGTACTCGGACGGCGGAGTTCGGTTGGTCGGGTGTGGGAGGGGGCGTGGGCCCCAGTTCCCGGAGGTGCGGGGGCGGGGGCGGCTCGGTGCGGCGCCGGTTCGGGGGGCGCCGTGTCGCGTCCGTTCCTACCGTGGTCGCAGGACAGCACAGGAAGGCGCCCGTATGCCCACCCACTCGATCCACCCGCACCGGCAGCCCGGGCCGTCCCGCCCCGTCCGGCGCGCCGGCGCCTGTGGCTCCCCATGACCACCGTCCAGGCACGGGAGACCGAGCCCGTCGCGGACGAACGGCGCTGGAAGGCGCTCGCGGTGTGTCTGACGGCGGGCTTCATGACCCTGCTCGACACATCGATCGTGAACGTCGCCCTGCCCTCGATGGAACACGGGCTGCGTGCCGCCCAGGCCGACCTGTCCCTGGTCGTCTCCGGCTACGCCCTCACATACGGCCTGTTCCTCGTGCCCGCCGGACGGCTCGGTGATCTGCGGGGCCGCCGGCAGACCTTCCTCATCGGCGTCGGATTGTTCACGCTGGCCTCGGCGGCCTGCGGGCTGGCCCCGACGGGCACCTGGCTTGTGGTGTTCCGGTTGCTGCAGGGTGTGGCGGGCGGACTGATCGCACCGCAGGCGTCGGGGCTGATCCAGCAGATGTTCCAGGGCACCGAACGGGCCCGCGCCTTCGCCGCGTTCGGCAGTGTCGTCGCCGTCTCGACGGCCGTCGGACCGCTCGCGGGCGGGCTGCTGATCGAGGTGTCCGGCAGTTGGCGCTGGGTGTTCTACGTCAACCTGCCGATCGGTTTCGCGGTGTTCGCGGCGGCGCTGCGGCTGCTGCCGAGGACCGTGCCGCGCGGCAACGCCGGTGAGGGTTTCGACGTACCGGGCGTGCTGCTGCTCGGTACCGGCGCGCTCGCGCTGATGCTGCCGCTGGTACAGGAACAGGCCTGGCCCGGCCGGGGCAAGTGGGCCCTGGTACCCGTGGCGGTGCTGCTGCTCATGGCGTTCTGGGCGTGGGAGCGGCGGCAGGGCGGGCTCGGCCGGGGCCCGCTCCTGGACCTGCGGTTGTTCACGCTGCGGTCGTTCTCGCTGGGCGCGCTGCTGAGCCTCGTCTACTTCGCCGGGTTCACCTCGGTGTTCTTCGTCTACAACCTGTTCCTGCAGAACAGCCTGGGCTACAGCGCGCTGGCCGCCGGGATGGCCGCGATGCCGTTCGCGGTCGGCTCCGCGGTGGCGGCGCTGGCCGGCGGCCGACTGGTGGTCCGCCATGACCGCAGGCTGGTGGTGTTCGGGCTGGCCGGGGTGGCGGTGGGGCTGGTGGGCGCCATCGCGGCCGTGCAGCGGGTGCCGGGCCCGGGCGTCGGGTGGGCGGCGGCGCTGCCGCTGCTGGTCGCCGGGGTCGGCTCCGGTCTGACCGTCTCCCCCAACACCACGCTGACGCTCGCCCAGGTACCGGTGCGGCGGGCCGGGGCGGCCGGCGGGGTGCTGCAGACCGGGCAGCGGATCGGGGCGGCGGCCGGGATCGCCGCCGTGGGTGCGGTGTACTTCGCGCACCTCGCCAACCACGGGCGGGCCGTGGACGCGCTCCGGCTGGGCTTCGCGGCCTCGCTGGTGTTCGTGCTGGCGGCGCTGGTGCTGGCCGTCGCGGACCTGCGGGAACTCGGCCCGGACAGCTGAGCGACCGCCACCGGCCACCAGACGACCGAACGGCCGCCACCCACCGACGCCCGCCGGCTGACCCGCCACCACCCGCCGACACCCGACGACCGACCCACCGCCACCTGCTGACACCCGACGACGGACTTGCCGCACCCGCCGGCACCCGACGACCGACCGGCCGCCACCCGCCGACGCCCGCCCGCTCGGGTCGCTACGAACGGCCTCCAGGTCGGCCGACGACCGACCGCCACCCACCGACACACCGGCCGACGCCCGCCGGCCGACCCGCCGCCACCCGACGACGGACTTGCCGCACCTGCCTCCACCCGACGGCCCACCGACCGCCACCCGACGGTGCCCGCCCCCTCGAATCGCTACGAGCGGCCTCCGGGTCGGCCGGCGCTACGAGCGGCGTCGGGGGCGGCCCCGCTTGGTTCCCTTGGGCGTGGTGGAGCGGCCCTGGCGGGTGCGGCCGGTGGAGCCGCCCGCCGTGGGCTGCTGCCGGCCGGCGGCCTCGGGGCGCTTCCCCTTCGGCACGGGCTGTCCGGGCTGGAGGGTGCCCCGGCCGCGGGTGCTGTTGACGGTGCGTCCGCGCACGATCCCGATGAGGTCCTCGACCAGGTCGGTGGTGGCGTCCTCGGGCCAGCACAGGGCGACGGCCGACTGCGGGGCGTCGACGACCGTGCGGTAGGTCAGGTCCCTGCGGTGGTGCAGACGGGCCAGTGACTGGGGGACGACGAGCAGACCCACACCGGCCGCGACGAGTTCGACGGCTTCGGCGGTGCCGGCGGGCCGCTCGAAGGCCGGCTCGCCGGGCGGCGCGTCCCAGCCGAGGACGTCGTCGAGGGGGTGGCAGACCACCTCGTCGGCGAGGTCCGCGAGGGTCACCTCGTCCGCGGCGGTGATCAGGTGGTCCTTGGGGACCACCACGACCGTCGTCTCGGTGTACAGGGGGATCGCGCTGAAGAACGTCCGGTCGACCGGTAGCCGGACGAGCCCCGCGTCGGCCGCGCCGGTCCGCAGCACATCGGCCGCCTCGGCGGCCGGTACCTGGACGAGGGCGAGCGGGATGCCGGGCAGGCGCTCGTGCCAGATCCGCGCCCACTTGGCGGGCGTCGCTCCGGGGACGTACGCGAGCCGGAACGGCGGTGTCTCCTGCGGGCCTGTCACCGGGCCAAGCCTACCGGCCGCGGCCGGCGCCCCCGTACCCGGCGATACCCTGGCCTCATGAAGTCGCAGCAGAACCCCCAGACGATGAAGCCCGCGACCGCGGCGAAGAAGCTGGGTGTGTACCTCCCCGCCACCCCCGCACCGTTCCAGGAGGGTGTCGTCACGCGTGCCGAACTCGACCGGCTCCAGGCCGAACCGCCCGAGTGGCTGCGCGAGCTGCGACGCGACGGCCCGCATCCGCGTCCGGTGGTCGCGGCGAAGCTGGGCGTGTCCATCGCGGGTCTCGCCCGCGGCGGGGTGACCGAGGCGCTCACCACCGAGCAGATCGAGTCGCTGAAGCAGGAGCGGCCCGAGTGGCTGGAGCGGGAGCGCGCCACCCAGGCCGGGGTCCGCAAGGAGGCGGCACGGCTGAAGGAACTGCGCAAGGAGCAGGCCGGGCAGGGCTGAGCGCCCCGCCCGGCGCGGGCCGGTTCAGCCGTCCGACGGCACCTTCAGCTCGTCCCAGCTGACCTGCCGGGGATGCCGTCCGCGTCCTTGCCCTTGAAGCCCAGCTTGCGCTGCCAGGCCGCGTAGGACGTGCGGTCCGCCTCGGTCCACTGCGGGCCCGGCCCCCGCTCGTAGTGGCCGCGCCCCTCGGCGACGAGCCGGCGGCCCATCGAGGTGATCACCGCCGCCTTCCGCTCCGTGTGGAAGAAGGCGCTGCCCGGGAAGGGTGCCTACGACGGTTTGGGCGCCGGCTTCGGCTGGTGCGGCTCCCCGCAGCCCGTGCCGCCCCCGCCGCCCTGTCCGGCCGGGCGGGCGGCGATGCGCCCGCGCATCCCGTCCATGGTGAAGCCGCGCGGATCCTGCTTGCCCGGCTGCCACTCCTTGTGGCCGATCACCGAGCGCTCGCTCCAGCCGTAGTGCCGGCAGAGGGCGGCGGCGACCCGTGCGATGGCGTCGTTCTGCGCCTTGGGCCACGGGTCCTTGCCGTCGCCGAGGTTGACGCACTCGAAGCCGTAGAAGTGCCGGTTGCCGTCGGTGTCGGCCTCGTTGCCGGGCGGCGGCTTCGGCTCGCCCACGACGGCCCGCAGCATGTCACTGTCGCCGAGGCCGGCGTTGGCGCGGCCGTTGCCGACGAGGTGGACGTGGCCCTTCTCCCGGCCGCATCCCACAGGCGTGGGGGGCGTTGTCAGTGGCTCGTCCTACAGTTCCCATCACTTGATCACTGCGGTGCGGGGAGGCACACATGGGGTGGGTGACGGCGGGCGACTACGAGGTCGCCCTCGACGGCGGGAAGGTGGTGTGCCGCAACGCTGCCGGACGGCAGCTGAAGTCGGTCCCGGCCAAGCTCGCGGACGATCCCGCGGTCGTCGGACTGCGGCAGCTCGCCGATTGGCTGGAGCGGCACGAACAGCGGTGCCTGGCCGACGTGGAGCGGTGGATGGTGCGCTCGCTGCCGGTGCCGCTCGCCGTCCTCGGCCGGGTGTGGCCCGACCCGGCCTGGCAGTCCGCGCTGCGCGACGTCGTCGTCATGGGAGCCGACGGGCAGGTGGCCGGCTTCCTGCGGGACGCCGACCCCGAGCGCGGGCTCGGTCTCGTCGACCTCGACGGCGACACCGTGCGCACCACGCCCGAACTCGTCCGCATCCCGCACCCCGTCCTGCTCGCCGACCTGGAGGAGCTGCGGGAGTTCGCCGTCGAACTCGGCGTCGAGCAGCGCGTCCAGCAGCTCTTCCGCGAGGTGTGGCACCGCCCGGTGGCGCTCGACGCCGAGGGCACGGAGGTCGCGGACTACGCGGGCGGCGCCTACAAGGAGCTGCGCTTCCTGCACGGCCGGGCCACCCAGCTCGGCTACCGGGTGCGCGCGGGACACGCGGTCTGCCCCGTGCTGGAGGAGGGCCGCGGCAGCGAGGCCCGGGTCTGGGTCGGCGACTACGACGGCTACGAGGAGACGGAGACCGGTCCGCTCCAGTGGGCCGACCCCGCGGGGCGGGCGCTGAAGCTACGTCAGGTGGGTCCGGTCGCCTGGTCCGAGGGCATGCGGATGGCAGCCGCGCTGTACGCCGGGCGGGACATCGAGGACGAGGAGCGGGCGGCATGACGGCCACGACGTACGACGACACCACCACGGCCGCGCTGCTGGAGGCGGGCGCCGTCCTGCCGCCGGGCAGCACCGGGCGCGAGGACGCCGACGTCCTGACCGTGCGCGCCTACGGCCACCCGGCCCTGGGCGAGCGGCGCGTCGTCCGGCTGGTGCCGGGCACCCTCGGTGAGGCCGAGGATCTCGCGCTGGAGTTCCTCGGCCTGGTCCGCGAGCCCGAGACGCCCGAGGTCGGGCAGGTGCGCCGGGAGACGCTCGGCTTCCCCGCCTGGGCGCTGGTCAACGACCCGGCCAACGGACACCACGCGCTGGCCCTGGTCAAGGACGTGGAGCGGCTCGCCCGCCAGGCCAAGTCCCGGCCGGGCGCCGCGAAGGAGGGCTTCGAGGCGCTCGCCGACCGGCTCGGCCGGACCGTGCCGCACTTCCTGCCCACCTTCCACGAGCAGGCGGCCCGGGTCTTCCTGGAGCAGGAGAACACGACGTACGCCGCGGCCTTCTTCGGCAAGGCCCGCGAGGCCGAGCGGGTGCACGCGCTCACCGTGGACGAGGAGCGGCAGCGCGCCGTCTTCCTGGAGTTCGCGTTCGCCGGCGCGCTCACCGTCAAGGCCCTCAAGGAGCATGTGAAGGACCTCGCCCGCCGGCTCGAACCCGCCGCGGCGTGGGCGCAGTTCCGGCAGCTGACGGTGGAGCGGTGCGCGGCCGGCATGCCGCCGTACGCCTCGCTGCCGCAGGACGCCCGCGGGCTCATCGCGGCGGCCGGACTGCCCCGGGTCACCGAGGAGTGCGCCCTGGTCGCCGACCTGATCGCCTCTCCCGCCGCCGTCCGGGCCCCGGCGTCCTTCTGGACCGCCTGTCGCGCCACGCTCGCGGTCCTCGCCGCACAGCAGCCGGCCGTCCGGGCCCGGCTGCTGGAGATCATGCCGTCGGGGCTGGGCCGCTCCGTCGAGGACGACGAGTTCTGGCTTTCCCTGCTCACCGAGAGCGGCGCGGACCGGCTCCTGACCGGTGAGGACGACACGGCCGGCACGACAGACACCGGCGACACGACAGACACCGGCGACACCGCAGACCCCGCCGCCGCAGACACGGCCGACGAGGTCGACCCGGCGGACTGGCTGAGCCGTTGGGCGGCCTTCCGTAAACACGGTGGCAGCATCTCCCGCCGCTCCCCCGCCACGCTCGCGCTCGTGCGGCGGATGGCGCCTCGGCTGCGCGCGGCCGGCCGTCCGGTCGATCTGTTCACCGGCCGCTGGCACGCCGGCGCCGACCTCGATCTGCTGGACCTGTGCGTGGCCGAGGGCGTGCCGCTGGCTCTGCCCGGCCCCGAGGTGGCCGTGAACCTGGCGCTGGACGGCTGGTTCTCCGACGACGCGCCGGGCCGGCGCGACCTGGTGGCCGTTGCCGCGGATCCGCGGTTGCGCCGCCTGCTGCACCAGGCCGTCGGCGCCCTGGGCAACGGCCGGACGGCGGACGAGGTGCTGCGCCACACCGCCGCCCACCCGGTGCTGGGCGAGGTGCTGCGCGAGTGGCTGGACGAGGCCGCCGAGCGGTACACGCGCGCGGTGGGCCTGCCCGCTGCCCGCGCCGAACTCGACCGGATGCGCCCCTTCCGCACGGTGGCCGCCGAGGTGGGCTCCGCCGCCGTCGCGCGGGTCGCCGGGCACCAGGTCGCGCCCCTGCTCGCAAGGACGCTGCGCGCCGGCATCCTGGACGAACTGGGCTGGCCCGCCCTGGAGGACGCCCTGCGGCTGCTGGACACCGAGACCAAAAAGGGCGAGGACAACACGCTGACCGTGCACGAGGCCTGGCCGGCGCTGATCCTGGCCCGCCGGCACAAGGCGGTCGTGGTCGGTCCCGAGGAGATCCTGCTGGAGCACGACCTGCGGCTGCCCGCCGAGCTGGACCGCTGGCAGCGCCCCCGGTTCCGGTACGTGGACGGCGAGTTGCTCGTGATGTGGCGCAAGAGCAGCAAGCAGTACGGCTACTGGTCCGCCCGCCCCGCCGAGGTGTTCACCCTCGGCGGTGAACAGATCCCCACCTGGTGGTCCGGCCACGACATCGCCGGCCCTTCCCTTCCGCTGCCCGGAGGCGGCCGCGCCACCGGCGGGCGCACCCTGCACGCCGGGGACACCGTCCTGCCGCCCGGCCGCCCCGTCCTCGGGGACGGCACCTCCTACTGGCGGCAGGGCCGGCAGGAGCGGCAGACCGTCTGGCTCGAATACGACCCGGCCACGGGCACCCACGGGCGGTCGTCCCTGCCCGCCCTGCTGCGCTCGGGCATCCGGGAGGAGGCGGCCCTGCGGCCCGCCTCCTGCGAGGTGCTGCCGCTGCAACCCGGCCTGGAACACAGCCCGTTCGGCACGGACGGCACCGTGCTCGGCCGCTGGGTCCGTACCGAGGGACAGGGCGCCGAGGCCCTGACGACCGCCGGGACACCGGACGGGCGGACGGTCGCCCTGCGGGCGGACCGCGACGGCCGCACCGCGGGCATCCCGCTGGGCGCGCTGCGGCTGCCCGGCGGGGCCGAGCCGGTCGCCGTGCAGTCGCAGCTCAAGATCGGCCTGTTCGCGGCCGACGACACCTCCCCGGGCGGTGAACTCGGCCGGGTCACCCAGCACGAACAGGGCGGGGAGTTCGCCGCCGGCACCCCGTTCGTGCCGCCCGTCGCCTTCTGGCACGCGCTGCGTCCCCGCGACGAGCGGGGCTCGGCGGTGCTGCGCGCCCTGACCGACGGCCTGGCGGCCGAGCTGCTCGACCGCGCGGCGACCGCGCTGGCCGGGCGGCAGAAGGCACTGGACCAGGCCGGGGACCAGGCCGCCAGGGCCGCCGTGCCGGCCGCGGACGAGGTCGTCCTCGGGGCCCTGGCTCCTGCCCTGCCGCAGCTCACCGACCCGCGGCTGCTGACCGGCGTGGCCGCCCTGGTCCGCACGGCGCTGCGCCTCACCGAGTCCGCCGCCGTCTTCGCAACGCCCCCGCAGGAAGGGCCGCGTGAGCCCCGCAACCGGACCGAGGGCATGTTCGCCGACTACCGCCCCCGGCACGGCGAGGACCGCACTCTGCACGAGGCCACCGACGGGCTCGCGCCGCTGAACGGCTGGTGGGGCGGGTCGCAGTGGAGCGTGCTGCGCCAGATCCGGGCGGTGAACCACGTGCTGTCCGGGCGGCCCGCCGACGGCAGGCCGCTGCCCGACCGGGAACGGCTCGCCGCCCTGACCGACGGCTGGCACAGCGAGGCGTACACCGTGCCCGGCAACGGCATGGTGTGGCCGTCCGTGCTGGCCGCGCTGCGCCCGCTCGCCTACCGTGCCGCCTCGCCCGCCCTGCCGGACGCGGAACGGGAGGCGCTGCTCCTGCTCCTGGAGGCGATCACCGAAGGACCGCTCGCGGACCCTGCCGGTGTGCTCCGCGAGGTCGTGCTGAGCGAGCCGCACGACAAGCAGCAGCGCGTCGGCCAGGTGCTGCGCCGCGGCGCCCGCACCGTGGTGGTGCTGGGCTGCCAGAGCGTCGACTCCCAGCACGAGCGCGTCAACTGGCTGGCCCTGGACCACGACCCGTCCGGCGGGTTCGGCGCGGTCGCCCACTTCCTGCTGGACAAGGAGAGGCGGCACGCCTCGGACCTGTCCGCCGAACGGCTCGCCGCCGTCACCGCCCTGATCCGGGACAAGGGCGCCGCACCGTGGCAGCCCGACGCGCCGACCGCGCTCACCGCCGCGACAGGCGAGGGTCTCGGCCCGCTCCAGGCCGCCGTGCTGCTGGCCGGCCGGCCGCAGCGGCCCGGCGCCGAGGCGCTGGCCGCCCTCGGGCTCAAGTCGCGGCAGAAGGACCTGGCCGACAGCATGCTGGGCGCCCTCGGGCAGCCGGAGGCGGCGGCGCTGGTCGGGGCCCTGCTGCCCGCGGACCCCGCCGACCTGTGGACGGTCGGACCCGACACACAGGCCGCGGCCCGGGTGTGGGCCGAGCGTCACGGCTCACTCGTCCGCCTGCCCGAGGAGGTGGCCGGCGACCTCCCCGGCATGTCCGTCGGCGCCGCCGAGGCCGTCCTGAACCCCGGCCGGACGCCGTGGCTGAGCCGCACCACGGTCCAGCGGCCCGACAAGGACGGCAACCTGACCGCGGACGACCCCGCGGCCCTCCCCGGCCGCTACGACCTCACCCGGGCCGTCGACGCGCTCGCCGCGCTCGCCTACGGCCTGCCGTACGGGCATCCGTTGCGCGCCGCCCTGCCGGACGGCCTGGCCGCCCTGCGCCGGCGCGTCGCCGACCCGGAACTCCTCCTCGACCTCGACGTGCAGTGGACCGAGAAGGGCGGATCGACCTCGGCCGAACTGCGCAAGGCGTACGGCCTTCCCGAACGGGCGGGCGCCGACGCGCAGGGCTTCACCCGGATCGGCGACGCGCTCGTGCTGCGCCCCTGGTACCAGAGCGCCGAGACCGTGCTGGTCCGCCCGGCCGGGCTCACCGGACCGGACGACGCCGTCTTCGGTCTCGTCGCGGGGCTGGTGGGCCAGGGCCGCGGCGGCGGACTGCGGGCGCTGCGGGCCGTCCTGGGCGAGGAGCTTGGCCGGGCGCTCGCCGCCGGTGCCACGGGCCCCGCGGGATACGCCCAGGACCCGGCCGTGGGCGCGCCCGCGCTGGTCGCCGAGGTCGCCGCCGCGCACGGCCTGAGCGAGGACGCGGCGGCGCTCTACCTCCAGTTGCTGGCCCTGCCCGATCCGACGGACCGCAACTGCGCCCGCTGGACCGGCTGGAAGCCTGCCCGGACGAAGAAGGCCCGCGCCGAACTGGCCGCGACCGACCTGGTCGTGACGGCCAAACGGCCGCGCGCCGGGCGCACCCTGTTCCTGCCCTGCGGCTGGCACGACCTCAAGTCCCCGGCGCTGCCGGTGGAGACCTGGAAGGAAGGGCTCTACCCGATACCCGGCCATCTGCGCGCCGTTCCGCTGCTGCCGGTGCCCGAGCTGTTCGCCCGCGCCTGGCAGCGGGTGCGGGCGGGCGACGCGCCGGCGTACGAGGAGCTCACCACGCGGGCCACCCGCAGGGGGCGCCGCCGATGACCCCGCCCTCGTCGGCCGGCCCCGCCGACGAACGCCCCGAGGGACCGGGCGCCGCCGTGCGGCGCCCGGTGCCCCGGGCCGAGAACGACCGACGTCCGCACCACCCCGAAGGACTGTGCCGATGACCACCGCCCTCGCCCCCGACCCCACACGGCAGATCGTCCCGCCCGAGGAGCGTCACGCCGCCGAACTGGCCTTCCTCGCCGCGTACGACAGCGGGCCGCGACCGCCCGCGTGGCGGCTCACCCCGCGTGCCGCCGTCACCTTCGTCATGGGCAGCGACGGCCGGGCGCTGCGGCTGCCCGACGACGCCGACGTGCCGGACGGGACGCCGCGCCGGCTGGTGGTGGAGGGCAAGTTCGTCGGCGACCGGGCCCTGGTGGAACGGTGCGTCGTCACCCTCGCCGGGGAGCGCGGCCTGCTGCTGGTCGGCGAGCCCGGCACCGCCAAGTCGATGCTCTCCGAACTGCTGTCGGCCGCCGTGTGCGGGACCAGTGGGCTGGTGGTGCAGGGCACCGCGGGTACCACCGAGGACCAGCTCAAGTACGGCTGGAACTACGCCCTGTTGCTGGCACAGGGGCCCAGCCGGGCGGCGCTGGTGCCCTCCCCCGTGCTGACCGCGATGAGCCGCGGCGGTATCGCCCGCGTCGAGGAGGTCACCCGCTGCCTGCCCGAGGTGCAGGACTCCCTGGTGTCGCTGCTGTCGGAGCGGCGTATCGCGGTGCCCGAACTGGCGGGCAGCGACGACGCCCTGGCGCACGCCGCGCCCGGGTTCAATCTGATCGCCACCGCCAACCTGCGCGACAAGGGCGTCTCCGAGATGTCCGCCGCGCTCAAGCGCCGCTTCAACTTCGAGACCGTGGGCCCCATCGAGGACCTCGACACGGAGACCGCGCTGGTGCGCGGCCAGGCCCGGGCGTCGGTGGAACGTGCGGGTGCGCCCTTCCAGGTCGACGACGCCGTGCTGGAGGCCCTGGTCACCGCGTTCCGGGACCTGCGGGAGGGGCGGTCGGCGGAGGGCTGGGAGGTCGAGCGGCCGTCCACCGTGATGAGCACCGCGGAGGCGGTGGCCGTGGCCGGTGCGCTGGGGCTCGCCGCCGCGTACTTCCCCGGGGACCGCGATGTGCTCGGGCTGCTGCCGGGGCACCTCCTGGGGGTCGTGCGCAAGGACGACCCGGCGGACGCGGCCCGGCTGCGCGGGTACTGGGACGGTCCGGTCCGGCGCCGGGCCGAGCAGGGGTCGGCGACCTGGCGCACCCTGTGGGACCTGCGCACCGTGCTGGAGGGCTGACGGCCGTGCCCTTCGCCAGCGCCTCCCCCGCCGTGCCCCTCGCCACCGCCTCCCCCGAAGAAGCCGTCGCCGCCCTCACCGATCCGGCGGCGCCCTACCTCATCGGCGTACGGCATCATGCGCCGTCGCTGGCCGCGGCCGTGCCCGCGCTGCTGGCCGCGGCGCGGCCGGACGTGCTGCTCGTCGAGCTGCCCGCGGAACTGCAGGACTGGCTGCCCTGGCTCGCCCACGAGGAGACACGGGCCCCGGTCGCCCTCGCTGCCGCACCGGCCGCCGGGGGCGGTGGTCCGGCGTTCTATCCGTTCGCCGACTTCTCGCCCGAGCTCGCGGCGATCCGCTGGGCGACGCGGCACGCCGTACCGGTCGTAGCCTGCGATCTGCCGCTCGCGGACCGGGCGTGGAGCGTGAACCGGACGCTGCGGCACCCGCGGGCGGACGCCACCATCGGTCCGGACGCCGACGGAGGCGCGGAGGCCGACAGGGCCGACAGGGCCGACGGATGCGGGCCCGCGCCGGAGCCGGGGGCGCCCGGTCTCTCCGGGGCGCTGCGCTCGCGGCTCACCGGCCGTCCCGGTGACGATCTCTGGGACCGGCTCGTGGAGGCCGCCGCACCGGGTTCGCCGCCGGAGGCGCTGCGACGGGCGGCGCTGCTCGCGGGGTGGGCGCTGCGCGCGGACGCGACGGCCTCGGGTGGTGTCCCGGAGCTGGATCTGCGGCGCGAGCGGTGGATGCGCGCGTGTCTGGCCGCCGCCACCGCCGGGGGTGAGCGGGCCGCCGTGGTCGTGGGCGCCTTCCACGCTCCGGCACTGCCCGCCCCGGTCACCGCGCCGGAACAGCCGCCGGCGGACGGGGGAAGCCCGGCGGACGGCCGCGGGCCGGGGTCCGCGGACCCGGCGCGCCCCGTCTGGACGACTTCGCTCATCCCCTACACCTACGCGCTCCTCGACGAGCGTTCCGGCTATCCCGCGGGGATCCGTGACCCGGAGTGGCAGCACCTGGTCCTCGGCGCGGCGGGCGACCCGGCCGCGCTGACGGACGCCCTGACCCGGGCGGCCGTACGGATCTGCGCGCAGCTGCGGGCCCTCGGACATCCGTCGGGTCCCGCCGACGCGCGCGAGATCAGCCGGCTCGCCGGTGACCTCGCGCGGCTGCGCGGGCTGCCCGCGGCCGGCCGGGGCGAGCTGGTCGAGGCGGTGCAGACGGTGCTCGCGCAGGGCGAGCCGTACGGGCGGGGACGGGCCGTGGCCCGGGCGATGGAGAAGGTGCTCGTCGGCGCCCGCACCGGCCGGCCCGCGCCCGGCGCACCGCGCAGCGGCCTCGGCCCGGCGGTGGAGGCGGAGCTGGCGGACCTGGGACTGCCCGGCCCCGGTGCCGACGGGCCGGGCGGCGCCCGGGACCTCCGGCTCGATCCGCTCCGTTCCGAACTCGACCGCAGGCGGGAACTCCTGCTGCGCCGGCTGACGGTGTGCGGCGTGCCGTACGCGGAGGCCAAGGAGGTCGTCGGCACGGGCGGGGCCGAGGCGCTGACCTCCCGCTGGGAGGTGCGCTGGACCCCCGCCACCGCGGCGATGCTGACGGCGGCCGGGGCCCGCGGGGTCACGCCCGCCCAGGCCGCCGAGGGCGTGCTGCGCGAGCGGCGGCGGGCGGAGCGGGACGAGGGCGGGCCCACGGCCGCGCAGACCCTCACCGGGCTGACGCAAGCGGCGGAGTGCGGTCTGTCCGGGCTCACCGACGAGCGGCTCGCCGACACCGCCGCCGTGCTGCCGCAGTCCGGGACGCTGCCCGAACTCCTCGCCGGACTGGCCCTGTCGGACCGGCTGCGGGCCGGCCATGTACCCGGTCTCGACGCCACTGCGGAACGGACCGGGCGGGCGCGGGCCGCGGCCGAACTGCTCACGGCCGCCGCGGTACGTCAGGTGGACGGACTCACCGGCTCCGAGGATCCCGCTGACGCTCGCGCCCTGCTCGAACTCGCCCATCGCGCAGACGTGCTGGGCGGCATACGGCTGACCGACGCACTGGCCCGGCTGGCGGCCGGCGGCTCCCCGCTGATGCGCGGTGCCGCCGGGGCCGTACGGGTGCTGCTCGGGCACGAGGACCCCCGTGCCCTCGGTGCCCGCGTCGCCTCCTGGGTCGACGGGGCCCGCGACCCCGACTCCCGGTCGGCCCTCACCGCCCGGCTCGCCGGGCTGCTCACCGCGGCGGGCCCGCTCCTGGAGTCCGCGGCCCCCGCCCTGGAGCCCCTGCTCGATGGGGTGTCGGAGCTGTCCGACCGGGACTTCACCGACCGGCTCCCGGCGCTTCGCGGCGGCTTCGACACGCTCAGCCCGGCAGCCCGCGACCGGCTCCTCGGCACCGTGGAGGAGCGGCTCGGCACCAGCCGTCTGGGGGACACCGCCGGCGTCGACCCGGTCGCGCTGGCCACATGGACGACGGCGGACCTCGCGGCCCGTGCGGCGCTGGGCGCGCTGGGGCTGCTGCCGCCGCCCGCGGACTTTCCGGACGAGGAGTCCGCGCCCGTACGGGCCGGCGGCGGCGCCCCCGAGGACGGCAGACACCTCACCCCCGTGGACCGCTGGCGGCTGGTGCTGGGCCGCCGCAGCGACCGGCTGCCCGCGTCTGCGGCACCGCTGGCGACCGCGCTGGACGAGTTGTACGGCGCCGGACGCGGCGAGGGCAGCCGGGGCGGCCCGGCCGGCACGGGCCGGGGCGGCCGGGAGGCGCCGTATCCCGGGGTGCGGGAGTGGTCCGAGGAACTGGCGGCCCTGTTCGGTCCGGGCATCCGTGAGGAGGTGCTGGCGGCCGCCGCCGCGGCGGGCCGGCAGGATGTGGTCGGCGAGCTGGACGCGGACAGCGTGCGGCCCTCCGTGGATCTGCTGCGCTCCGTGCTCCGGCACGCGGGCGGGCTGCCCGAGTCCCGGCTGGCCGCGCTGCGTCCGCTCGTACGGCGCCTGGTCGAGGCGCTGACCCGGGAGCTGGCCACGCGGCTGCGGCCCGCACTGCACGGCACGGCGCTGCCGCGTCCCGGGCGGCGGCCCGGCGGCGGGCTCGACCTGCCCCGCACGCTCCGGGCCAATCTGGCGACCGCGCGGCGCGGTCCGGACGGCACGGTGCGGATCGTGCCGGAGCACCCCGTCTTCCGCAGCCGGGCCCGGCGCGCCGCCGACTGGCGTCTGATCCTCGTCACCGACGTGTCGGGGTCCATGGAGGCGTCCACCGTGTGGGCCGCCCTGACCGCGTCGGTGCTTGCCGGGGTCCCGACGCTGTCCACGCACTTCCTGGCGTTCTCCACGGAGGTCATCGACCTCACCGATCACGTGGCCGACCCGCTGTCCCTGCTGCTGGAGGTCAGCGTGGGCGGCGGCACCCACATCGCCGCCGGGCTGCGGCACGCGCGCGAGCTGGTCACCGTGCCGTCCCGCACCCTGGTCGTGGTGGTCAGCGACTTCGAGGAGGGCTACCCGCTCGGCGGGCTGCTCGCCGAGGTCCGCGCCCTGGTCGGTGCCGGGTGCCAGGTCCTGGGCTGCGCGAGCCTCGACGACTCGGGCCGTCCGCGTTACTCCACCGGTGTGGCGGGACAGCTGGTCGCCGCGGGGATGCCGGTCGCCGCCCTCAGTCCGCTCGAACTCGCCCGCTGGGTAGGGGAGAAGATCGCATGAACCAGGGGCTTCCCCCGGTCGCGCCGTCCGTGACCGCCGAACTCGTCGGGGCGCTGACCCCGCGGCTGCGCAAGCGGCTGGACGCGGGCGTCACCAAGCTGGCGGGCCGGCCCGTCGTCCGCGACGGGGACACGGTACGCATCGCCGTCGACGACACGACCGACCTCGAACTCCACGCCCCGGGCGGCACGGTGACGAGCGCGGACGCCGTCCGCTGCGGCTGTCTGCTGGCCCCCGACTGCCTGCATCGCGCCGCCGCGGCCTGCGCGGCCCCGGTCGCCGCACCCGAGGCCACCGGGGAGGAAGAAACCGCCGAGGAACCGGGGGCTTGCGGGCAGCCGGGAACGGGGACGCCCGGGGCACCGGGGGCGAGGGCCGCTGCGGAATCGACCCCCGCCGGGGACGCCACCGTCGGCGCCGGTCCGGCGCCGTCCTGCGAAGACGGCGCGGTGACGGCCGGGCCGGCCGGGCCGGCCGGGTCCGAGACGGCCGGGCCCGAGACGGCCACGCCCGGTCAGCGGGCCGCCGCCCAGGATCTGCGGCACGCCACCGCCGCCGTGCTGGAGGCGGGCGCGGACGGCGCCGGAGCCGTGCTCCAGGCGGAGTTGCTGCGCGCGGCGCACACCGCACGGCTCGCGGGACTGCCCAGGGCCGCCACCGCGGCACTGTCCGTGGTCACCGCGGTACGCGCGGCCCGCTCCGCCGACCCGGCGTACCGCCTCGCCGACCTGGTCGCCGCGCTGCACGAGGTGCTGACCGTCGCGCATCTCGTCCCGCACGCCACGGGCGCGGAGCTGGCCGCCCTGCGCGGCACCGTACGCCAGCCGTACACGCCGGACGGCTCGCTGCGCCTGTACGGCGTCTTCTCCGAACCGGTGCTCACGGCGACCGGGTACGCGGGCGCCGTCACCTGGACCGCGGACGCCCAGGGGCGCCTCTACTCGGTGTCCGACGTGGCGCCCGGCGGCGCCGGCCGGGCGATGGGCGCCGCCGACCGGACCGTACGCATCGGGGACACCGCTCTGACGCACCGCGCGCTGGCCCGGGCCGGGCTCGCGGTGTCCGGTGCGACCGTCTCCCCGACCGGCCGGCTCGGTGCGGGCTCGGCGGTACGGGCGGTGCGTGCTTCCGGTGCCGCCTGGAGCGAGCCGCCCCTCGCCGGGCTGTGGGCCGTGCCCGTCGCGGACCAGGTGGACCGGGCGCTGGACGACGGCCATGACCTGCTGTTCCTGGACGTCACGCTCGTCGGCACGGTGCGCGAGACGACGGGCGAGGCCCTGTTGGCGGAGTGCGGCGGGCTGACGCTGCGGCTGGCCGCCGCCCACGACCACCCGGCGCTCCCCGACCGCGACAACCTCCGTCTGCTGGCCGCCGCGTGCGGCAGCAGGCTGCGGATCGTCGCCCGGCTCACCCCGGCCGCGCACCCCCGTGCCCTGCTGCTCGCCGCGAGCCGTCCGACGGATCCGGACACACGGGTGGACGTGGGCCTGGACCGTCTGCTGCGCTCGGATCTGCCCACCGGCC
This sequence comes from Streptomyces sp. NPDC001508, assembly GCF_040298665.1. Taxonomy (NCBI): domain Bacteria; kingdom Bacillati; phylum Actinomycetota; class Actinomycetes; order Kitasatosporales; family Streptomycetaceae; genus Streptomyces; species Streptomyces sp. NPDC001508. Next base: position 87,547 of record NZ_JBEPAP010000017.1, read on the forward strand.
CGCCGCCAGCGGCCGGCGCACCCCGGCCCGCACCCGACGAGGCCCCGCTGTATCTGCTGCGCCGCCGGATCCAGCAGGCGGCGTCCGGCGGGCGGCGCGTGCTGGCCTTTTCCGGCGGTGACACGGCGGACCGCAGCCGGCTGCGCCGGCATGGCCTCGCGACGGCCGCCGACCTCGTCGACGCCCTGCACTCGGCCGCGGCGGACCGCGCCCGCGATCCCTTCGGCCGCCTGTTGCCGGCCGACCGGGACCGGTTCGCCCGCCGCTGGCTGGCCGCCGCCCGGTACACCGAGGAGGTGGACCGGGCGTTGTGCGCCGCGGCCTGGGGTGCGGGCCGCCGCTCCCCCGTCTCGGCGGCCCGCACGCACTGAGCACATCCAGACATGTGATGCTGCTCGGTTGAAGTCTCGGTCAGGCAGGTGGCGCACGGATATGGGTACAACTGCGTATACGACCGAGTGAGAGGAACACGTGGCACGATCACCGGAGGCGGCCTATGAGCGCATCGCGTCCGTGGCCGTGGCGGCCCTCCACGAACGCGACCCCGGGCGGCTGTGGCCGCTGCTGGCCGACGCCCTGCCGGGCCTGTGCGGCGGCGACGCGGTGATCTTCAAGCTGGACGACTGGAGCGCGGGCAGCGGAACGGTCGGCCTGGCCGGCGACACCGCGGCGCAGTTCGCCCGGCTCGGGGCCGCGGATCTGGGGCTGCTCAGGAGGGGACGGCCGTTCGCCTCCCACTATCTGACCGGAACCGGCCGGGAGCCGGTCACCGCACGGCGGTTGGCGGGCCCGGCCTGGCCGGCCGGCGCGACGGCCCGGCTGCTCGGCCGGACCCTGGACGCGGACCATGCGCTTGCGGTGCCGCTGCCACAGGCGACCACCCCGATCACCGGGTGCATCGTCTACCGTTCCGGTACGGACTTCACCGACGACGACATCCTGCTCGCCCGGCGCGCACAGCCGCTGTTGGCCGCCGTGGACCGGCAGCGGCAGCTGCTTGAGCAGTGGCGGCGGCTGCTGCCCGGAGCCGTGTCCCCCGACGAGCGGGCGGCGGACAGTGCGCTGACGCCGCGCGAGACGACCGTGCTGCTGCTTCTCGCCGACGCCCTGACGGCCGCGGCGATCGGCCGTCGCCTCGGTATCTCCGACCGTACGGTGCACAAGCACATCGAGAAGATCTACCGGAAGCTCGGCACCCGCGACCGGGTCGGCACCGTGCTCCGCGCCCAGCAGTTGGGTCTGCTCCCGCGGACCGGGGCCAGCGGGGGCGGCACGCCTGCGGGGAGGCGCCGCCCCGCGTGACGGCGGCGCAGCCGCCGGCCGGTGGCCAGGCGGCCGACCCGGCCCACGGGCCGCGAGTCACGGGCCACGGCCCATGGGTCACGCGTCACGGTTCACGGGTCACACGCCACGGCCCGCAGGTCACGGCCCCCCGGCCAGGGGCGAGGGGCAAGGGGCAAGGGGCAAGGGGCGAGGGCTCACGGGCCAGGGGTCACGGGCGTCAGGCGTCACTCGGGAGCGTCAGCCGTGGTCGGCGCAGCAGGGCGTGGGGTTGGGCACCTCGAAGGGTGCGAGTGTCCCGCCGACCGCCGGGACGAGGGCGAGGGTCAGCAGGCCGTCGCGCCACTCGGGTCGCACATGGTCCCGGGTGAGCACCGAGGTCCCGGGGTCGGGCCCGTCGGCAAAGGGCGCGCCGACCACGACGACCCGTTCGACGGCGGTCGTGGCCAGCAGTTCCGCCAGGACGACGGTGCCGGTGAGCCGGTCCGCGCCGGGGTAGAGCACGGCCCGCCCGCCACTGCGACGGGCGTGTTCCGCGGCGCCCGGGGCCGCCGTACGGGCCGATGCGGCCGAGCCGTGCGTCAGGTCGCCGAGCACGGCGCCCAGGCCCGGGTCCGGGTCGGCGCGTTCCGTCAGGCGCTGCCATGCCGCCCGGGCCGCCGCGGCGTCCGGCAGCGCGAACGAGACCGTCGTCCCGCGGCGCTCGGCGCTGCGGATCAGATGGGTGCAGGCGACGGTGCCTTCCGGGAGCCGGAGGTCGTCCGTGAGGCGGTGCACGAGGTGGTCGGCCTCGCGCAGGCTCGCCGTGCCGGCGTCCACCCCGATGACGGAGTGGACGCCGGACACATGGTGGGGTGCCGTCATGCGGGCAGGACCCACATCGGGTTGGAGTAGAACCACAGGTCCTTCCACGGGTCGGCGTCGCCGACGACGTCCAGGGCGGGGCCCGCCGGGTCCACGGCGGTGCCGTTCAGGCCGACGGCGGAGCGGTTGCCGTCGGTGCCGCGCAGCCGCACGTACAGCGGCTTGTCCACCCGGCCGAGGGAGTAGGTCAGCCGGACGGAGCCGGTCGACTTGTTCACCTCGAAGGACTTCACGACCTTGGTGTCCGGGGTGGCGAAGACGTCCTTGTCCGCGACCCGGCCTGTGACGGCGCCCTGGATGACGTCCACGCGGGCCAGCTTCGGCACGAACTGGGACCAGTTGGGGCCGTTGGCCAGGCTGATCTCGATGACCAGGTCGACCTGGCTGCCGCGGCGCACGACCAGCGAGCCGCCGAGCGTGACCGCCCTGGACCCGGAGCGCACCTGGGCGTTCAGGCCGCTGATCAGTCCGCCGTGGTCGACCCAGACCCGGCCGGCCCGGATGCCGTCCATGACCGCCTGGTACGAGAACGACGAGGCGCCGACGTGAGTACGGGAGTACTGGCCGGGCCAGAAGTCGCCGTCGGCCAGGTTCAGCCCGCCGCCGTAGACGGGGTCCGCGTGGCGGCCGTTGGCGTCGAAGTCGCTGTTCGGGCCGCGTACGGAGGTGTCGGCGTAGACCTCGTGGGAGTCGGAGTTGGCGGTGATCCACCAGGGCTTGCCCTCGGCGAGCAGGCTGTCCCACAGGCCGCCGACGGTGGCGGTCATCCAGTCGAAGCCGCCCCAGGTGCGGTAGCTCTCCAGCGGGTAGCCGGGGAACGAGTTGGCGCCGGGGCTGTTGTCGTAGTAGCCCCGGCCTTCTCCCGGTCCGTTCGGGGCGGGTATGCCGGCGGCCTGGTGGCCGGGGGCGCCCTCCATGCCGACGGCGATCCTGGGCTGAGCGTCGCGCCAGCCGCGGATCTCGTGCGGGGAGTCGAGGCCCTTGCGGGCCGGGTGGTTGGCCAGGAAGAGGACGTCCTTGACCTTGCGGCGGCGCACCTGGTCGGCGAGGAAGTTGAGGCCGGCGATGGCCAGCGCCTCGTTGGCCGGGGTGTTACCGGTGGCCGCCTTCACTTCGCCGTCGAAGGAGTTCTCGAACTCCTTCAGCACGGCGACCTCGTTCTTGCCCGGGTGGACGAAGACGGTGCCGTGCTCGGCGGCCGGGATGTTCCACTCCAGGCCCTGGAAGACCAGGGTGTCGTCGATCTTGTCACGGGCGTCGACGATGTCCGGGTTGACCTTCTCCACACCGATCTTGGCGTGCGTCTCGCTGCCGTGGTCGGTGATCACCATCCAGTCGAGGCCGTGCGCGTTGGCCTGGCGGACGTGGTCGATGACGCGGTACTTGGCGTCGGAGCTGTGCTGGGTGTGGATGTGGTGGTCACCGGCGAGCCACAGGTAGCCCTTCGAACGCGAGCCGTGCGACGAGGGCGCCGCGGCCGGTGACGCGGCCGCCTGGCCCGCGCCGGTGAGTACGCTGCCGGCCGCCAGGCCCGCGCCCAGCAGGCCGGTGCGGCGGAGCATGGAGCGCCGCGACAACTGACTGGGCGTCAATTCGGCGTCGGGAACCGACATGTCGAGGGCGGGCGGCAGGGACGTGGGCTCGTCGCTGCCGTGGTGGTGATGGTGGTGATGACCCTGGTCATGTCTGTGGCCGTGGCCCATTTTCAACTCCCGCTGGAACAGGGATGTACACACTTGGGACGTGCGGAGTCTGCAAAGCTCTGATGAACGGCCGGGATCGGGGTGGTGGTTTGACCAAGAAGGCCGGATGTGCAGCGGGCGTCGAAGTCCACCAGGAGCTGCACGGACCTTCCCACGCACCCCGCCTCACCCACTCGTTTTCGGCCACCGCCCCCGGGCCGGTCCCCGTACCCCCCTCACACGACGACGCACCGCGCACCCCGGCCAGGAACCCCCCCCTCATCCCCCGCCGACCACCGGCCCGACGCCCGCGCCTGATCGCGTCACCACGGTCCACACCGCCCCGGCCGTTCCGCCGGGCCGCCCACGAGCAGGTCCTCGTAGCCCACAGGGCACCCAGGACACCGGCCGCGCCACCACCGTCGCCGACCTCGCCCCTGCACCCGAGCCGCACCACAGTCGCCCGACCACCACCGGCCCGGACCGACGAACACGAAAACCGAGACCTGCGGACGCCCCCCGGCCCCACGGCCCGTCCGCCCCGTCCGCCGGGGCGGCGGGAACCACGGGAGCCGCGGGCACGGCAGACCGCCACAGCCTGACGGCCCGACGGCACGGCACAGCGGACCTCACCCCGCACGAGCGGCCCGGCGGCCAAGCAGCCGCACGCCACGTCCCTGCACGACCGGCCGAGAAACCTCCGCGACCACCGGCCGGGTGCGCGGCGGGAAACTGACCTTCGACGGGCCCGCGCCGGTCGCCTTCGACCGGCCGTCCACCCGGGACGTGCTGTTCTGCGACGGTGCCCTCGCCGCGCCCAACGACGGCACGACCGGTCCGGTGGCCGCCGTCCTCGGCGCCGGTTTCAACCGGTCGACGCTCGTCGCGGCGGCGGCACAGCCGACCACCGACGCGTCGGCGTTCTACCGGGCCGGTGTCACCAACCACTACGCCAAGGCGCTGCACGCGGCGACCCGGGACGGCAGGGCGTACGGCTTCGCCTTCGACGACGTGGCCGGCTTCGCCTCGTACATCGAGGACCCGGCGCCGACGGGAATCCGGGTGACCCTCACCCCGTTCTAGGGCGCCCGGGAAAGCCCCGGCCGTGCGGGGTCCCCGTTCCCGCCCCGGCTCCGACTCCGGCCCCTGGCAGGCGCTCGTGACCTGCGAGTTCCCCGGACTTACCGGCCGTCCTCGGCTGCCGTCGTGCCGTGTCACGGCGAGCGCCCGGCCCGGGCGGAATGGCACATGGCTGTGCCGGCGCCCAAAGAGGCGTGGGGAACCGCGCGCTGAGCCACGACGCCGCGGCACCCGGCTGCCCGCGTGCCGTGTCACGGTGAGTCGCCGAGCCCGGGGAGAGCGCAATGCGCCGAGCGGGTCGGGGCCCGCCGGTGGCGGACGGGTACCGCGGAGCGCATCATGCCGTTATGACCGGTGGACCCGAGCCGATCGGCACCGAATCCCGTCGGACGCTGGAGCGGGAGCTGGCCGACCTGCGCTCCGAGCGGGAGGCGGTCGCGTCGTCGCTGCACAGCGACGGCGGGACGGGGGACACCGCGGACCAGGCCGACGAGTTGCAGCGGGCCACCGAACTCGCCCGGCTCGACGACCGGATCTCCCGGATCGCCGAGCGGTTGCGCACCGCGGCCGTCGCCGGCCCGCCCCCGCCCGGTGTGGTGGGCGTGGGCAGTACCGTCACGGTGCGGTTCGCGGACGGCACGGCGCAGACCCTGCGGATCGGCGAGGTGGCCGCGCCCTCCGACCAGCGGCTGGTCACCGCCGACAGCCCGCTCGGCCGGGCCCTGCTGGGGCATCGCGCCGGGGACACCGTCGACTACAGCACTCCGGACGGCCGGCTCAGCGCCGTCGTACTGTCCCTCAAGGCGCCCGACGACCCGGCCGCGGGAGCGGACGAGCGGCCCGGACCCTAGGAAGCGTCGTCATCGGCCAGCAGGTCTCCGAGCGTGGGCCGGGCCACCGCGAGCGGACCGTGCCCCACGGGACAGCCGCTCACCTCGGCCGTCTCCGCGTACGCCGGCCGGTCGTCGCCCCTGGGTACGAATCCTGTCCCCGTCACCCACTCGATCCACCCCATGTGATCAGGGCACACCGCCATCGGTGCCGGATCCGGTCAGGCGGGCCCGTCCGCAGCGCGGGCCGTCCGGCGCAGAAAGCGGATCACCGGGTGGCCGGGGTGCTGGGTGACCTCGGCCCGGACACCGTAGACCCGCTCGATGAGGGCGGGCGTGAGAACGGTGGACGGGATGCCTTCCGCGACCGCCCGGCCGTCTTGCAGGACGAGCAGCCGGTCGCAGTACATCGCGGCGAGATTCAGGTCGTGCAGCGCGATCACGGTGGTGACCGGCAGGCCGGCGACAAGGTCCAGCAGGTCCAACTGGTGCTGGATGTCGAGGTGGTTGGTGGGTTCGTCCAGCAGCAGTTCGCGGGGTTGCTGGGCGAGGGCGCGGGCGATGTGCGCGCGCTGGCGCTCGCCGCCGGACAGGGTGTGCCAGAACTGGTCGGCCCGCTCGGTCAGCCCGGTGCGGGCCAGTGCGTCAGCGACCGCGCGCGCGTCCTCGGCACCGGCCGCGGCCCAGGCCCGCCGGTGCGGGATGCGGCCCAGGGCGACGACGTCCCGGACGGTCAGCTCGGTCTGGGTGTGCGCGTGCTGTTCGACGGTGGCGACGCGCCGCGCGGTGGCCCGACGGCCGACCCGGGCCAGCGGGCGGCCGTCCAGGGTGATGACTCCCGAGGTGGGCGCGAGCACTCCGGCGAGCAGTCTCAACAGAGTCGACTTACCGCTGCCGTTGGGGCCGAGCAGGCCGATCGTCTCCCCAAGGCGGGGGGCGAGGGTGACGCCGTCGACAATGATCCGGCCGTCGACACGGCGCGCGACGCGCTCCGCGCGCAGACCGGGCGGGCCGTCCCGGTCGGCCGTGCGGTCCTGCCCGGTCATGTCCGCCTCCGTCCGCGGTACAGGACCGCCACGAACGCCGGTACGCCGATCAGCGACGTCACCACGCCCACCGGCACCTCCTGGGGATCGATGACGGTACGGGCGACCGTGTCCGCCCACACCAGGAAGACGGCTCCGGCCAGTGCCGTGACCGGCAGCAGCCGGGCGTGGCCGGAACCGGTGAGCGCGCGGGCCGCGTGCGGCAGCACCAGGCCGACGAAGCCGATCGCCCCGGTGCAGCTGACGAGTGTCGCGGTCAGCAGCGCGGTCGCGCACAGCAGGACCAGCCGGGTGCGGGCGACGCGCACACCGAGCGCCGCCGCGGCGTCCTCACCGAACGCGAACGCGTCCAGGGTGCGGGCGTGTCCGAGGCAGACCAGGAGAACGCCGGCGAGCACGACGGCGCACAGCAGCACCTCGCCCCAGCCGGCGCCGGTCAGCGAGCCGAGCAGCCAGAACAGCACACCTCGGGTGGTCTCCGCGTCCGCCGACGTCAGGACGGTGAACGAGGTGAGCGCGGAGAACAGTTGCATGGCCGCCACGCCGGAGAGCACCACCCGGTCGGGGCCGCCGCCCAGGGTGTGGCCGAGTACGAGGACGAGCCCGAAGGACAGCAGGGCGCCGGCGAACGCGCCCGCCGACAGGGACACCGCTCCCCCGCCGACCCCGAGCACGACCACGGCGACCGCGCCGGTGGACGCCCCGGAGGACACCCCGAGCACGAACGGGTCGGCGAGCGGATTGCGCAGCAGGGACTGCATGACCGCTCCGCACACCGCGAGGCCCGCGCCGCAGAGGCCGGCCAGCAGGGTGCGGGGCATGCGCAGGTTCCATACGATGCCGTCCCGCAGCGGCGCCAACGTGCTGTCGCCGAAGCCGAGATGGGCGGCGACGCAGGCCCAGACGTCGGCCGTGGAGATGTCGGCGGGGCCGATGGTCACGGCGAACGCCACCGAAGCGGTCACCGCCAGCAGCCCGCCGGCGGTCAACAGCGAGGCGCGGAGGTTCACTTGGCGAGCCCGAGGTGACGCAGTCCGGCGGCGACCCGTTCGATCCCCTCGACCGTGCGGATGGAGGGGTTCATGGCCTGCCCGCTGAGCAGGATGTACCGCTTCTTCCTGACGGCGGTGAGATTGCGGGTGGCGGGGTCGGTCTCCAGGAAACGGATCTTGGCCTTGGCGGTCTCGGCCGTCTGGGACCTGCGGGTCAGGTCGCCGAGCACGATGACGTCCGGGTCGCGGTCGGCGACGGTCTCCCAGTTGATCTGGGGCCACTCGTCGTGGGTGTCGGCGAACACGTTCCGGGCGCCGACGGCCCGGGTGATGACGCCGGGGGCGCCGCAGCAGCCGGCCAGATAGGGCGACTGGGAGTTGGCGAACCAGTACATGAGGGAGACGCCGGAGGCGTCGAGGCCGTCGGTGGCCGCCCGCACCCGCTCCTTGAGGCGTGCGATCAGCCGGTCTCCGCGTTCGTCGACGCCGAACGCGCGGGCCAGGTCGCGTATCTCGCCGTACACGGTGTCGAGGGTGAGCGGGGCGCTGCGGGAGCCGTCGCCGCCGCTGGCGTTGTCCTTGCCGGCGGCGCAGTCGGACGGGGAGACGTACGTGGGCACGCCCAGCTTCTCGAACTGTTCGCGGGTGGCGACGCCGCCCTGGCCGAGGGTCGAGACGAACGAGGCGGTGACGAAGTCGGGTTCGGCGTCGAGCACCTTCTCGAAGGAGGGGTTGTTCTCGGCGAGCCGGGGCACGGACGCGTTGGCCTTCTCCAGGCCCTTCATCACCGGGTCGGTCCAGGTGGCGGTGCCGGCGAGACGGTTCCCGAGGCCGAGGGAGAGCAGGATCTCGGTGCTGCCCTGGTTGAGGGAGACGGCGTGTTCGGGGGCCGACGTCAGGGTGACCGGATGGCCGCAGTTGTCGATCGTGCGGGGGTAACCGGCGGCGGAGCGGCCGGAGTCCGGGGCGGAGCGGCCGGCGCCGCCGCACGCGGTCAGCAGCAGCGCGGGGGTGAGCAGGAGCAGGGTGGGACGGAACGTGGAACGGAGCACGGGCATGCCTCGGGTGTCGGGGCTCGTACGCGGAGCCTGGCCTACGGACGTCCTCCGCGCGCGGGCGCGGAGGTGCCAGCAGGTCTTCGGACTCGAGTTCGTCCGGACGGGGCGCCTTCCCGGTACGGCCCCGCACCGGCCTCGCGGCCGGTCCGAACCCCTCCCAGTGGCTTGGTGTGCCCTGCCCGTCCCCCTCACCGCTGCGCGTCAGTTCCGGATTCGCACCGGATTCCCTGGCCTCGGATGTGGCACGACTGGCCCGGTCAGGCTACCAAGATCGCCCGCCGGCCCGGACCCGGCCCCGTCTCCCGGACCGGACCCCGTCCCCGGGCCGGGACCATCCCCGGGCCGGGCGCCCGCGTCGGCCACCTCAGCCACCTCAGCCGCCTCGGCCACCCCGGCCATGCCGGCATCGGCGTGCCGGGCCGCCTCCTGACACCGGCACTTCGGCCCGGGTGGGACGTCGCGCCTCACCCCGGTCCGTCGGCGGGTTCCGCGGGCGGGCTCCCGGCGCAGATCCACTCGTGCACGACGGCCGAGGACAGGCCGCCGTCGGCGGCTATGACGTGCTCGGGCACGCCGGTGAGCCAGGCCGCGAGCACGGCCCGGCGCAGGTCGGCGGCGCGGGTGGCGAGGCCGGTCCGGTACGCGTCCGCGGAGCCGACGACGAGCTTGGGGGCGTCCTCCGCGAGGCGCCGGGCGGCGCGGCGGACGGTGCGTCGTGCGCTCTGGGTGTCGAGGTCGTTCATGCCGCCGTCGCCTTCCCTTCCGTGCCGAGCGAGCCATGGTCCGGGTGCCGGTACAGGTCCCGCACTCCGGACTCCGGGAAGAGCCGGACGATGAGCCGTTCCAGGCGGCGGGCGAGGTCACCGCCGCGGCCGACGCGGGCGTGCGCAGTGCGGCGGAGGCGGGCGCGCACAGCGAAGCGGAGGCGGGGGCGCCCGCTGCGGCGGGCGCGGGCGTGCACAGCGCTGGTGTCCTCGCCGTCGCGCCGCACCGGTAGCCCGCGCTGGCTCGGCCTCACGCAGAGGTACGGCCCCGGCCGACCGGCGGCGGCCGAACACCGCCGTGTGGCGGCCGTGTCGAGACCACAAACGCTCCCGGCGCCGAGGAAGCCGATACCGGACACCGCGCAGGAGACGACGCCGACGGCGAGGCGGAGGGCGAAGTCGGAGGTGGTCGGGTTCGCCATGGGTACCTCCCCTTCCCCGTCGCGGCGGGGCAGGTCGAGGGCATGGCAGCCGCCGTGCGGGGCGGGAGGCTACCGGGTGCCCGAGGAGCGGGGGGACATGGGGCTGCGGGGCCTTGCGCGGCCCGGACTACTGCTGCTGCGATCCATGTCGCTCACCTCCTCCTCGGTCGACGGGCACCCGGCCCTCCGGGCTTCCGGCACCTCCAGAGTTGCACAGCGACGCAACTTCTGCCCACCCGCAAGGAGAAGGCCGCCGTCGATTTCCGGCCACGCGGCGCCCCCTCACTAAACTGGCACGCACGCGACAAACTGGCACGCGTCCGAGGGCATCCGGCTCCGTCCCGGCCCGCCGGCGCCGCGTGCCCGTCCTGGAGGACGGCCGCCCCCGCCCGGCCGGATCCTCGCCCATCGGCCCGGCCGGGGTCTTCGTCGACTGATCGGATGCGGGTGCACGAGGTGCCGCCAGAGCCGACCGGTCCCGCACCGTCCGGGGCCGCGCCCATGACCGGACAGACCGCGTGCGGCGCGGGTCCGCGCAGCCCGCTGCGCGCCTTCCTGCGGACCGAGACCGGCAGCGCCGCCGTGCTGCTCGGCGCGGTGATCGCGGCCCTCGTCTGGGCCAATGTCTCCCCGGGCGGCTATGCGTCGTGGTGGCGGACGGACATGTCGCTGACGATCGGTTCGGCCGGTGTGTCGCTGGAGCTGCGCGAGTGGGTGAACAGCGGTCTGATGACGCTGTTCTTCTTCGTCGTGGGTCTGGAAGCCCGCCGCGAGGTCGATGTCGGGGAACTGCGCGAGCGGCGCCGCCTGGTGCTCTCGGTGGTCGCCGGGGTCAGCGGCATGCTCGTACCGGTCGCGATCTACCTCGGCTTCAACGCCGGACTGGACTCGGCGCACGGCTGGGGCGCCGCCATGTCCACCGACACGGCCTTCGCCCTCGGCATGCTAGCCGTGCTCGGTTCCCGGCTGCCGGGCGGCCTGCGTGTCTTCCTGCTCACCGTCGCGGTCACCGACGACCTGGTGGCGCTGGTCGTCATCGCCCTCGCCTACAGCGGCACGGTCCGCCTCCTGGCGCTGGGTCTCGCGCTCGGCATCCTCGCCCTGCTTCTCGTGCTGCGCGCGGCCGGGGTCCGGCTCACCGGGGTGGACGCGGCCTTGGGGGTGGCCCTGTGGGGCGCGCTGCTGCGGTCGGGCGTGGACCCGGTGGTGAGCGGCCTGGCCATGGGGCTGCTGACGTACGCCCGTCCGGCCGAGCGGCACGCCCTGGAGCGGGTCACCCGGTTGTTCCGGGGCTTTCGGGAGCAGCCGACGCCGGAACTGGAACGTACCCTGCGCCGCGGTCTGGCCTCCGCGCTCTCGCCCAACGAGCGGTTGCAGCGGATGGTCCACCCGTGGACGAGCCATGTCATCGTGCCGCTGTTCGCGCTGGCCAACGCGGGCCTGACGATCAGCGCGGACCGGATCGCGGCGGCGTTCGCCTCGCCCGTCACGCTGGGCATCGTGTGCGGCTACGTCCTGGGCAAGCCGGCGGGCGTCCTCGGCGCCACCTGGGTGGCGGCCCGGGTGAGCCGGGGCCGGCTGCGCCCGGCGGTGGGCTGGGGCGCGGTCGCCGTGGGCGGCAGCCTCGCCGGGGTGGGCTTCACGGTGGCGCTGCTGATCGCCACGCTCGCCTTCCACGGGCAGCGGCTGGAACAGGCGAAGGCCGGCATTCTGGCGGCCGTCGTGCTGTCCTGCCTGATCTCCTGGGTGCTGACGCGGGCCGTCGCCCTGCTGCCCGCGCGTCGGCGGACCCGGGCCCTGCTGGGCGAGGGGCAACCGCTCGTCGATCTGAGCGATCCCGTCGACGCGGCGCGCGATCATGTGCGCGGCCCGTTCGACGCTCCGGTGACCCTGGTCGAGTACGGCGACTACGCATGCCCGTACTGCGGACGGGCGGAGCCGGTGGTGCGCGCGTTGCTGGCCGAGTTCGGCGACGACCTGCGCTACGTCTGGCGGCATCTGCCGCTGACGGATGTCCACCCCGACGCGCAGCTCGCCGCGGAGGCCGTGGAGGCCGCCGCGTCGCAGGGCCGCTACTGGGAGCTGCACGACGTCCTGATCAGCCACCAGGGGAGCCTGCGGGTGACGGACCTCCTGGAGCACGCCGAGCGGACCGGGCTCGACATGACGGCGTTCCGCCGCGACCTGAGGGCGCGGGCCGGCGCGGAACGGGTCGCCGAGGACGTGGAGTCTGCCGATCTGAGCGGGGTCTCGGGCACGCCGACGTTCTTCGTCAACGGCCGGCGCCACCACGGCGCGTACGATGCCGCCTCACTGTCCCTGGCGGTACGCACGGCCCGGGACCGGGCATCACTGACGAACCCGAGCCGCTAGCTGTACTGCCCCGGAGCCCGACAACGCCACCGTCCGCCCCGGATCATCCACCCAGAAAACTCAGCCGGACCTGCCGGTTCGGGTTGTCGCGGTTGGTGTCCACCAGGCACACGGACTGCCATGTGCCGAGTTCCAGGCGGCCGCGCAGCACCGGCAGGGTCGTGTGCGGGGGGACGATCGCGGGGAGTACGTGGTCGCGGCCGTGGCCGGGGCTGCCGTGGCGGTGCTGCCAGCGGTCGTCCGCGGGCAGCAGGGTGTGCAGGGCCGCCAGCAGGTCGTCGTCGCTGCCGGCGCCGGTCTCGATGACGGCGATCCCCGCGGTGGCGTGCGGGACGAAGATGTTGAGCAGACCGTCGCGGCCGGCCGCCGTCTCCCGCAGGAAGGCCTCGCAGTCACCGGTGAGGTCGATGACCCGCTCCCGGGAGCCGGTGGCGACGTTCAGCACGCGCGTGGTGAAGGCATCTGACATGTCACCATCCTCGCGCATGGGGCCGGTTTCCGAACGTCGCCTGCCGCCGGTATGCGGGGTCCGCTCCCCGAGACGCCGTTGACCGCCGCGCCCCCGGCTGGCTACGGTCGCCCGCATGCAGCGTTCAGCCCTGCTCACCACGCGCGGTCACATCGACCTGCTGCGGGTGGCCTCCGCCGCGTGTCGCCGCGGCCGCTGACGCCACTCGCTCCCGCGCGTTCATCCGCGCTCCGCACTCCCGCCCGCGCGGTCGGCCCGGTCCTGACGCGGCGGCGCTGAGGCGCACCCCTCACCGCATCTTCTGCCCGTGGAGCACCCATGACCCGCTGGCTGCGCCGCACCACCGGCCCCGTACTGCTGCTCGCGCTGTGGCAACTCCTCATCGCCGACGGCGGGTTGACGTCCCGCGCGCTGGCATCGCCGGGCCGGATCGCGCAGGGCGGCGGCGATCTCGTCGCCGACGGTTCGCTGCCCTCGGCACCGGGCTGCGCTACCGCCTCGGCGTCGCCGGTCGGCGCTGGTCGTCGCCGGGCAGGTCGACGCGGACTCCGGCTTCGGCTTCGGCTTCGGCTTCGGCTTCGGCTTCGGCTTCGGCTTCGGCTTCGGCTTCGGCTTCGGCTTCCTGAGGGTGCGGGCACGGGACGTCCTGCGCACCGATGTGATCGTGGTCTGTCTGATCGTCCATGCCGTCCATCGGCCTGCCGGCCGGCTTCGTCGTCCGCTCCCTCGAAAACCGAAAGGCTGCTGCTGCAATGGCGACCGACGTTCACCGGCCGGTGACCGCCCAGGCGGTCCATGTCGCCGGACTCACCCGACGCTTCGACGGCCGTGCCGTGCTCGACGATCTGTATCTCGACGTCCGGCCGGGCGAGTTCGTCGCGCTGCTCGGGCACGGCGGCTGCGGCAAGTCCACGCTGCTGCGCATCCTCGCCGGACTCGACCGCGACATCGAGGGCACCGTCCTGGTGCCGAGGCGCCGGGCGGTCGTCTTCGCGGCGCCCCGGCCGATGCCGTGGAAGCGGGTGTGGCGCAATGTGCTGCTCGCGCTGCCGGGCAAGGCCGGGCGGTCGGTCACGGAACGGGCGTTGGACGAGATCGGGCTGGGCCACCGGGCCGCCGCCTGGCCGAAGGCACTGTCCGGCGGCGGGGCCCAGCGCACCTCGCTGGCCCGCGCCCTGATACGCGAACCGGATCTGCTGCTGCTCGACGAGCCGTTCGGCGCGCTGGACGCGCTCAGCCGTATCAAGGCCCAGCGGCTGGTCGGGGAAGTGTGGCAGCGCCGTGGCTGCGCCGTACTGCTGGTCACCCCTGACGTCGAGGAGGCCGTGCTGCTCGCCGACCGCGTGCTCGTCATGGACGGCGGCGTCATCGCGCACGAGCAGCGGATCGATCTCGGTCGGCCGCGAGGCATCGCCGACCCCCGGTTCGCGGAACTGCGCGCCGGCCTGCTGGAGCGGCTCGGCTTCGGCACCGGCCCCGAAGCCGCCTGACCTCCGCGCGACAGCCCGGCCCCGCCCAGAAGCCGACCGCGCCCCCGCCGCCGCGGCCCGGATTCCTTCCGAGGCCGCCGCGCTCCGTTCGGACACGATCGGACCCGCCACGCGATGTCGCCCCGTCCCCCGCCGCGCTGTTCCTGCCCCTCGCCCTGCTGCTCACCGCCTGTGGCGGCGCCTCACGAGGAAGAGTGGGCGAAGACACCGGGCTGCCCTACGAGGTGGCGCCGGCCTCGGTGCGGCGCACCGACTCCACCCGGGTCCCGGTCGCCGTCGATCCGCAACTCGTCACCTCGGAACAGCGGATCGCGCACGCCTCCACCGGATTGAAGCTCATCTCGCGCACGAGTCTTGAACCCGCCGGCACGGCTCGCGGCGCGCGGTCCGCGGTCCGCGGTCCGCAGCGCAGGCGCCCTCCCGCGCGCCGGCGCGCGGGAAGATCCGCGGCCACGGTGCTGTTGGCAGGGACGTGAACAACGAGCGCGAGGTCGAGGTTGTCGTCACGGGCGCTGGCCAGGCCGGTCTGTCCAGCGCCTATCACCTGCGGCGCACCGGCTTCGAGCCGGACCGTGACTTCGTGGTCCTCGACCGCTCCCCCGCGCCGGGCGGCGCCTGGCAGTTCCGCTGGCCGTCGCTGACGTACGGCAAGGTGCACGGGATGCACTCGCTGCCGGGCATGGAGCTGACCGACGCCGATCCGGCACGACCGTCGGCGGAGGTCATCGGCGCCTACTTCGACGCCTACGAGCGGGCGTTCGACCTGCGGGTGCGGCGGCCGGTGGACGTCCGCGCGGTGCGTGAGGGTACGGACGGGCGGCTGCTCGTGGAGACCTCGGACGGCACCTGGTCCACGCGCGCCCTGATCAACGCCACCGGCACCTGGGACCGGCCGTTCTGGCCGCGCTACCCGGGGCAGGAGACCTTCCGCGGACGGCAGTTGCACACCGCGCAGTACGCGGGGCCCGAGGAGTTCGCCGGGCAGCGGGTGGTCGTGGTGGGCGGCGGCGCGTCCGGCACTCAGCACCTCTTGGAGATCGCCCCGTACGCGGCGGCCACCACCTGGGTCACCCGCCGGCCACCGGTCTTCCGGGAGGGTCTGTTCGACGAGGGTGCGGGCCGGGCCGCGGTGGCCCTGGTCGAGGAGCGGGTGCGGCAGGGGCTGCCGCCCCGGAGTGTGGTCTCGGTCACCGGTCTGCCGCTCAACGACGCCATCCGGCGGGGGCTGCGGGACGGTGTCCTGGACCGGCGGCCGATGTTCGACCGGATCACCCCGGACGGGGTCCAGTGGCTGGAGTCCCCCGGGCTCGGCGGGGAGCGGCACATGGAGGCCGACGTGATCCTGTGGGCGACCGGGTTCCGGGCCGCCCTCGACCATCTGGCGCCGCTGCGGCTGCGCGCGCCGGGCGGCGGGATCCGGGCCGAGGGGACCCGTGTGGTCGCCGATCCGCGGATCCACCTGGTCGGCTACGGCCCGTCGGCGAGCACCATCGGCGCCAACCGGGCGGGGCGCGCCGCCGTACGGGACATCAGGGAGTTGCTGGCCGCACAGCCGCTCGCCGCGTGACGTCGCGTCGGCTCACCCCGGGGACTGCTGGGTCCTGTCGTCGAACCCGCGTCGTTCGCCCGAAGGGCGGGCGGGAGATCGACGACAGGGCCTAGCTAGGCCCCAGACCGCGATGCCGTCGCGCTCGGACTGTGTGGCGTCTCGCTCTTCTTCTGCTGGAGCGCGTTGAACTCCGCGACGTTGCGCTGGTGCTCCGCGTAGTCGTCGGTGAAACGGGTGTCGCCCGGCTTGACGGTGACGAAGTACAGCCAGCTGCCCGGTGTCGGGTTGAGCGTGGCGCGCATCGCGTCCTCGCCCGGGTTGTCGATCGGTGTCGGCGGCAGGCCCATGCGCTGGTAGGAGTTGTAGGGGCTGTCGATCCGGGTGTCGTCCATGCTGGTGCGGACGGCGTGCCGGCGCAGCGCGTAGTTGAGGGTGGAGTCCATCTGCAACGGCATACCGCGCTCCAGCCGGTTGAGGACGACCCGGGCGACCTTCCCCATGTCGGTCCTGGAGGCGGCCTCGGCCTGCACGATGCTCGCGATGGTGACCGCCTGGTAGACGTTCATCGCGTTGCGCTGGGCACCGGCCGCCACGGGGGCGACGTCGAACTTGTCGTTCGCGGTGTCGATCATTCGTTGCAGCAGCGTCTGGGGCGTGCTGTCCTTGTCGACGCGGTACGTCGCCGGGAAGAGGTAGCCCTCCGGGTTGCCGTCGGCGTCATGGGGCAGCTTGAGTCCGGCCTTGTCGATGGACTTCGCGGTGCTGCCCGCGGGCAGGGCGAGCGCCTTGTCGACGGCTTCGTAGACCTGACTCGCGCGCCAGCCCTCCGGGATGACCAGGCTGCCGGACCGCCGCTCCTCGCCCAGGGTCAGCAGCGGCACCGCCACGGCGGTGCCGGCCACGACGACGCCGGTCACAAGGAGGACGAGCTTGCCCCGGCGCGTGAGTCGAATCGTGCTCCGTGGCGGAGTGTTCATCTGCATGCGGGCACGTTAACCCGCATACCTCCGCAAACCTGGCATATCTTCAGCTTGTCGGTTCCAGTTGCGCGTCCCGGCGGACCAGGGCCGCATACCGCCCGCCCAGCCCCAACAGGTCCTCGTGCGTGCCCCGTTCGGCCACCCGCCCGGAGTCGAGGACCACGATCTGGTCGGCCCCGCGGACGGTGGAGAGGCGGTGCGCGATGGTGAGCGTCGTCCGGTTGGCGGACAGGGCGTCGATGGCCTCCTGAACCGCGTGCTCGGTACGGGTGTCCAGGGCGCTGGTCGCCTCGTCGAGGATCAGGACCGGTGGATCGCGCAGGATGGTGCGGGCGATGGCAAGCCGCTGCTTCTCCCCGCCGGAGAAGCGGTGGCCGCGCTCGCCGACGATCGTGTCGTAGCCGTCGGGCAGCGCCGCGATGTGGTCGTGGATCTGGGCCGCCTTCGCCGCGGTGTGCAGTTCCTCGTCGGTGGCGTCCGGCTTGGCGAAGCGGAGGTTGTCGGCGACCGAGGCGTGGAAGAGGTACGTCTCCTGCGAGACGACGCCGACCGTGCGGGCGAGGGTGTCGAAGTCGAGGTCACGCACGTCGACGCCGTCCAGGGTGACCCGGCCCCCGGTGACGTCGTACAGCCGGGGCACCAGGTAGCCGAGCGTGGACTTGCCCGCGCCGGTCGGGCCGACGATCGCCAGGCTGCCGCCCGCGGGGACGGTGATGTCGATGTCGGCCAGCACGGGGGCACTCTCGGCGTCGTACCGGAACTCCACGTCCTCGAACCGGACCTCGCCCTTGACCCGGTCCAGATGGACGGGCTCGTCGCGCTCGGTGATGTCGATCGGCAGGTCGAGGTATTCGAAGATGCGCTGGAAGAGGGCGAGCGAGGTCTGGATCTGCACACCGGTCGCCAGCAGGCTCACGGCCGGGCGGAACAGGCCCTGCTGGAGCGAGACGAAGGCGACGATGGTGCCGATGGACGCCTGGGGACCGCCCAGTTGGAGCGTCATCCCCGCGGCCCAGTAGATGACGGCCGGCATCGCGGCCATGACGATGGTGATCACGGCCATGCGCCAGCGGCCGGCCATGTTGGACCGCACCTCCAGGTCGACCAGTTGCTCGGACTCCTCGGCGAAGGACCGGGTGAGCGAGTCGGCGCGGCCCATCGTGCGGCCCAGCAGAATGCCGCTGACGGACAGGGACTCGGTGACGGTGGCGGCCATGGCGGCCATCTGCTTTTGGCGCTGGGTGGTGATCCGCTTGCGTTCGTTGCCGACGCGGCGGCCGATCCACACGAACACCGGCAGCAGGACCAGTGAGACGACGGTCAGCCGCCAGTCGAGGGCGATCATCGCGACGATCGTGGCGACCACGCCGGTCAGGTTGGAGACCAGGGAGGTCGCGGTGGAGGTGACGGTGGCCTGCATGCCACCGATGTCGTTGGCGATGCGGGACTGCACCTCGCCGGTGCGGGTCCGGGTGAAGAAGGCGAGCGACATGCGCTGGAGGCGGCCGTAGACGGCGGTACGCAGGTCGTGCATGACGCGCTGGCCGACGGTCGTCGAGATCAGGGTCTGCAGCACGCCGAAGACGCTGTTGAGGACGGCGCTGAGGATCATGCCGAGCGCGAGCAGGCTCAGCAGGCCGGTGCGGCCCTGCGGAATGGCGACGTCCAGGGTCTCCCTCAGCAGGAACGGCGTGGCGACGGACACCAGCGACGAGGCGCCGACCAGCACGCCGACGATCGCGAGTCGCCCGCGGTAGGGGCGGAAGAGGGCCAGGATGCGGCGCACCTGCCGGGGCTGTCCCTGCGCACCGGCGGTCGGCGTCCAGGTGGGGTTGTGTTCGGGATGCATGGGCTCCTACGGAGGTGAGGTGACGTCGGCACGCAGACCGGCCGACGACGACTGGAGGATCATAGCTCATTGTTACCCTCACTCACAATGAACGCCGTCCTGATATTGTTCCCGCCATGACCACCCCCGACCCCGAGGGCCTCCTCGCCGAGCAGCTGCTGCGCCTCACCCGCCGGGTCCACCGCATCCAGAAGCGCCATCTGGAGCGCCGGGATCTCGGCGTCACCCCGGCGCAGTCCCGGCTGCTGCGCACCCTGGCGCACTACGGCTCGCCGCCGCGCATGGCCGACCTCGCTGCGCGCCTGGAAGTGGTGCCGCGCGCGGTGACCACACTGGTCGACGGGCTGGAGGCGAGCGGCAAGGTGCGCCGGGTGCCGGACCCGACGAACCGCCGGGTGACCCGGATCGAGCTGACCGACGACGGGCGCGTGACGCTCGCGGAACTGCGCGACGCGCGCCGGGCGGCGGCCGCGGAGATCCTCGCGCCGCTCTCCGCCGAGCAGCGCGAACTGCTCGGCGGGCTCCTGGACACCCTGATCGACGGGGCGCTCAACGAACGCTGCTGAGCGACCCGGTACCTGCGCGAGCCCCGGGGCACGGAACGCCGGAGCGGGTGCCGCTGCACCGGGGCCGGCGCGGCTGCCGCGGCTCGGGGGCACCTGGCCCCGCCCAGCAGCGGTCGACGTCCTCGGTGAGCACTCCCTGGACGGCCGGTCGGTCGTCAGTGACCGGTCGTAGCAGCTCTGCGAGCCGTACAACCGGTAGTGCCCGCCCGCCCTGTCGACCGCGTGCCGCTGGTCACGGGGCACGTTCAGCGTGTAGGTCGCGTCGCCGGGTGTAGGTGTCGTCGAGCCGCGGCCACGCGGTGCGCCGGCCGTCCCCGGTCTGTACCACCGACACCCGGTCGCCGAACGCCGAACGCCGAACGCCATGACCGTGCGCAGCCGGTCGTCCACGCCGGTCGTCGTCACGCCGTTCACCGTCTAGGTCCGGTCCGTGCGCGCGGTCCGGTTCGTGCCGCCCCATGGACCGTGACGGACTCCTCGACCGTCCAGGTGGCGCCGAGGCGGCCGTCCATCGTCTCGCCGTCGGTCCAGCGGCACCCCGAGCCCGACCGACCGATGTTCTACGGGGAGTCGGCCGTCCCGGCGATTCCGCCCGGCACCTCGGGCCCCGGCGATTCCGGGCACCGCCGTGGAAAACCCATTGATTTTCACCACCCTCCGACGCGAACCTTGCACGGTTTGCTACCGCCTCTTCGCCATCACCTCTGTCCGCTTCCTCCCTGACACAAGCCACTGGGACGTCATGCAGATTCAAGACCTTCCGTATCCCGACCCGGGTGTGCCGGACGCACGTTCGGGACCCCGATTCCTGTGGTGGCTGGGGCGCAATCAACTGGGCGGCCAACTCACGTCGCTGGCCTGGGGCCTGCTGCATTTCGTGTCCGTCTCCTCGCTTCCGTTCTGTGTCGGGCTCGCCGTCCAGGCCGTCGTGGACCGCTCGGGCAGCCGGCTCGCCCTGACCGGCGTCCTGATGGTGATCTGCGGCATCGGCATCGCGGTCGGCGACGCCTTCCTGCACCGCGCTGCCGTCACCAACTGGATCACCGCCGCCGCCCGCGTCCAGCAACTGCTGGCCCGCAAGGCCGCGCAACTCGGTTCGGGGCTTACCCGGCGGGTCGCGGCCGGTGAGGTGGTGGCCGTCTCGACCGGCGACGTCGAGAAGATCGGCTGGTTCGTCGAGGCCGTCTCCCGCTTCACCGCCGCCGCCCTGACCGTCGTCGTGGTCTGCGTGGGCCTGCTCGTCTACCAGCCGGCTCTCGGCGTCGTCGTGGCGGTCGGCCTGCCCGTGCTGGCCCTCGCCGCGCTGCCGCTGCTGCCCCGGGCGACCCGGCGCGCCGACGTCCAGCGCACGAAGGCGGGCCGGGCCACGGAGCTGGCCTCCGACACCGTCGCCGGACTGCGCGTGCTGCGCGGCATCGGCGGCGAGGAACTGTTCCTCGACCGCTACCGCCGCGCCTCCCAGGAAGTACGGCACGCCGCCGTGCGCAGCGCCCGGATGTGGGCCCTGATCTCGGCGATCCAGGTGCTGCTGCCGGGCCTGCTGCTGATCGCGGTCGTCTGGCACGGCATCCACCTCGCCCGGCAGGGCCGGATCGAGGTCGGCGAACTGGTCACCGTCTACAGCGCGGTGATGGTCCTCACCTATCCGCTGCGGCACTTCGAGGAGATCGCGATGGCGTACTCCTTCTCGCGCCCCTCGGCCCAGCGCGCGGCCCGCGTACTGTCCCTGGAGCGGACCACGGACGCCGGCGGCTCACGCGCGGCCGACGTGCCGAGCGGTGATCTGTACGACCCGGCCACCGGTCTGCTCGCACCCGCGGGCCGGCTCACCGCCGTGGTGTGCGGGGACCCGGACGCTGCGGGGCGGCTCGCCGAACGGCTGGGCGGACATCCGGCCGAGCCGGGCCCGTCGGTGCTGCTCGGCGGCGTACCGCTCGACGAACTCCCCCTCGACACCGCCCGCACCGCCGTCCTCGTCCAGGACAAGGACCCGGTCCTGCTGTCCGGCACGCTCCGCGACCTTCTCGACGTGCCGGCCTCCGCCGGTGTCCACGCCGAGGCGGCGCTCACGGCGGCGCAGTGCGGTGACGTACTGGAAGCGCTCGTCGAGGGGTCCCTGGACGCCGCGGATCCCATGGACGCCCGGATCACGGAACGGGGACGGTCGCTGTCGGGCGGCCAGCGCCAACGGCTCGCCCTGGCCCGTTCCCTGGTCACCGACCCCGAGGTACTCGTGCTGGACGAGCCGACCTCCGCCGTCGATTCGCACACCGAGGCACGGATCGCACAGGGCGTGCGTGAGCTGCGGACGGGGCGCACGACGGTGGTGTTCACCTCGTCACCTCTCCTCCTGGACCGCGCGGACCGGGTCGCGCTGGTGCAGGCCGAGGAGGTGGTAGCGGTCGGCGTGCACCGCGAACTGGTACGCACCGAGCCCCGGTACCGGGCCGTCGTGACCCGGGAGCCCGAGGACGGGACGGCCGTACACGGTTCCCGGCACGAGCGGGCCGCCCTGCGCGGCCCACTGGACGACGAGACCGACCCGCACGGCCCGCTGGAACAGATCGAGGAGAGCGCATGATCGGCGTTGCGCCACCGGCGTACGACCCGGCGGCCCCGACGACGGCCACCACCCTGCCCGTCGGTGCCACCGCGACCGTGCGCGCCTACGTGGCGGAGCTGTTCCGGCGGCACCGCCGTGCCTTCCTCGTCCTCATGACCGTCAACACGATGGCCGTGGTCTCCTCCATGGCGGGCCCCTACCTGCTCGGCGGACTCGTGGAACGGGTCTCCGACGGGGCCCGGGAGCTTCATCTGGGCCTGACCGCTGGGCTGTTCGTGCTCGCGCTCGCTGTGCAGGCCGTGTTCGTGCGCGAGGTGCGGCTGCGCGGCGCGATGCTCGGCGAGCGGATGCTGGCCGACCTGCGCGAGGACTTCCTCGTCCGGTCGGTCGGGCTGCCGCCGGGCGTCCTGGAACGCGCCGGCACGGGCGACCTGCTGTCCCGTATCACCACGGACATCGACCGGCTGTCCAACGCCATGCGCGAGGCCGTGCCACAGCTGACGATCGGTGTCGTCTGGGTGGTGCTGCTGCTCGGCGGCCTGGTCGTCACGGCGCCGCCGCTGGCCGCGGCCGTGCTGCTCGCCGTGCCGCTGCTGGTGATCGGCTGCCGCTGGTACTTCAAGCGTGCCCCGTCCGGCTACCGTTCGGAGGCCGCCGGTTACGCCGCCGTGGCCGCCGCGCTCGCCGAGACCGTGGACGCCGGCCGCACCGTCGAGGCCCATCGCCTCGGCGACCGGCGCATCGCCCTGTCGGAACGCCGGATCAAGGAGTGGACGGCCTGGGAGCGCTACACCCTCTGGCTGCGCTCGGTGCTCTTCCCGGTCGTCAGCCTCACCCATGTGGTGGTCCTCGGTTCGGTCCTGATGGCGGGCGGTGTCTTCGTGCTGCAGGGCTGGATCGGCGTGGGCCAGCTGACGACGGGCGCGCTCGTCGCGCAGATGCTCGTCGACCCGGTCAATCTGATCCTGCGCTGGTACGACGAGGTGCAGGTCGCCCAGGTGTCCCTGGCGCGGCTGGTCGGGGTGCGGGACATCGAGCCGGACGCCGGGGATGCCGCGCTCGCCCCCGACGGGCGGAACGTGCACGCGGACCGCGTGCACTTCGGCTACCGCGAGGGCGTCGACGTCCTGCGCGAGGTGTCCCTCTCGGTCGCGCCGGGCACCCGGCTTGCCCTGGTCGGCCCGTCGGGCGCGGGCAAGTCCACGCTGGGCAGATTGCTCGCCGGCATCTACGCGCCCCGCGACGGACGGATCACCCTGGGCGGCGCGGAGCTGTCCCGGATGACCGCCGAGCGGGTCCGCTCGCACGTCGCCCTCGTCAACCAGGAGCACCACGTCTTCGTGGGAACGCTGCGCGACAACCTGCTGCTCGCCCGCGCCGACGCCGAGGACGCGCAGCTGTGGGCGGCGCTGGGCGCGGTCGACGCGGACGGCTGGGCACGGGCCCTGGACGACGGGCTGGACGCCGAGGTCGGCTCGGGTGGGCTGACGCTGACCCCCGCCCAGGCCCAGCAGATCGCCCTGGCCCGGCTGGTGCTGGCCGATCCGCACACCCTGGTCCTCGACGAGGCGACCTCGCTCCTCGACCCACGTGCGGCCCGCCACCTCGAACGTTCCCTGGCCCGCGTCCTGGACGGCCGCACCGTGGTCGCCATCGCCCACCGTCTGCACACCGCCCACGACGCCGACGTCATCGCCGTCGTGGAGAACGGCCGCATCAGCGAGCTGGGCGGCCACGACGAACTGGTCGCCGCCGACGGGGCGTACGCGGCGCTGTGGCGATCCTGGCACGGGTGACACGGACGGCACGGGCGGCAGGAGCGACGCGGGCGGCACGGGTGACAGGGACGGCACAGGCGGCAGGAGCGACGCGGGCGGCACGGGTGACAGGGACGGCACAGGTGACACCGGCGGAACGGTTGCGCGGGGCGCCGCGACCGACGGCCCGGCCGAGCCGAGCAGCGCGACCGACGGCCCGGCCGAGCGGCGCTTGTGCTCGGGCGGCGGAGCGAGCGGCACCGGGGCGTGGCCGTCCGGTTCGGCGGCCGGCCTCGGCGTCCCGGCGGCGACCCGGACGGCGGCAGGCCGGTCGCCGCACGGGACCGCGGGGCTGGGGCCGTGGCGTTGCGCGGTCCCGAAGCGGAGTGGAAGTCTGGAGAACGGCACCGGTTCGGGGGATGCCCGGGAACCATCGGGTTCGAGCTGGGTGAGACCTGTGCCCCGCGGGCCGGCGGACCGCCGCCGACCGCGGTGGGACGGGGCCACGCCCACCATCTGGAGGTACCCGTGAACAGCTCCGACGGATGGGGGGACGACGTCTACCAGCCGGACGGATCCGAGATCCAGGAGGACTCGGGGCTGCTCGACGCGGAGGACACACTGGTCAACGACGGTGTCGAAGATCCGCTCGACCGTGGTTGGTCGCCTCCGGAGCGGCCCTGGGCGGTGGAGCACACCGGTGTGACGGCGTCGGAGGGCCACCGGGGCGAGTCCCTGGACCAGCGCCTCGCGGAGGAGCTGCCCGATCTCGACGTGCCCGACGGTGACGGCATCGGCGACTGCCAGGGCACCGACGGCGAACCGCTCGACAACGAGGTCGGCGATCTTCGTTCCGGTCGTCTCGTCGCGCCCGACGAGGGAGCCCACGAGGACGAGGAGAGCGCCCTCGTCGCCACCGATGTGGGTATCGACGGCGCCGGCGCCTCGGCCGAGGAGGCCGCGGTGCACATCGTGGACGAGGACTCCCTGCCCACCTGAATCCGACCTCCCCCATCCGCCGACCGCCCCGTGCGAGGAGCCGCCATGCAGCAGGACAAGCACCCCGACTACCACCCTGTGGTCTTCCGCGACCGCGCCGCCGGCTACGCCTTCCTGACCCGGTCCACCGCCACCAGCGACCAGACCATCGACTGGGACGACGGGCAGACCTACCCGGTGGTGGATGTGGAGATCTCCTCGGAGAGTCACCCCTTCTACACGGGCAAGGCGCGCACGGTCGACTCGGAGGGCCGGGTGGCCCGCTTCGAGCGCCGGTACGGCGGAGCCGACCGGGACACCGCCGGCGGCCCGGCGACCTGATCCCCGGCCGCGGGACCGGCCTGCCCACGGCTTCGGTGGACGCGCCGGCCACTGTGTCAGGGCGCCGGCAGGCCCGCCGGGACCACGCCCCGGCCCACGTCCCTCGCTCAGATCGCGGCCGTCGCTCAGATCACATTGAGCGCCGCCGCGCAGCCCACCCCGCCGAGCAGCATGAACACCGGCATCAGCACCTTCAGCTCCACCCAGCTGCCCGCCCGGAACCGCAGGGGCTTCGGCGTGCCCAGCGGGTACCAGCGCTTGCGGCCCACCGGGATCGGCCACAGTATCGGGCATCCGGAGACGGTCAGCGCGTCCCCGATGTCGTGCACCAGCGCCCCCAGCACGATGGGCAGCCCCAGCCACAGATACTGCCGGCCGGGCTCGGTGAACAGCCAGTCGGCGCCGTTGCCCGGTTCGTCCAGGACGCCCGCGAGGATCCACGCACTGGTCGCGGCCAGCAGCCACACGAGGATGTCGCTGCTGGACCCGCGGGCCGCCCGCCACAGCAGTCCCTCGATCGCCAGCACCATGTGCACGAACAGGATCGCCAGCACCGCCCAACGGCCGCCGGTGATCGCCAGGAAGGAGGTGCCCGCGCCGATCAGCACGGCCCACAGCCAGGTGTGCGTCAGTGTCCGGTGCCCGCCGGAGCGGCGCGGGTCGCCCTTCATCCTGGTGGCCTTGTAGACGGCGGAGGAGAGCTTGTCCACGATCTCGCACAGCCAGCGCGACAGCGGTCCGAAGGCGCGTGAGATGGTGGCCGCCTTGTGATCGAGGTCCGGAGCGAGCGCGGCACCGGCACAGATCAGGGCGCCCACGAGGAGGACCGGCCAGGGCATCGCGTGCCCGGCTGCGGCGGCGGCCGCCCCGACGCCGAGCCAGGCCGCGGCCCCCGACAGTGAGTGTGCTGGTCCCATCATGGCCGTTGCCCGCCCCATTCCTCTTGCGCCGCTGTCCAGTTGACCGGGTGCTTTGACGCTCCGTCGGCGACACAGCGTAGCGGTAGCGATCTTCCTGCTCGCAGCCGATTCCCGCATCGGCCGGGAGGCCAGGCAAGATGGGTGCGTGACCCTCATCGATCAGCTGCCGCCGACCGCCGACCCCGATGCCCTCTACGAAGCCTTCGAGTCGTGGGCGCAGGATCGTGGTCTCACGCTCTACCCCCATCAGGAGGAGGCGCTGATCGAGGTGGTCTCCGGCGCGAACGTGATCGTGTCGACGCCCACCGGATCCGGAAAGAGCATGATCGCAGCGGGCGCGCACTTCGCCGCGCTCGCCCGGGACGAGGTCACCTTCTACACGGCCCCGATCAAGGCCCTTGTGTCGGAGAAGTTCTTCGAGCTGTGCAAGCTCTTCGGCACCGAGAACGTCGGGATGCTGACCGGCGACGCCTCCGTCAACGCCGACGCCCCCGTGATCTGCTGCACCGCCGAGGTGCTGGCGTCCATCGCGCTGCGTGACGGCAGGAACGCGGACGTCGGCCAGGTCGTCATGGACGAGTTCCACTTCTACGCGGAGGGCGACCGCGGCTGGGCCTGGCAGATCCCGCTGCTCGAACTGCCCCAGGCGCAGTTCGTCCTGATGTCGGCCACGCTCGGTGACGTGTCCTTCTTCGAGAAGGACCTGACCCGGCGCACCGGCCGACCCACCTCCGTGGTCCGCTCGGCGACCCGCCCCGTGCCCCTGTCCTACGAATACCGGCTGACCCCGCTGACGGAGACCCTCACCGACCTTCTGGAGACACGGCAGGCACCGGTCTACATCGTCCACTTCACGCAGGCGCAGGCCGTGGAGCGGGCGCAGGCGCTGATGAGCATCAACATGTCCTCCCGCGAGGAGAAGGACCGGATCGCGGAGCTGATCGGCAACTTCCGCTTCACCACCAAGTTCGGCCGCAACCTCTCCCGTTACGTCCGCCACGGCATCGGCGTGCACCACGCCGGCATGCTGCCCAAGTACCGGCGGCTGGTGGAGAAGCTCGCCCAGGCCGGTCTGCTGAAGGTCATCTGCGGCACGGACACGCTCGGCGTGGGCGTCAACGTGCCCATCCGGACGGTGCTGTTCACGGCGCTGACGAAGTACGACGGCAGTCGCGTCCGCACCCTGCGGGCCCGTGAGTTCCACCAGATCGCGGGCCGGGCCGGGCGGGCCGGCTTTGACACCGCCGGTCTGGTCGTGGCGCAGGCGCCGGAGCACGTCATCGAGAACGAGAAGGCCCTCGCCAAGGCGGGCGACGATCCGAAGAAGCGCCGCAAGGTGGTCCGCAAGAAGGCGCCGGAGGGTTTCGTCGGCTGGACGGAGACCACCTTCGAGAAGCTCATCGCCTCCGAGCCGGAACCGCTGACCTCCCGCTTCCGGGTGACGCACACGATGCTGCTGTCGGTGATCGCCCGGCCCGGCAACGCGTTCGATGCGATGCGGCATCTGCTGGAGGACAACCACGAGCCGCGCAAGCAGCAGCTGCGGCACATCCGGCGGGCGATCGCCATCTACCGCTCGCTGCTGGACGGCGGAATCGTCGAGAAGCTCGACAAACCGGACGCCGAGGGCCGCATCGTCCGGCTCACCGTCGATCTCCAGCAGGACTTCGCGCTCAACCAGCCGCTGTCCACGTTCGCGCTCGCCGCGTTCGAGCTGCTGGACCCCGAGTCGCCGTCGTACGCGCTGGACATGGTGTCCGTCGTGGAGTCCACGCTGGACGATCCGCGGCAGATCCTGGCCGCGCAGCAGAACAAGGCGCGCGGCGAGGCGGTCGCCGCGATGAAGGCGGACGGCGTCGAGTACGAGGAGCGCATGGAGCGCCTCCAGGACGTCACATACCCCAAGCCCCTGGAAGAGCTGCTCTTCCACGCGTACAACACCTACCGCAAGAGCCATCCGTGGGTCGGCGACCATCCGCTGTCGCCGAAGTCGGTCGTCCGTGACATGTACGAACGGGCGCTGTCCTTCACGGAGTTGGTGTCCTTCTACGAGCTGGCGCGCACCGAGGGCATCGTGCTGCGCTACCTGGCGGGCGCCTACAAGGCCCTGGACCACACCGTCCCGGACGATCTGAAGTCGGAGGACCTGGAGGATTTGATCGCCTGGCTCGGCGAGATGGTCCGCCAGGTCGACTCCAGCCTGCTGGACGAGTGGGAGCAGTTGGCCAACCCGGCGGTGATGACCGCGGAGGAGGCCCAGGAGAAGGCCGACGAGGTGAAGCCGGTCACCGCCAACGCGCGCGCCTTCCGGGTCCTGGTCCGCAACGCGATGTTCCGCCGCGTGGAACTCGCCGCCCTCGACCAGGTGGACGAGCTGGGCGAGATGGACGCGGAGGCCGGCTGGGACGCGGAGGCCTGGGGCGAGGCGATGGACAAGTACTGGGACGAGTACGAGGACCTGGGCACCGGCCCCGACGCGCGCGGCCCCAAGCTGCTCGTCATCCAGGAGGAGCCGAGCAACGGCCTGTGGCGCGTCCGTCAGATCTTCGACGACCCGAACGGCGATCACGACTGGGGCATCAGCGCGGAGGTCGATCTCACCGCTTCCGACGCCGAGGGCCGCGCGGTCGTCCGCGTCACCGCCGTCGGCCAGCTGTGAACTCCGGAGAGTCCCACCCATGACGAACCCGGCCGAAAGGCTCGTCGACCTGCTCGACCTGGAGCAGATCGAGGTCAACATCTTCCGTGGCCGCAGCCCGCAGGAGTCCTTGCAGCGGGTCTTCGGCGGCCAGGTCGCCGGCCAGGCACTGGTCGCCGCCGGGCGTACCACGGACGGTGACCGACCGGTGCACTCGCTGCACGCGTACTTCCTGCGCCCCGGCAGGCCGGGCGTGCCGATCGTGTACCAAGTGGAGCGCGTCCGGGACGGCCGGTCGTTCACCACCCGGCGGGTCACCGCGGTGCAAGAGGGGCGCACCATCTTCAATCTGACCGCTTCCTTTCACAAGCCTGAGGAAGGACCGTTCGAGCATCAGCTGCCGCCGGCCCGTAAGGTGCCGGATCCGAAGGAGCTGCCGACGGTCGCCGAGGAGATCCGCGAGCATCTCGGCGCCCTGCCGGATCAGTTGGAGCGGATGGCGCGCCATCAGCCCTTCGACATCCGTTATGTGGACCGGCTGCGCTGGAGCGCCGAGGAGATCAGGGACGCGGAGCCGCGCAGCGCGGTGTGGATGCGCGCGGTGGGCCCGCTGGGCGACGATCCGCTGGTGCACACCTGCGCGCTCACCTACGCCAGCGACATGACCCTGCTGGACGCGGTCCGCATTCCCGTCGAACCGTTGTGGGGTCCGCGCGCCTTCGATCTGGCCTCTCTGGACCACGCCATGTGGTTCCACCGTCCCTTCCGCGCGGACGAGTGGTTCCTGTACGACCAGGAGTCGCCGATCGCGACCGGCGGCAGGGGGCTCGCCCGCGGACGCATCTACGACCTGGAGGGGCGGCTGCTCGTGTCGGTCGTCCAGGAGGGTCTGTTCAGGGCCTTGTAGTCGCGGCGGCCGAATCCCTCACGCCCGCGCGGGCCGTGGTCCTCTGCCGCGCAGTCGGCCCAGCAGTCCGCGGGGCCGCTCGGCTGTCCTGGCCGCGGGTGGGTCGCAGCGGGGCGTGGAGGGCCTGTTGCGGGCCGTCGACGAGATGAGGCGCGGCGGGTGTCGGACGGGCGGGGCCGCGGGTCGGGGTGCGGGCCGGTGGGCGCGTGCCTCGTCCACCGCGCGGGCCAGGTCGTTCCTCAGCCAACCGATCTCGTCGGGGTGTTCCGCCGTCATGATCTTCTCCGCGAGGTGTGCGGCGGGCGATTCCGGGGTGCCGTGGGCGGGCGGCCCCGGGCGGAAGCGGTGCAGATGGGAGCGCTCGTGGGGGTCCGGGACGAGGTCCGCGAGGTGGGTGGGGTCGAGGAAGGCGGCCACGGCCCCGGCGCGCTCCCATGGATCGTCGGCCTGCCGCAGCAGGAAGCCCAGATGGCGTCCGCGCCAGTTGCGGGCACGCAGATCCAGGCCCGCCGCGAGCTGGTCGCGCAGCCCCTCGGGCATCCGGCCGGTCAGCAGCGCGGCGCTCTTGCCGTCGGCCGCGAACTCCCGTAGTTCTTCGGCCAGATAGAGCCAGACCACCGCGCGATAGCGGTTGACGTAGAACTTCACGGGCGTCATCAGGCCCAGGCGGGCGAGACGGGTGAACCGGCCGGCCGGCACATCGACAATGGCCGCGCCCGCCGTCGTACCCACGGTCGCGACGCTCTGGCGAAGGGCCTCGGGGAAGCCCTCCGTGGCGCGCAGCCGGTCGATCTCCGCTCGTGGGACGCGTCGGCCCGCGCCGTCCGGGTCCGGCACGGTCCGGATACGCCCGAGATGCGCGGCGAGTTCGAACTCGCCGCGTTTGAGGCCCAGTTCGCGTGCGGCGCGGCTCGGGGCAAGGGTGGGGTGGTGAGTTGGTGCGACAGTGCCGACCGGCATGGTGGTACTCCCCCGTGGAGTCGGTGCTCACGCTGGGTGCGTGCGCCGTGACCCACGACGTTAGCCGTTCGGGCGGATGCCGTGGCGGGCCTGTGGATAACTCCACGGGGCAGAACAAACGCGCAGGTCAGTGCTCTGAGGTCGGAGCGCGCTCGGGCTGTCGGGCGTCCACGCCAAGGTGCTCGCCGACCCGGTTGACGAGCAGGGTCATCTCGTAGCCGATCTGGCCGATGTCCGCCTCGGCACCGCTGAGCACACACAGGCAGCTGCCGGAGCCGGCGGCGGTGACGAAGAGCACCGCGTCGTCATATTCGATCATGGTCTGGCGTACGTTGCCGGCGCTGAAATGGCGTCCCGACCCCTTGGCGAGGCTGTGCAGCCCGGAGGCTACCGCCGCGAGGTGTTCCGCGTCCTCGCGCCGCAGTCCCGTGCTCGCCCCCGTCACCAGCCCGTCGTTCGACAGGACCAGTGCATGTCGTACGTGCTCCACGCGCTCGGTCAGGTCGTCGAGTAACCAGCCGAGCCCCTGGTTCTGCGCCATGTCCGGTCTCCCCGTGTGATGTCTCCCCCTGGCCGGAGGGTCCCTCAGCCAGCCTTCCCCACGACCGTCGCGTGGGCAAGGAGGATGGGGGCATGGCACAGAAGATGACCGATGAGGAATGGCGGGCGTTCGTCTCGTACGGCACCCGCACCGGCAAGCTGTCGACCGTGAGCGCGGACGGGAGCCCGCACGTGGCCCCGGTCTGGTTCGTGCTGGACGGGGACGAGGTGGTCTTCAACACCGGGAAGGAGACCGTGAAGGGGCGCAACCTGGCCCGTGACGGGCGGGTCGCCCTGTGCGTGGACGACGACCGGCCGCCGTTCCACTTCGTCGTGCTGGGCGGACGGGCCCGGCTGTCGGAGGATCTCGACGAGACCCGGCGGTGGGCGACCAGGATCGGAGCCAGATACATGGGTGAGGAGCGGGCGGAGGAGTACGGTGCCCGCAACGGAGTCCCCGGCGAACTGCTGGTCCGCGTGGCCGTGGACAAGGTGGTGGCGGTCCGGGACATCGCGGACTGACGCCCTTTCAGCCCGGCGTACCGTCAGCCCGTGGAGTCGAGAAGCCGGGCGGTGTGCATCCGCCCGGCGTACTCGACCAGACGGATCAGCACCTCCTTGCCGGAGTCGCGCTCTCGTGCGTCGCACAGGACCACGGGCGTGCCCGAGTCGAGGTCGAGGGCGCGGGACACGTCCTCGGCGGAGTGGCCGTGGGCCCCCGCGAAGCAGTTGACGGCCACGACGAACGGGATGCGCCGGTGTTCGAAGTAGTCGACCGCCGGGAAGCAGTCGGTCAACCGCCGGGTGTCCGCGAGGACCACGGCGCCGAGGGCGCCCTGCGCGAGTTCGTCCCACAGGAACCAGAAGCGGTCCTGGCCCGGTGTGCCGAACAGGTAGAGGGAGAGGCCGGAGCGGATGGTGATGCGTCCGAAGTCCATGGCGACGGTCGTGGTGACCTTGCGGTCCACACCGTCGGTGTCGTCCACCCACTGGCCGGCTTCGCTCAGCAGTTCCTCGGTGCGCAGCGGCCGGATCTCGCTGACCGCGCCGACCAGCGTCGTCTTGCCGACGCCGAATCCGCCGGCGACGAGTATCTTCAGCGCCAGCGCGGCCTGGTCGTCGACCGTGGTGGAGTGCTCGGAGACCATGATCACTTCCTTCCGGAGCGCCGACCGCGATCGACGTCCGTGTGCCTGGTGCGCATCATGACGACCACAACTCCGTTCCGAGGGCTTTGACATGATGGCGAGCGTCGTGGCCGGCTCGCGCCCGGCCCGTTCCGCGTCTTCACTGCGGTGCTCGCCGTCCCGCTTCCTCTACAGTGCGCGCAATCCGGCGATGACCTCGCGCAGAATCCGTTCGTCGGGCAGTTGGGCGGGCGGCACCGGGCGGCTGACCGACACCCGGCCCAGCTCCAGGAGGTCGCCGAGCAGCACTCGCACCACCGCCACGGGAAGGTCGGTGTCCGCGGCGAGTTCGGCGACCGACTGCGTCTCCGTGCGGCACAGGTCGATGAGTGCCCGGTGTTCGGGGCCGAGTGTGTCGTCGTCGGCCGCGGACGCGCCGGGGTCGAGCGTGACCAGGGCGATCATGTCGAACCGCACTCCGGTGGGGCCGGGCGTGGTGCGGCCACCGGTCATGGCGTACGGGCGGACCAGGGGACCGGCCTCGCCGTCGTACCACTGACCGCCCGGCTCGGGCGCGGCGCCCGTCGTGTCGTCACTCATCTGTGCCGTTCGCCTTTCCGGCTCGTCTTTCCTGCTTATCCGGCGGCCGACGGCCGGGCGGTGGCGCGCGGCGGCGTGTAGAGGTGTTCGCCGACCCGTCTGACGAGCCGTGCCATCTCATAGGCGATCAGTCCGATGTCCGCGGTCACGGCGGTGAGGACGGTGAGGCACGAGCCGTCTCCGGCCGCGGCGACGAACAGGAACGCGTCGTCCATCTCCACCATGGTCTGGCGCACGCCGCCCGCGCCGAAGTGCCGGCCGGCGCCCTTGGCGAGGCTGTTGAAGCCCGACGCCACGGCGGCCAGGTGCTCCGCGTCCTCCCGGGCCAGGCCGGTGGAGGCGCCGATGGCGAGGCCGTCGTTCGAGAGCACCACGGCGTGCCGTACCTCGCCCACGCGTGCCACCAGGTCGTCCAGCAGCCAGTCGAGTTCGCCGGAGTGCCGGACGGCCCCGGTGTTGGGGTCCTGGATCATGCGGGATCTCCTTCGCTGCTGTTTCGGCCCGTGCCTCGGCCCCGCCCGGCGTCACGGCCGGGTGGCCGGCCGCCGCCGCGCGTCCATCCGGCG
Organism: Streptomyces sp. NPDC001508; assembly: GCF_040298665.1. Classification (NCBI taxonomy): domain Bacteria; kingdom Bacillati; phylum Actinomycetota; class Actinomycetes; order Kitasatosporales; family Streptomycetaceae; genus Streptomyces; species Streptomyces sp. NPDC001508. The sequence goes on from NZ_JBEPAP010000017.1 coordinate 120,740, forward strand.
CGGTAGGCGGTCATGCGGTCCCGTACGAGTTCGGGGGTGCGCCGGTCGTCGTCGGATCCGGAGGTCCCAGCCGGTTCCTCGGGCCGCTGCCCGCGCAGTTGCGGGACGAGGTTCGCCTGCCGCACCCGGCGCGGGAGGTCTTCGGCGGGCTCGGAGGTTTCCGTCGTGCGGTGCAGTCGCAAGGCCGTGACTCCGGGGCGCGTGAGATCGGTTGCCGGCCCGGCTCCGGGAGGCGCGTCTTCGTGTGACGGACCGGCTCCGGAGGGCGGGTCTTCGGGCACCGGTCTGATTCCGGAAGGCGGGTTTTCGGGCACCGGCCTGACTCCAGGAGGCGGGATTTCGGACACCGGCCTGACTCCGGGAGGCGGGTTTTCGGGCACCGGTCCGGGCGCCGCGCGGCCGGTGGCGACGAGAGCGGGCCGGTCCACCGCGGTGGCGACGGCTTCCTGGGGCGGAGTGGCACCGGGCACGCGAGCGTACGCGTGTTCCGCCGGTTGCCGCGGCTGCGCGGTGAAGCCTGCGGCACCGTCTGCGGGACCGCTGTGCAGGAGGCCCGTCGGGAGCAGCACCACCGCGGTGGTGCCACCGTAGGGGGAGGGACGCAGATGGACTTTGACGCCCTGGCGCGCCGCGAGCCTGCTGACGACGAACAGGCCGAGCCGGTCGCTGTCGAACAGATCGAGCGCCTCGGACTGCTCGATGCGCCGGTTCGCCTCGTCGAGGGTGTCCTTGCCCATGCCCAGGCCGCGGTCCTCGATCTCGACGGCGTAGCCGTTGCCGACGGGCTCGCCGGTGATGCGCACGCGCGTGTGCGGCGGGGAGAACTGGGCGGCGTTCTCGACCAGTTCGGCGAGCAGATGGGTCAGGTCGGCGACGGCCGCGCCGACGACCGACGTCTCGGGGAGCCTGCGCACCTCCACGCGCGCGTAGTCCTCGATCTCGGAGACGGCCGCCCGCACCACGTCCGTGAGGGACACCGGCATCCGCCAGGCACGTCCGGGAGCGGCTCCGGAGAGGATGATCAGGCTCTCCGCGTGGCGCCGCATACGGGTGGTGAGGTGGTCGAGCTGGAAGAGGTCGCTCAGTTCGTTCGGGTCCTCGGACCTGCGCTCCATGCTGTCCAGCAGGCTCAGCTGGCGGTGCACCAGGATCTGGCTGCGGCGGGCGAGGTTGACGAACACACCGGAGATGCCGCTGGCGAGTTCGGCGCGCTCCACGGCGGCGCTCAGGGCGGCCCGGTGCACGGTGGTCAGGGCCTCGGCGACCTGTCCGGTCTCGTCCTGCGCGGGTGGACCGGGTGGCGCTTCGGCCAGGATGTCGATCTCTTCCCCGGCGCGCAGCCTGCGCATGGCCGCGGGGAGTTTGCGGCGGGCGATCTCCAGGGCGTCGTTGCGCAGGCTCACCAGTTCCACGACGATTCCCCGTCCGATGCGTACGGAGATGACGAGCGAGGCGGCGACCGCCAGCAGGCCGAAGAGGACCGCAGCGCCGGCCGGGGTGAGCACACCGCGCGCGAACGGGTCGGCGCGGCCCGCGACGGCCCGGCCCGTGTCCGTCTCGATCGACCGCATGCCGCCTTGCACGCGCGCGTGCGCGGCTTCCCAGGTGTCGGGGGCCGCGTCTGCCGTCCGGGCGCCCGGGCGGCTCGCCAGGGCCTTGTCCTCGACGGCCGTGACGGCCCGGTAGGCGCCGCTGTCGGCGAGGCGGAGCCAGGCGGCGTGCTGTGCCCCCGGCAGGTCCGCGACGGCCGTCTCGGTGAAGGCGCGCCGGGTGCCGACCGCCGCGGCGAACAGCCGCAGCCGCTCGCCGTCGAGCCCGTCGGCCTGACGCGCGCCGGTGAGCAGCGCGTCCTCCTGTGCCAGTCCCTCGCCCGCGTGGGCGAATTCGAGCAGCACGCGCGCGTCGGCGCCGACCTCGTCGCTCTGAATGCCGGCGAGGGCTCCGCCCACGCCGAAGGCCGTGGCGATGGTGGTGGTGTACTGCCCGTACGCCTCGTCCCAGTCGACGCGGCCGTCGAGCACCGCCGTCCGCAGCGTGCGCAGGCGTTCGGCTCCGGTGACGAAGTCCGCGAGGCGCCGTGCGACGTCGGTGGGCAGTTCTCCGCTGTCGGCGACGGTGTGGTCGTCGCCGAGCCGGAGTGCGGCCACGGCCCGGTCCGTTCGCGCGCCGAGTGCCTTGAGGCCGCCGCCCTGCCCGGCCGGCGGGGCGCTCGTGTACCGGACCGCCGCCGCGCGTTCGGCCTGCAGGGCGGCCACGGCCGCCGCGACCGGGGCCCGCAACTGGGCGTCGACGTGCTGGGACTGGCGCAGCCGGGAGACGTCCTGCGCGGTGCTGACGGTGGCGTAGGCCCACAGCGCGAGCAGGGAGACGACGGGGACCATCAGGAGGCAGACGACCTTGGCCCGCACGGTCCGCGGCCGTGTCCGCCAGCGCCCCGCGCGCCTGGCCGCGGGCTCCGGCACGGTGCCCACCGACCCGTCCGCGCCTTCGTCGGCGGGTGGTCCGGCGTGCGCTCGGCGACCGCGGACGGGCGGTGGGGACGGCGCCGGGGTACCGCCCTCTGGGGTCCTCCGGGGTGTGCGCATGGGCTCCTCGTTCGGTGGTGGTTCGGGGCGCGCTGGTGCCGGGTCCGGCTAGCGGGCGGCGGCGCCCTCGACGGGCCGCTGGGCCGAGGCGGAGGCCTCGCGCTCCCCTGCCGTGGGCGAGAGCGCGACGAAAGCCGAGGTGAGGAACAGATAGGACCCGAGGCCGACGGCGAGGGGGAAGATGAACTGCATCGCCGTGGCCCCGGGCAGCACCGCGTCGGACGGGGTGACGTGGACGCTCACCGCGAACATGCCCGTGTAGTGCATGCTGCTGACGGCCGCCCCCATGACGAGCGAGGCGACGGTGACCGCGACGGGCGACTTGATGTTCAGCCCCGCCCACAGGGCCACGGTGGCCGCGATCACGGCGATCAGTACGGAGAGCGCGACGAGGACCGGATCGAAGTCGACGCCGCCGTGCAGGCGCATCGCCGCCATGCCCAGGTAGTGCATGCTGGCGACGCCGACTCCGGTGGTGAGCCCGCCGAGGGCGAGGGCCCGGGTGCGGTCACGGCCGTAGCCGACGGCGAACACCCCGGCGCAGACGACGAGCATGGCGACGAGGAGGCTGAGGACGGTCAGCGGCACGTCGTAGCGGATGTCGGTGCCGCTGACGCGGAAACCGAGCATGGCCACGAAGTGCATGGTCCAGATGCCGGTGCCGATCGCGGTGGCCGCGGTGACCAGCCAGTTGCGGCGCGAGGGGCCGGTGGCGGCGAGCGCGCGTACGGTGCAGCGCAGCCCGAGCGCGGATCCGATGCAGGCCATCGTGTACGACAGCACGGGGGTCAGCCAACCCAAGGCGGCGTGGTCCAGGTGTCCCATGGCCCCGGGACGCTAGCCGGGGCAGGGGCGCACCATGGGGGCGCGTTTCGAAAGGTGTTGGAATATGACACAGAGATGGAATGGAACGATCGCGTCAGGCTCGAACATGCGCACTGAGACATCCTTCGCGCCCTGCGGGATCATGCCGGGCATGAGCGAAGACCACACGCGTGTGCAGGAGTTCTTCACAGCCCGCGCGGCCGGCTGGGACAAGAGGTTCCCGGACGACGGCCCCGCCTACGCGGACGCCGTCGCCGATCTCGGGCTGCGGCCGGGTGACCGCGTGCTCGACGCGGGCTGCGGCACCGGCCGCGCCCTGCCGCCGTTGCGCGCGGCCGTGGGTCCCTCGGGGCTGGTCGTGGGCGTCGACCTGACCCCGGCGATGCTGGACGAGGCGGTACGCGCGGGCCGGAACGCGGACGGGTGGCTGCTGCTCGCTGACGTGGCCGCGCTGCCGCTGCGGTCGGGGGTCTTCGACGCCGCGTTCGCGGCGGGGCTGATCGCGCATCTCCCCGACCCCGCCGAGAATCTGCGGGAGCTGGCGCGGGTGGTGCGGCCGGGCGGCACGCTGGCCCTCTTCCATCCGATCGGCCGCGCGGCGCTGGCGGCCCGCCAGGGACGCCGGATCACCCCGGGCGACCTGCGCGCCGAAGCCAACCTCCGGCCGCTGCTGTCCGGTTCGGGGTGGCGTATGACGTCGTACGTCGACGAGGACGCCCGCTTCCTCGCCCTGGCCGTCCGGGAGGGGTGAGCGCGGCGCCGCGCACGCCCCGAGCGGGCCGGATCGCGGTGGCGGTGCTCCTGCGCCACCGGGCCGCCCCCTTCTGCCGCCGCGCTCGCGACCCTACGTTGACGGGAACAGGTGAACGACCCCACGACGAGAGCACAAGGGAAGGTGGTCCGCATGTTCGACAGGATCCGCACGTACGTCGCCGGATTCCGCGGTTCCGCACGCGCGCAGAGCGCCGGACCTCGTGAACGCCGTGCTCACAACTTGTTCGATGCCGCGGCCGCCTATGTGTCGGCCCGCGCGGAGGACGACCAGGACGGGATCGACGAGGCGGCGGCCTGGGTGTCCCCGGAGGCGCTGTCGTTCGGCGTGAGCGAGCTCGCGTGCCGGGCCGTCGTCGCGCTCGCCCAGGAGCGGGGCGCGTCGCCGCGCGCGGTGGCCCGTGATCTCCTGGGGCTGCCTGCGGCCTGAGCGTCCGGCCGTGGCCGCACGGCCGTTTCGCCCATGTCCAGGCGGAAAACTGCAGCTCCGGGTGGGAAGAGGAGTCGTGACAAGCGGCTTCCGCCGGCACTAGGGTGCGCGCCGTCGGACGAACCACTGGGGAGGCTGGAATGGCCGGGACGGACGAGGAGGTCGTCGCCGCCGCGGACGATGCGCTGTACGTGCTCACGGCAGTACTGCTGACGCCGGCGCAGTTTCCGAGCGTGCTGGGCGACGACTACCCGGAGGCCTGCGCGGCGCTCGGACTCGCGCCGCTGGCCGGCGGGTACGGCCTGGTGCTCGGTCAGGACGGCGAGGGCGCCCGCTGGACGGTCGCCGTCGACGACGTCTCGCTGGTCGCCGTCGCGATCGCGTCCTGGGACTGCGGCATGGAGCACGACCTGTCGCCGGACGAGCGCACGGTGGTCGCGGCCCTGCCGGGCTGGCCGCTCGCGGTCGCCGTCGCCGCACCGGGCGTGCCGGCGCCGCACGATCCCGCACCCGACGTGGCGGACGGCCCGCCGCTGGCCCCGCCGGACACCGGCATCTGGGGCCCGGCCCAGCGGCGGCTGGGCGCCGACGAGATCGCCCTGCAGTGGGCGCTGTGGCGGGAACAGATCGACGACGCCGACTTCTCCGGGCCCACCGCGGGTCAGGACAAGGCCGCGGAGACCGTCCCGGAGGGCACGGGGCGGCCGGCCAAGGGCCACCGTGGCATCCGGCGGGTCCTGGCCGAGGCCCACGCCTATGTGGACACACCACCACCGCTCGGCCGGGTCCGCTCGTCGTTCGCCCCTGGCGACGCCCGGACCCTGCGCGCCGACGGGCCCGGCTGGTCGATGGTGGCCCGCACCGACGACATCGCGTTCGTGCTCCTGGACGAAGAACCCGGCGAAGTGCTGCCGGTGGGCCGCGGCCCGGAACTGCCCGGGCTCCTGGAGGCACTCGACAAGCTGGCCGTGCGCCCCAGTTGAGCCGGCTGCCGCAGCCTGACCGGCGGCCCCAGTTGAGCCGGGGGCATCTGTCGTGCGGCGGCGGCCGGGAAGCACCGCGCCGGGCCCGCGGCGGAGCCGAACCCGTGGCCCGGGGCGGGCACCCGGCCGTGCGGAGCGAGGCCGTCGCCGCCCCGGACCGTGCCGTCGGCCGGTCCACGGGCGGCGACGTGGCCTGCTTGCGTGCGAAGTCCGACGCGCCGCGCAGTCAGCGCCTCAGCGGCCGAGTTCCTTGCGGGTCACCCGGCGCAGTCTGCGCCGCTGCGAGGGGTCCAGCGCAAGATACGCGGCGGCGGGAACGCCCACCACGATCAGGAACGCCACCCACCAGGGCAGCCATATCAGCAGGATGAGCCCGACCGCCACACCCCCTGCGGCGATCTTCGCGTTCTTCGACATGTGCGTCGCCTCCTTCACGGCCACTGCCGCTCTCTGCTGTGAAAACGGGCCCGTGCTTCCCACGGTTCCGGACCGCGACCCTGAGACGTCCCTGATATGCGACCCTCAAGCACCCCGAGGCCGGACATCCCTGCCGCACATCGAACACCAAGTGAAGTGACTCAGTTCACAGCCTAACCGTTCGGGGTCGACCGCGGAGGTGGGGTAACCTCGGCGACCTCGCTTCGGTAGTCAAATTTGAGGAGTCGGCAGAGCTGTGCACAGCATCACCGCGGCGCCCCCCTTCGAGCCGTCTGAACTGGCCCGCTGCCCCGCCGTGTTCGTCCCGGCCGACCCCGCGCGTGCCGGCCGCTTCGCCTTCTGGCGGCCCGACGGCGCCCTCCCCGCCCCTTCGGGCCTCAAAGCCGTCGCCGACCTGGTCGTGGCGGTGCCCGGCGAGCGCGGGGTCGAGCGGGTGCGGGTGCCCGCGGTGCTGTTGCCGGTGCGCGCCGCCCTCCCCGTGCTCACACGCGCGCGTGCCGACCCGCTCGCCCACCGGGCCACCGCGTTCTGGGGCTCGGCAGGTGTGCTGGCCCTGCACTTCCTGGCACGGGGCCTGCTGCTGCCCGGGCTCTCCCCTGGCGATCATGACGCCTGGCGGGTCGGCCCCCTGACCGCCGGGGAGACGGAACTCGTCCGCGAACTGGCCGCCTCCATGCCGCCGGAGGCCCACGCCACCCCGGTGGACGACATCGTGCCGCCCCGGCTGCCCGCCCCGCAGCGGCTGCTGCGCGACTTCCTGGACGCGGTCGCCGACACGCTCCCCCGCTCCCCCGCCGCTGCGCTGGTCACGGGCGGCCCGGCGTACGCGACGGCGCAGCCGCGGCATCTGCCCGAGCAGCGGGCCTGGGCCGACGACGTCGCCGCGGGGCACGACGCCGGGGTACGGCTCTCACTGCGGATCGAGGTGCCCGGTCTCGACGCCGCGTTGCACGACTACGCCCCGCCGCGGTTCGGTGCCGTCCTACAGGTGCACACCGTCGGCGGCCCGGCGGCCGTCGCGGACGCGGCCGAGGTGTGGTCCGGATCCGGTCCTTCGGGTCCGGCCTTCGGCCCCCGCGCGCGACTGGACACCCTGCTGGCCCTGCGCCGCGCGGCGCGTGCCTGGCCGCCGCTCGCGGCCCTGCTCTCGGCGACCGTGCCGGACCGCGTCGAACTCGCCGACGACGAGATCACCGACCTCCTCGGAGCGGGCGCCCGTGCGCTGTCCGCGGCGGGCGTCGAGGTGCACTGGCCCAAGGAGCTGTCGCGCGAGTGGTCCGCCCGGGTGGACATCGGGCCGCCGGCCGACGGGAGCACACGGGGCACGGCGGGGGCACAGGTGCCGTCGTTCCTGTCGGCCGACACCCGGCTCGCGTTCACCTGGTCGTTCGCGTTGGGCGGCCGGGACCTGTCCCGTGCGGAACTGGACCGACTGGCCGAGGCCGGCCGCCCTCTGGTGCGGCTGCGTGACCAGTGGGTGCTGATCGATCCTCAGGAGGCCCGTCGCGTCCGTGCGCGGCAGGACCGCGAGGTCACCCCCGTCGAGGCGCTGGGCGCCGTGCTGACCGGCTCGACGGAGGTCGACGGACGCCCCGTCGACGTGCGGCCCACAGGATGGCCGGCACAGCTGCGGGAGCGGCTCGCGGACCCGGAGGGACAGGAGCCGGTCTGTCCGCCCCCGGCGCTCGCCGCCACCCTGCGGGACTACCAACTGCGGGGTTTCACCTGGCTGGTGGGGATGACGTCCCTGGGGCTCGGCTGCTGCCTGGCGGACGACATGGGCCTCGGCAAGACCGTCACGCTGATCGCCCTGCATCTGCATCGCCAGACCGACCCCGCCGCGGCCGGACCCACGCTCGTGGTCTGTCCGGCGTCCCTGCTGGGCAACTGGCAGCGGGAGATCGAGAAGTTCGCGCCCGGCACGCCGGTGCGCCGCTTCCACGGCCCGCGGCGGACTCTGGAGGCGCCCGCCGACGGTGAGTTCGTCCTCACGACGTACGGCACGCTCCGCCCGCACGCGGAACGGCTCGGCGAGGTCCCCTGGGGCATGGTCGTCGCCGACGAGGCACAGCATGTGAAGAACCCGTACTCGGCGACGGCGCGGGCGCTGCGCTCCGTCGGGGCACGCGCACGCGTGGCGCTCACCGGCACCCCGGTGGAGAACGACCTGTCGGAGCTGTGGGCGATCCTCGACTGGACGACACCCGGGGTGCTGGGGCGCCACAGCGCCTTCCGCGCCCGGTACGCGCAGGCCGTCGAGGGCGGCCGGGACCCCGCCGCCGCGCAGCGCCTCGCCCGGCTGGTGCGACCGTTCCTGCTGCGGCGCCGCAAGTCGGATGCGGGCATCGCGCCCGAGCTGCCGCCGAAGACCGAGACCGATCACCCGGTACCGCTGACCGGGGAACAGGCGGGCCTGTACGAGGCCCTGGTCAGGGAGACGCTGGAGGCGATCTCCACGGCCGACGGGATGGCGCGCCGTGGGCTGGTCGTGAAGCTGCTGACGGGGCTGAAGCAGATCTGCAATCACCCCGCGCAGTTCCTCAAGGAGGACGCCGCCCGGATCGCCGGACGGTCGGGGAAGCTGGACTCGCTGGACGAACTCCTCGACACGATCCTCTCCGAGGGGGCGGGCGTGCTCGTCTTCACCCAGTACGTGCGGATGGCACGCCTCCTGGAACGGCATCTGGCGGCCCGCGGTGTGCCGGCGCAGTTGCTGCACGGCGGCACACCGGTGACCGAGCGCGAGGCGCTGGTGCAGCGCTTCCAGGAGGGTGAAGTGCCCGTTTTCCTGCTCTCGTTGAAGGCGGCCGGCACGGGCCTGAACCTGACCAGGGCCGAGCACGTCGTGCACTACGACCGCTGGTGGAACCCCGCGGTGGAGGCACAGGCCACCGACCGCGCGTACCGCATCGGCCAGCGGCGGCCCGTGCAGGTGCACCGGCTGATCGCCGAGGGAACCGTCGAGGACCGCATCGCGGAGCTGCTGAGCCGCAAACAGGACCTGGCCGACGCCGTGCTCGGCTCCGGCGAGGCGGCGCTCACGGAACTGGCGGACACGGAACTGGCCGAACTGGTGGAGCTGCGCGGGGAGGCGCGATGACCCGGTACGACGAGATGGTGGAGCGCACGTTCCCCGCTCTGCCGCCCGCACACGGGAGGGGCTTCGCACAGACGTGGTGGGGCCGGGCGTGGCTGCGGGCTCTGGAGGACACCGCGCTGGACGGGGCTCAGGTGAAGGCGGGACGCCGGCTCGCGCGCTCGGCAGCGGTGGGTGCGGTCTCGGTGCGGCCCGGCCGGGTCACGGCCGTGGTCCGGGACCCCGGACGCGCCGCACACCGGGCCGACGTGCTGTTGCCCAAGCTGTCGGACGAACAGTGGGACCGGCTGCTCGACCTGGTCGTCGAGCGGGCCGGGCACATGGCGGCGCTGCTCGACCGCGAGCTGCCGCCCCATCTGGTGGAGGACGCGGCGGTCGCGGGGATCGAACTGCTGCCGGGCCTCGGCGACCTGGAGCCGGAGTGCGACTGCGGCGCCTGGGACCACTGCGGGCACACGGCGGCGCTGTGCCACCAGGTGGCGCGGCTGCTGGACGAGGATCCGTTCGTGCTGCTGCTGTTGCGGGGACGGGGCAGGCGCGCCCTGCTGGACGCCCTACAGGTGCGTACCGCGGTGCCCGAGGGTCCGGCCGACGAGCCGGACGGAGCGGACGCCGCGGAGGCTTGGGCGGCCGGCGACATCCTGCCGCCCCTGCCCGCCCCGCCCCCGCTTCCCGATGAGCCGGGCCGGCCGCCGACCCTCGACGCCGAGGCGGCACCCGCGCCCGGTATCGACCCGCAGGCCCTCGCCCACCTGGCCGCGCGCACCGCCGAGGAGGCGTATCGGCTGCTCGCCGGGGCGCTCCACGACGAACCGGGACAGGTGGGACACGAACCGGAGTTGACGGTGGGCCAGGACGCCGTGCGGCTCGCCGCGGGCGCGCCCGCCGGGGACCTCGCGCACCGGTTGGCGCACGGATCGGGCCGCGACGCGCAAGGGCTGGCGACGGCGGTGCGGGCCTGGCGCCACGGCGGTGCCGAGGCGCTGGCCGTGCTCGACGAGGAGTGGCAGGTGGAGGGCGGCGCCCTGGCACGCGCGCGTGCCGCGCTGGACGCCGCATGGGACGAGGACGACCGGCCGGCGCTGCGGCGGGCCGGCAACCGGTGGACCGTCCAAGGCGCGGGCGTGCAGGTGCGGCTGGGGCGGGACGGCCGCTGGTGGCCCTACCTGCTGCTCGGCCACTGGATCCCCGCGGGGCACGCGGCGCGGGATCCGGCGACGGCCCTCGCGGCAGCCCGGCTCACCCTTGAGGAGGAGCGGTCCGCGGGCCCCGAAGTACCCAACGACATGCGGGAATGAGGGTCTGACGGCACGCCGGCCGTGCCCCGGAACCCGCTGACGGGAGCACCCCGGACCGGCGTCGTACTGACGGAACGTCGGCCGGACCCGGGGTCCCGTCGATTGGACGAGCGGGCGACGCCCGGCGTTCACGCGGCGGTAGCACCGATTTCCTTCCGGGACCCAAATCTGGCCAGTGCCGAAGAACTTGACCCCTGGAGGCCCGATGTCCTCGCACCCCGCCGGCCGGCGCCGAGCCCACCGTTTTGTCGCTACGGGGCTTCCGCTGGCCCTGGCAGCCGCGCTCGTGGCGGCCGGTACGGCCGCCGCGGCGCCGTCCGGGGCGGCGAAGGCCCATGTCGTCCGCACGGCGACGCTCGCGGACATCCCGCTGGGCACGTTCAGCAACGCCCTGCTGCCCGGCAGCGTCGCCGACGACCGGGGTGTGGACCTCGGCGGCATCGGCAGCGACATGTACCCCGCGGGCCGCAAGAACGAGTTCTGGACGGTGACCGACCGCGGGCCGAACGGCCAGATCAAGGTGGACGGCCAAAAGCGCCGTACGTTCCCCGTACCGGGCTTCGACCCGGCGATCGTGAAGATCCGGGTGTCCGCGGACAGCGTCAAGGTGATCGACGCGATCCCCCTGACCACGTCCTCCGGGAAGGCCGTCACCGGGCTGTCCAACCAGAAGGCGCGCGACGAGGCTCCGTACGGCTACGACGCCAGGACGCCGCTGGCGTACAACCCGAACGGCCTGGACACCGAGGGCATCGTGCGGGCCGCGGACGGGACGTTCTGGCTGGTCGACGAGTACGGGCCCTCGCTGGTCCATGTGTCGGCGCGCGGCAGGGTGCTCACCCGGTACGTGCCCGAGGGGCTGAACCTGGCCGGTGCCGACTACCCGGTGGTGGAGGCGCTGCCGTCCGTGCTGCTGCACCGCAAGGTGAACCGCGGTTTCGAGGGGCTGGCGCTGCTGCCCGGCGGCGACCTCGTGATGGCCGTGCAGAGCCCGCTCTCGCTGCCGGACGCGGACGCCGGGAACGCCTCACGCACGACCCGGCTGCTGCGCTTCTCGCCGAAGAAGCACGCGGTCACCGCCGAGTACGCCTACCGGTTCGACCCGGTTGCCGTGGTCGACCCGAGCGAGGACGACACGTCCGAGCTGAAGATCTCCTCGGTGGTGGCGCTCGGCGGTGACCGGCTGCTGGTCGAGGAGCGCACCGACAAGGCGGCCCGCCTCCAGGTGGTGAAGCTGAGTCGCAAGGCCGACATCCTCGGCGGCGCCTGGGACGACGACACGACGTCACCCTCGCTTGAGCAGTTGGACGACCCGGCCGCCGCGGGCGTGCCGGTGCTCGCCAAGCGGCTCGTGGTCGACCTCGGCGCGGTGAGCGGGGTGCCGGGCAAGATCGAGGGCATCGCACGCGTGGACCACGACACGCTCGCCCTCATCAACGACAACGACTTCGGGATGACGGACGGCTCGGGCGCCTTCGACGCGCAGGGCCGGCTCGTCGACAGCGGCATCGAGACGACCGTGACCTACGTCCGGCTGCCCCACGGCATCTGACGTCCCGCACGGGGGAAGTCGGCGGTACCGCCGGTCATCGGTACGCGCGCGTGGGGTGGCAGGCTGCCATTACTCACCGACTTGCCCGACAGACAACATAGGTACGCGCGCGTGGGGCGGCAGGAGATGCGCCGCCCCACGCGCGCGTGCGTTCAGCCCCGGACGCCGAGGAGGTGGTCCATGGCGAGTTGGTCGAGGTGTTCGAAGGCCATGCCGCGGGCGGCGGCGGCCTCGATGTCGAAGTCCTCGTAGGCGGTGCGGTCTTCGAGGAGGGCGCTGAGGCCGTCGGCGGCGGTGGGCTGGGCGAGCTGGTCGAGGCGGGCGGCCTTCAGGGCGTCCCGGACCTCGGGGTCGGCGCGGAAGGCGGCGGAGCGGTCCTTGAGGATGAGGTAGTTGCGCATGCAGCCGGCCGCGGAGGCCCACACACCGTCCAGGTCCTCGGTGCGCGGCGGTTTGAAGTCGAAGTGGCGCGGGCCGTCGTAGCCGGCGCTCTCCAGCAGATCGACCAGCCAGAACGCGGCACGCAGGTCGCCGGCGCCGAACCGCAGGTCCTGGTCGTACTTGATGCCGCTCTGGCCGTTGAGGTCGATGTGGAAGAGCTTGCCCGCCCACAGGGCCTGCGCGATGGAGTGCGGGAAGTTGAGGCCGGCCATCTGCTCGTGGCCGACTTCCGGGTTGACGCCGTACAGGGCGGGGCGTTCCAGGCGTTCGATGAAGGCGAGGGCGTGGCCGACGGTGGGCAGCAGGATGTCGCCGCGGGGCTCGTTCGGCTTGGGCTCGATGGCGAAGCGCAGGTCGTAGCCCTGTCCGGTGACGTACTCGCCGAGCAGGTCGAAGGCTTCCTTCATGCGGTCCAGGGCGGTGCGGACGTCCTTGGCTGCGCCGGACTCGGCGCCTTCCCGTCCGCCCCAGGCGACGTAGGTGCGGGCGCCGAGTTCGGCGGCGAGGTCGATGTTGCGGATGGTCTTGCGCAGGGCGTAGCGGCGTACGTCGCGGTCGTTGGCGGTGAACGCGCCGTCCTTGAAGACGGGGTGGGTGAAGAGGTTGGTGGTGGCCATGGGCACGGTCATGCCGGTGGCGTCCAGGGCCTGGCGGAAGCGTGTGACGTGGGTGTCGCGTTCGGCCTCGGAGGATCCGAAGGGGATCAGGTCGTCGTCGTGGAAGGTCACTCCGTGGGCGCCGAGTTCCGCCAGGCGTCGCACCGACTCGACCGGGTCCAGGGCCCGGCGGGTGGCGTCCCCGAACGGGTCCCGGCCCTGCCAGCCGACGGTCCACAGGCCGAATGTGAACCTGTCCTCAGGGGTGGGCTGGTAGCTCATGCCGCGGCTCCTTGCTGGCTTGCAACCCATTTCGTCATGGCGGTTTACAAATTAGTATGCGGTCGCGTCCCTGGGAAGGGAGAAGATGTCTCCAAAGGGGTGATGTCCAGGCCGCCACCCGGACATCACCGCCCGGGCATGTCCAAGAAGACCAGGTCAGATCCCCCGAGCCGCCGAAAAGGGAGAGCCCGATGTCAGCAGCCGATGGTCCGCTCGTCGTCGGCGTGGACACATCCACCCAGTCCACCAAGGCGCTGGTCGTCGACACGGCCACGGGCCGGGTCGTGGCGAGCGGCCGGGCCCCGCACACCGTCACCTCCGGCGCGGGCCGGGAGAGCGACCCGCGCCAGTGGTGGCAGGCCCTGTGCGAGGCCCTGCGCCAGTGCGGAGACGCGGCGCGCGAGGCCGCCGCGGTGTCGATCGGCGGCCAGCAGCACGGTCTGGTCACCCTGGACGGCGAGGGAGAACCGGTCCGGCCGGCCCTGCTGTGGAACGACGTGCGCTCGGCGCCGCAGGCCCGCCGCCTCGTGGCGGAGCTGGGCGGCCCCAAGGCCTGGGCGGAGCGCACCGGCAGCGTGCCCGGGGCGTCCTTCACGGTCACCAAGTGGGCCTGGCTGGCCGAGCACGAGCCGGACGCGGTCCGCGCCACCAAGGCGGTGCGCCTGCCCCACGACTACCTCACCGAGCGCCTCACCGGTCAGGGCACCACGGACCGCGGCGACGCCTCCGGCACCGGCTGGTGGGCGTCCGGCACCGAGACGTACGACGAGGAGACCCTCGCCCATGTGGGGCTCGACCCGGCGCTGCTGCCCCGCGTGGTCCGGCCCGGCGAGGTGGCGGGCACCGTGCGCGACAGCCATGACCTGCCGTTCTCCAAGGGCACCCTGGTGGCGCCCGGCACCGGGGACAACGCCGCGGCCGCGCTCGGCCTCGGGCTGCGCCCCGGCACCCCGGTGCTGAGCCTCGGCACGTCCGGCACCGTGTACGCGGTGTCCACGCACCGTCCTACCGACCCGACCGGCACGGTCGCGGGCTTCGCCGACGCGCACGGCGACTGGCTGCCGCTGGCCTGCACCCTGAACTGCACCCTCGCCGTCGACCGCATCGCCGCGCTGCTGCGCCTGGACCGGGAGGCGGTCGAACCCGGCACCACCGTCACCCTGCTGCCCTACCTGGGCGGCGAGCGCACCCCGAACCTGCCGAACGCCTCGGGCCTGCTGCACGGACTGCGCCACGACACGACGGCGGGGCAGCTCCTGCAAGCCGCGTACGACGGTGCCGTGCACGCGCTGCTCGGCGCCCTCGACCTGGTGCTCGACGAGGACGCCGACCGGAGCACACCCCTGCTGCTGATCGGCGGCGGCGCCCGCGGCACGGCCTGGCAACAGACGGTACGGCGGCTGTCGGGGCGGCCCGTGCAGGTGCCCGAAGCCAGGGAACTGGTCGCGCTCGGCGCGGCGGCACAGGCGGCCGGGCTGCTGACCGGCGAGGACCCGGCCGCGGTCGCCCGCCGCTGGAAAACGGCCGCGGGTCCGGTGCTGGACCCGGTGGAGCGGGACGAGGCGACGCTGGCCCGGATCTCCGGGGTACTCTCCGACGCGGCCCTGCTGCTGGCCCGGGGGACGGACCCCGCGTGACCGGCGCCACGCCGGAACGCCGCTGAGGGACACGGAGCGAGGATCGACGCACGCATGACCGCACCGCCGCACGAGGACCCGGCCCGTTCCGGCCGCCTGCCGGACACCCAGCAGGGCATGCGCCGCCGCAACCTGGCCAGGGTGATGCACGCCGTCAGCGCCGAGGGGCCGCTCTCCCGGGCGTCGGTCGCCTCACGCATCGGGCTGACCCGGGCCGCGGTGTCGACCCTCGTGGAGGAGCTGACCCATTGGGGGCTGCTGGAGGAGCTGGGCCCCGAACGGCCCGGCCGGGTGGGCCGTCCGGGGTCGGCGCTCGCCGTCAGCGGCCGCGGCCCGGCCGGGATCGGCGCGGAGGTCGGCGTCGACCACCTCGCGGTGTGCGCGGTCGACCTGCGCGGCGAGGTACGCGCGCGTACCGTGCGGCACGGCGCCAACCGGGGCCGTGCCGCGGGGCCGGTGCTCGACGAACTCGCCGCCCTGGTGCGCCGGGTCGTCACCGAGGCGGAGCGGGCGGGCCTGTGGCCCGCCGGGCTCGCGGTCGCCGTACCCGGCCTGGTGGCACGCGACGCCCGCACGGTCGTGCGCGCCCCGAACCTCGACTGGCGGGAGACCGACCTCGGCGCCCTGCTGCCCCTCGGTCTGCCGCTGACCGTGGACAACGAGGCCAACTTCGGCGCGCTCGCGGAACTCTGGCTGGGCGCGGACACCCCAAGGGACTTCCTGCATGTGTCGGCCGAGATCGGCATCGGTGCCGCGGTCGTCGTGGACGGACAACTGCTGCGCGGCACCCGGGGCTTCGCGGGCGAGCTGGGCCATGTCCCGGTCCGCCCGGACGGCCCGCGCTGCCCGTGCGGCGGACGCGGATGCCTCGAACAGTACGCCGGTGAGGAGGCGGTCCTGCGCGCGGCCGGGCTCGCGCCCGGCGAGGATCTGGTCGGTTTGCTCACCCGGCGCGCCGACGAGGGACACGAGGGCGTACGACGGGCCCTGCACGACGCCGGTACGGCGCTCGGCATCGCCCTGACCGGGGCGGTGAACCTGCTCGATCCGCGGTCCGTGGTGCTGGGCGGCGCGCTGGCCGGGCTCTCGCCCTGGCTCCTGCCGTCGCTGACGGGGGAACTGGCGGACCGCACGGCGGGGCCGCCCTGTCCCGTGTCGGTGTCACGGCTCGGCTCCGAGGGGCCGCTGCTCGGGGCCGCGCACTCCGTGGTGCGAGCCGTCCTGGACGATCCGGCGACGGTGGCCGAACACGTCGCCTGACGGCGAAAACGCCTCAGCCGAGGAACGCCCCGACCGCGCCCACGAAGCAGTCGGGGTCATCGAGCCAGGGGAAGTGGCCGGCGCCCCGTTGCACGGTGCACCGGGCGTCCCGGAACAACGCGGTGTACTCGGCCATCGCGCCCGGCGGGGAGTTCAGGTCGAACTCGCCGGCGAGCAGCAGCACCGGCCGTGCGAAGGCGGCGAGTGCCGCTCGGGTGGTGTCCGGGTCGAAGGCCCCGTCCGCGGTGAAGACGGCGGCGGCCGAGTCGTTCCGCTGCCACTCCTCGGCGGCCCGGTGGTGTTGCGCCGTCTTGTCCCAACGGCCGTAGGCGAACGGTGCGATGGCCCGCCAGGAATCGGCGGTCGCCCGGCCGGCGACGATCTCTTCAAGGGCCGCGCGGGCGGCCGGGTACCAGGGTTCGTCCTCGCGCAGCGCCGCAGTGTCGCGGCGCAGGCCGCCGCCGATCGTGATGCCGACGGCCATGACGCTCGGGGTGATCAGCGCGAGTCTGCCGACACGTCCCGGGTGGCGCTCCAGGTAGCGCACGGCGAGGTTCGCGCCGGCCGAATGCCCCAGCAGATCCATCCGGTCGAGCCCGAGGTGCTCGCGCAGCGCGTCCACATCCGCGACGAGACGGTCGCAGCGGTACGAGTCCTCGTCGTCCGGCACCTGCGACGCACCGGTGCCACGCAGGTCCAGCAGGACGAGCCGCCGGCTAACGGACAGGCCGCCCAACTCGCCGAGGTACGCGGAGGCCTGCATCGGGCCGCCCAGCAGACAGACCAGCGGGGAGCCGTCGCCGAAGACGTGGTAGGCCAGTTGGGTGCCGTCGTGCGCGGTGAAGGCGGGCATGACCCAGACCCTCGCAGGAACGTTCGGGGCCGGGCAATCGGATTGTCCGGCAGTCGCGGGTGGAAGACATGCGGCATGCGACACCGGGAGGCGTGCATGGCAAACTGGGTGCCCCGTGAACAGTGGATCGAGTCCCAGCCGCGGACGCTTCTCGCGTCGTGCGTGGTGGTGCTGGACGGACGGGGCCGCCTCCTGCTGCTGCGCTACGGGCCCGGGCAGCCGGCCGCCGGAGCCTGGTGGCTGCCGGGCGGGATGCTCGATCACGGCGAGGACCCGTGGACGGCGGCGCGGCGGGAGACGCGGGAGGAGACAGGCCTCGAACTCGGCCCGACGCCCCGATTGATCGGCGTCGACCACCGGGTGGACGTGCTCGGCACGGGTCCGGTCCTCGACTGCTTCTTCGACGGGGGGATCCTCGCCGAGGACGCGGGAATCCGGCTCAGCTCCGAGCACGACCGGCATGGGCTGTTCACCCTCGCCGAGTTGACGCGCACACCGCTCGCCGCCCGGCTCCCCGCGCTCACCGCCCTGCACACGGCGGCAACGGCCGGAACCTTCGCATACCTGCGGGAGAGCATTCCCGTGTGACGGCCGGGAGGGTTGTCATCTCCTTCGGCCGGCATGGGAGCGGCGGTGCGGACGCCGCGCGCCGGGGCCGGCGGATCGAGTGACGGACCGCGGCGGCACCGGTTCCGGGGCCCTGGCCGTGTGCTGCCCCGCGTGCCGGGCGGTCACTGACGCCCGGTCCGCTTCCACGGGCCGACGGCGAGCTTCCCGGTCGTGCCCAGGTCCAGTTCCGGTGTCACCGTCACCGGCGCGGCGCCCGGCTTCGCCCACACCCGCACATAGGGGGCGTTCACCGCAGTGCCGGAGAGCACCGTGTTGCGCCACACCAGTCCGGCGTGCGCGCCCTCGCCCGGCTTCAGGGCCAGCGGCCCGGGCGGCCCGTCGGCTCCCGTACTCCCGGCGACGGCGGACCCGTCGTGCAGGATCCGCAGCCCCTGCACCGTCCGGTGGGCGTCGTCGAGCACGCTCAGCCGGGGGTAACCCTCGATGTGGTACGTGTCCGTGCCGCAGTTCTCCAGGCGGAGGCTCACCACGCGAAGTCCCATGGCGGCGTCGCCCTCGTCCGCGTACACACGCACCCCGGACGACGGGCAGGGACCGCCCGGGGCCGGTGCCTCCTCAGTGGGGACACTGCGCACCTTG
Organism: Streptomyces sp. NPDC001508; assembly: GCF_040298665.1. Classification (NCBI taxonomy): domain Bacteria; kingdom Bacillati; phylum Actinomycetota; class Actinomycetes; order Kitasatosporales; family Streptomycetaceae; genus Streptomyces; species Streptomyces sp. NPDC001508. Next base: position 138,997 of record NZ_JBEPAP010000017.1, read on the forward strand.
ACCACCTCCACCTCCGCCTGCGCCCCGCCGGCCGTGCCCGTCGGCGGCGCAGGCGTGCCGACCGTGTCCGTCACGGTGGCCTTGGGCGCGACGGACGCCAGGACACGTGACGCGATCACCGGCGCCGCGCCGTTGTGCGGCCGGAACCGGAAGGTGATGGTGTACCGGAAGGCCCTGTCGTGGTGGTTGGTGACCTGGAACACCGCGCAGTCCCCGGTCAGTCCGCCGATGTCGGTGATGGTGACACCGTCCGTCTCCGGTCCGCCGCTTCCGTCCGTCGCGGTCGACTTCCGCGGTGGGCCGGCATCGCACGAGGGACGGCCGGGCTCACTGGAGGACCGAGCCGGCACCTGGCTGCCGCAGGCCGTCAGGAGCAAGGTGGCGGCGACGGCCGCGAGCGGCGGGAGTGACGTGGCACGCATCCGCCGAGTCGACCAGGATGCGACCGCGATGTGCTGTGACCGGGACCACTCTTGCGGTCACAGCGCTGTCACAGAGACAGAGCAGTCGTCCCGCATCCGGAGCCAATTCACCCGGCCGGGTGGCGGAGTTTTCCACAGTTCCGCGCTCGTCCACCGATTCACTCGCCGCACTTCTGCCCAACCCGCCAGCGCCGTACCGTAATTCACGCGAGCCGCAGCCGGGCACCGGGCCGACCGGGACCACGGGTGCGCAACGGTGACGAAGGGACGAGGGCCGAGGGGGTTCACGGATGTCGGGGGAGACCATCACAGGGCTGCGCAGGACGCCATCGGGTCGCGCACCGGCCCGCATTCATGTTCTGCCCGGCTTCCTCGCCCGCCTCCACCCCTGGTACCGCTCCCCCGTCGCGGGCCTTGCGGTGTGCAGCGCGGTCGCCGTCGGGGCCCTGCTGGGGCTCGGGCTCGGGTTCGGTTACGGCCCGGCGACCGCGGCCGGGATACCGGCCTTCGACTTCGTCACCGAAGTGACGGCGCCGGTGTCGTACGCGGGCCTCGTGGTCGGCGTGTGGATGGCCGCCGGAGTCGTCGCCCTGGTGATCCTGATACGACGTCATCCGGAGCGCATGACCGCGACCGCCCGCTTTCACCTCGGCCCACCCGTGCCCACCCGCCCCGGCAGAAAGGAGCCGCGAAGCGATGACCGACCCGCGAGGTGTGACAGTGCGGCCCGAACGGGGCGCGTACGTCAGGACGTTCGGGGCGCGCCACCCGTGGCGCGCTGGCGGCGCCCGGCGCAGGCTCATCACCCCCGATACGATGCTCGACCTGTACACGCAGGACTGCTTCGGCGGACGGGTACGGTCCCAGAAGGACCTGGTGTCCGAGGTGTGCGGGATCCCTTTCCCCAACCCGCAGACCGGGCCGTTCCACAGGGAATCGCCACGCCGCGGCCCCGTCTGGAGTCGGACACCCACATCGTCTCGACCGGTTCGGCGCGCCCTTCGGAGGACGCCTTCCGGATCTCCCAGTCGGACCTCGTGCGACGGCTGGTGCGCACTTACGGATTCGCCGAGTTGGACGCGCCCAGTTCGCGACCCAAGCGGTCGAATCACCGTTGGCCAACGTGTGCGACCCCAACTACACATACGTGGCGAAGACCCACAAGGAACGGCTGCCCGCCCGGAAGACCCACCGCGGCATACACACGGCTGCGCGAGACGACGAAGGCGCCGCGCGCCCGACCTCGCCACGGCAGTTCTCGAATCCCCCCACACCGAAAGGCAAATCGACCATGGACCGGTCCCGACCGCTGCCCAGCAGACGACGGATCCTGAAGGGCGCGGCGCTCGCCGCGGTGCCCTATGCACTGCTTCCCGACGCACGCGCCGGCGCGCAGACCCAGGCCGTCGACTACCCGTCCGCCGAGTCGCAGCCGGCGAGCACCGCCAACTACACGGCGTCCAGCCGTCCCAGCGCCTATCTTGTGGACCGCGTGATCGTCCACGTCACCCAGGAGACGTATGCCAGCACTCTGTCCATCTTCCAGAACCCGCAGAAGAAGGTGTCGGCGCACTATGTGGTCCGTTCCGCGGACGGGCATGTGGCGCAGTGCGTCCGTGAGGCCGACATCGCCTGGCACGCGGGGAACTGGGACTACAACACCCGCAGCATCGGCATCGAGCACGAGGGCTGGGTAGATCAACCCGCCTACTTCACCGACGCGATGTACACGCAGTCGGCGAGGCTGACGGCGGCGATCTGCGAGAGATACGACATCCCCAAGGACCGGGCGCACATCCTCGGGCACGTCGAGGTTCCCGGGACCGATCACACCGATCCGGGTCCGAACTGGGACTGGGCCCGCTACATCAGACTCGTCAACCTCACCTGACCGGTCCCGGCGTACGGCGTGGCGCTGCGTCGGGCGTTCGCCGAGGCCCCGCCGGGCCTTGTGCGCCCGGCGCACGCCCGTCGCCCATCGTTTGGGTGAGACCGGTCGAAACTGTTGTCCGCGCCCACCCCCCGAGTGACGATGTCCCCTATCGCATCGCCGTCCGGGGAGGCCTTGTTGACCGATCCATGGGTGGCCCTGGAGCCGGGGGCCGACCCCGCCGAACGCGTCCGCGTGCTGCGCCGCGCGCACGAGACGTTCACCACCGTCGGCACGGTGCCGCGTCCGGTGCGGTCGGTGGTGGCGGACTCGTGGCGGCGTTCCGCACGGGCGGGCGTGGGCCCCGACGGCAGCGCGAACGTGGAACTGACCGACGGCGACCTCGGCGCCTACCGTGCGGAGCACCCGCTGGCCCGGGTCATGCCGCTGTTCCGTGAGCTGATGGGCACGTTCGCGGCGGACGGCGAGCATCTGCTCGCGGTGTGCGACGCACACGGCAGGCTGCTGTGGGTCGAGGGCCATCCGACGACCCGGCGCAGAGCGGACCGGATGAACTTCGTGCCGGGTGCGCGCTGGTCGGAGAGCGCCGTCGGGACCAACGCGCCGGGCACGGCCGTCGCCATCGGCCGGCCGGTGCAGGTCTTCGCGGCCGAGCACTTCATCCGGCGGGTGCAGCCGTGGACCTGCGCGGCGGCACCGGTGCACGATCCGCGCACCGGCCGGGTGCTCGGGGCGGTGGACATCACCGGCGGGGACGGGCTGGCGCACCCGCACAGCCTGGGGTTCGTACAGGCGGTGGCGCGGGCCGCCGAGTCCCAGCTCGCGCTGCTCGCCCCGCCGCGGCCCACGGAAGGGGCGGTCGGTCTGACCGCGTTGGGCCGCGACGAGGCGCGGCTCCTGCTGGACGGGCGTCGGATTGCCCTCAGTCGTCGGCACAGCGAGCTGCTGGTGCTGCTGGCCCGCCACCCGGAGGGCCTGACCGGCGACGAGTTGCAGTGCGCGTTGTACGAGGACGAGTCGGTGACGCCGGTGACTCTGCGCGCCGAACTGGCCCGGCTTCGCAGGCTGTTGGGTCCGGGGCTGCTGGCGTCGCGGCCGTACCGGCTGACGGCTTTGGTGGAGTCCGACGTCGCCGTGGTGGAGCGGCGGCTGGCGGCGGGCGCGGTCACGGGGGCCGCGGCCGCGTACTCCGGTCCGCTGTTGCCCGGCTCGCAGGCACCGGCCGTGGTGCGGCTCAGGCGGCACCTCGCCGACGGGCTGCGCGCGGCGCTGATCGCCCGCCGTGACTGCGATCTGCTGGCCGAGTGGGCGCACGCGCCCTGGGGAGAGGAGGACCTGGAGGTGTGGCGGGCGCTCGCCGCAGTGCGGCCGACGGCGACGGTGCGGGCGCGTCTTGAGGAACTGGAGTCGGAGCTGGCGGCACCGCGCGCCCCGGTCACCACGCCGGCCACCGCGCCGACCGGCCGCGCAACGTGGTTGCAACGTCCGCGTCCCTAGCCTTGGCCGCGCGAGCTGCCCGACGGCGGGCAGCGCTTCACCGGAGGCAGACCAGGATGACCCGTTACGCGGCGCCCGGCACCGAGGGCGCGATCGTCTCCTACCAGGCGCGCTACGACCACTTCATCGGCGGTGCGTACGTCCCGCCGGCGCGCGGGCAGTACTTCGAGAACCCGTCGCCGGTGAACGGACAGCCGTTCACCGAGGTGGCGCGCGGCACCGCGGAGGACGTGGAGCGAGCGCTGGACGCGGCGCACGCGGCCGCGCCCGCCTGGGGCCGTATGTCGGTGACGGAGCGGGCCGGCATCCTGCTCAAGATCGCCGACCGTATGGAGGCCTCGCTCGAACAGCTGGCGGTGGCCGAGAGCTGGGAGAACGGCAAGCCGGTGCGTGAGACGCTGGCGGCCGACATTCCGCTCGCCATCGACCACTTCCGCTACTTCGCGGGCGCGATTCGGGCGCAGGAGGGCTCGCTGGGCGAGTTGGACGACGACACGGTCGCCTACCACTTCCATGAGCCGCTGGGTGTCGTGGCGCAGATCATCCCGTGGAACTTCCCGATCCTGATGGCGACGTGGAAACTCGCGCCCGCGCTCGCCGCGGGCAACGCCGTGGTCATCAAGCCGGCCGAGCAGACCCCGGCGTCGATCCACTACTGGATGAGCCTGGTCGCGGACCTGTTGCCGCCGGGTGTGGTGAACATCGTCAACGGTTTCGGCGTGGAGGCGGGCAAGCCCCTCGCGTCCAGCCCGCGGGTGGCGAAGGTGGCGTTCACCGGCGAGACCACGACGGGGCGGCTGATCATGCAGTACGCCTCCGAGAACATCAAGCCGGTCACGCTGGAACTCGGCGGCAAGTCGCCCAACATCTTCTTCGACGACGTGTGGGCGCGGGACGACGACTTCCGCGACAAGGCGCTCGAAGGCTTCACGATGTTCGCGCTCAACCAGGGCGAGGTGTGCACGTGCCCCTCCCGGGCCCTGATCCAGCGCGGTCACTACGCCGAGTTCCTCGACGCTGCGGTCGAGCGCACCCGGCAGATCAGGCCCGGCCACCCACTGGACACCGACACGATGATCGGCGCGCAGGCCTCCAACGACCAGTTGGAGAAGATCCTCTCCTACCTGGACATCGGCCGGCAGGAGGGCGCAAGGGTGCTCACCGGCGGGGAACGCGTCGACCACGAGGGTGAGTTGAAGGGTGGATACTACGTCCAGCCGACCATTTTCGAGGGCGACAACCGCATGCGGATCTTCCAGGAGGAGATCTTCGGACCGGTGGTCTCGGTCGCCTCCTTCGACGACTTCGACGACGCCATCAAGATCGCCAACGACACGCTGTACGGCCTCGGGGCGGGTGTGTGGACGCGCGACGTCAACACCGCGTACCGGGCGGGCCGCGCCATCCAGGCGGGCCGCGTCTGGACCAACTGCTACCACGCCTACCCGGCGCACGCGGCCTTCGGCGGCTACAAGCAGTCCGGGATCGGCCGCGAGACGCACAGGATGATGCTGGAGCACTACCAGCAGACGAAAAACCTCCTGGTGTCATACGCCCCGAAGAAACTGGGCTTCTTCTAGCCACGAAAGAAGGGCGCCTGACCAGGCAAGATACCCGTCAGGCGCCCTTC
>NZ_JBEPAP010000018.1:0-105806 GCF_040298665.1 Streptomyces sp. NPDC001508
AAACGCCCGGTTACATTCCGAACCCGGAAGCTAAGCCTTACAGCGCCGATGGTACTGCAGGGGGGACCCTGTGGGAGAGTAGGACACCGCCGAACTAATCGTGGGAAAACCCCGCATTCTTTTGAATGCGGGGTTTTCTGCGTTTAAGGGGCCGAGTGAGGGGCGTCGTACCCCGGTACTACCGTGGCCGCATGAGTACAGACATCGCAGAGCGGTACGTCGTCCGGGACATACGGGCCGATGAGTGGCCCACCGTGAAGGCGCTGCGGCTCGACGCGCTGCGGGACCCCGTCGCACGGCTCGCCTTTCTGGAGACGTACGAGGACGCCATCGCCCGGCCGGACGCCTTCTGGCAGGAGCGGGCGGCCCGGTCGGCTGACGGGGCGGGCACGGTGCGGCAGTTCGTCGCCGTGGCTCCGGACGGGGTGTGGGCCGGAACCCTGACAGTGCTGATGGAGGAGGCCGGAACCGAGGCCGGAACCAAGGACTGGGCCGGGTATCCGGTGGAGCGCCGACAGGGCCATGCGGTGGGGGTCTTCATCAGGCCGGAGCACCGCGGACACGGGCTGATCGAGGCGTTGTTCGCCGTCGGCCTGGAGTGGGCGTGGAAACACGGAGCCACACGGGTCCGGCTGCTCGTGCACGAGGACAACGGGCGGGCGCAGGGCGCTTACCGCAAGGCGGGCTTCGCACCCAGCGGGGTCACCGTGGAACTCGCCGAGGGCGGGGGCAGGGAGCTGGAACTGGCCGTGGAACGCGGGTGACGGCGCGGCCTCTAGACGGGTAGTTCCTGGTGGGGCCAGCGGGTGCGGCCCTGCTCGCGGGAGCGGAGGAGGGCCAGCGTCGGCAGGCCCAGCGTCGGCCCGGTGGCCAGCAGTTCCGGTAGCTGGGGGAGCGGCGCCACGGCCGCGACGTCGTCGAGGACGAGGGTCAGTGGTGGGTCGAGCCGACCGGAGGATGACCGTTCGGCCATGCGCCGGCCGCGCTCGACCACGCTGGAGACGAGGGCCGTCAGGAGGGGCATCGCGCCGGGGTTGGTCCTGGGGTCCTCGATGGATTCACCGACCACATAAAGGGTGCCCCCTTCGGAGACAAAGGAATCCAAGGCGAGTGCATCGCTTCGGTTCGGCGTGCATGCCTCACGGATATTGACCGTGAAGAGCGCGGCGAGGGCGCGGCTCGTCAACTCCTGTGCCATGTCGCGGCGTTCGGGGTGCGCGGTGAGGGCGGCTTCGAGTTCGCCGGCCGCGCCGGGGGCCGCCTTGGGGTTGGTGCGCAGGGTGCGTACCGCGTCCTGGATCTGAGTGCCCTGGGTCCAGCGGTGGACGTGACGGATGGTGCGGCCGTCGATGGCGGCCGCGTGCAGATAGCTGCGCAGCAGCGTCTCGGCCGTGTCCGCGAGAGCTTGGTCCAGCTTGGCGGTGGGTCTGACCGGGGCGAGCAGGGCGGCAGCTCTGTGCCGTGCCGTCTGCTTGTCCTCGCAGCCCGTCGTCGGCGGCCAGTGCAGCCGGGCCGGGGTGTCGCAGCGGTGGGTGGGGTCGTAGAGATGAGTGGGGCCGAGTTTGGCCCGGGCGTCCTTGGTCTCCGCCCAGAGGGCGGGGTTGGAGGTGACGACCAGCGCCGGGCCTTCCGCGTCGCGTACCGCTTGGGCCGCGGTGGCCTGCCGGGACGTGGGGTCGGCGTACAGGACGACGGCCTCGGCGCGAGGTGCCTCCCAGCCGCCGGGCCGTCCGCCGTCGGCCGCGAGGGCGGTGGGCGGTTCTTGGGGCTGGGATTCGCTACGGGGCACGGGGACCTCGTGCCGGGGTTCGAGCGGCCGGGTGGGCGCCGGCTCCGGTGCGCCTGCCGGAGCCCGTTGCTGCGGCTGTTCCTGCGCTTGTTCCTGTGCCCGTGCCGGCGTCGGCTCGGGCCGTGCTTCCCGGATCCGCTCGGCTGCCGGTTCCTGAGCGGCGGGGGCGGGTGCCGTGGCCGTCGTGTGCTGGGCGTGGCGGCGCCGGGCCCGGCCGGCCCGCCAGCGGGCCACCGTGCCGATCGCGAACACGGTCAGCACGAACAGCACCATCAGCTGGCCGATGAACAGGCCCCAGACCAGTCCGTACCCCGACAGCTGGGCGGGCGGTGTCTGCGGCCAGGCGCCGGGGATGTCGTGCGGTTCGGCGATGAGCTGCCGCATCGCCAGCGGGGTGTGGGCGAAGGTGACGCCGGACGGCCAGGAGCCGTGGGTGAACAGACCCGCGAGGCCCGTGGCCGTCCACACCAGCAGGCTCGTGCCGAGCAGGAACGCGAGCAGGCCCACCAGCAGGCCGTCGGGGATGCCCCCCTGGCCGCCGCCGCGACGGTCCCGCTGTTCGGCTCTCATCTCAGGCCACCGTCGACTCGGACGACCCGTCCAGGTCGCCGATGTGCTGTTCCACGAAGGCCGCCGCCCGCCGCTCCGCCTCCAGTTCCGCGGCGTGCAGCGCGTCGTCGGTGGAGATGTCGCTGGACGACTCGGTCATCGCCCGGTCGGTGAAGACCAGGGGGCGTTCCGTCTCCGTCACCAGGTGTTTGACCACCTGGACATTGCCGTTGACGTCCCAGACCGCGATGCCGGGAGTGAGCGTCGGGATGATCTCCACGGCCCAGCGGGGCAGGCCGAGGACCCGGCCCGTCGCGCGTGCCTCGTCGGCCTTCTGGGCGTAGATGGTGCGGGTCGAGGCCATCTTCAGGATGGCCGCGGCCTCCTTCGCGGCGGCGCCGTCCACGACGTCGGACAGATGGTGGACGACCGCGACGAAGGACAGGCCGAGCCGGCGCCCGAACTTGAGCAGCCGCTGGAACAGCTGCGCCACGAAGGGGCTGTTGATGATGTGCCACGCCTCCTCGACCAGGAAGATGCGTTTCTTGCGGTCGGGGCGGATCCAGGTGTGCTCCAGCCACACGCCGACGATCGCCATCAGGATGGGCATGGCGATGGAGTTGCGGTCGATGTGGGACAGGTCGAAAACGATCAGCGGGGCGTCCAGGTCGATGCCGACCGTCGTGGGGCCGTCGAACATGCCGCGCAGGTCGCCGTCGACCAGTCGGTCGATGACCAGGGCCACGTCCAGGCCCCAGGCCCGTACGTCGTCTATGGCGACGTTCATCGCCTCCGCCGACTCCGGTTCCGGGTGGCGCAGTTGCTCCACGATGTCGGACAGCACCGGCTGGCGCTCGACGATCGTCTCGTTGACGTACGCGTGGGCGACCTTGAGCGCGAAGCCGGACCGTTCGTCCAGGCCGTGCCCCATCGCGACCTCGATGATCGTGCGGAGCAGGGCGAGCTGGCCGGTCGTGGTGATCGACGGGTCGAGCGGGTTGAGCCGGATGCCGTGGTCCAGGGCCGCCATCGGGTCCAGCCGGATCGGCGTTATGCCCAGCTCCTGCGCGATGAGGTTCCATTCGCCGACCCCGTCCTCGCCCTGCGCGTCCAGGACGACGACCTGGCGGTCGCGGAAGCGCAGCTGGCGCAGGACGTAGGTCTTCTCCAGCGCCGACTTGCCGTTGCCCGACTCGCCGAGGACCAGCCAGTGCGGTGCGGGGAGCTGCTGCCCGTACAGCTGGAACGGGTCGTAGATGTAGCCCTTCCCGGAGTACACCTCGCGGCCGATGATGACGCCGGAGTCGCCGAGGCCAGGGGCGGCGGTCGGCAGATAGACCGCCTGGGCCTGGCCCGTGGACGTGCGCACCGGGAGTCGGGTCGTCTCGACCTTGCCGAACAGGAAGGACGTGAACGCGTCCGTGACGGCGGACAGCGGGTCCCGCATCAGCGCATCAACCCCTACCTTCGGATTCCGGTGGCGAACGGGAGGGTGTTCACGAAGGCCCGGTGGTGCTCGCGGTCGCACCACTCCAGCTTCAGATACGACTTGCCGGCCGAGGCCCTTATGGTCCGCTTGTCGCGGGCGAGGGCTTCGGGGGTACGGGCGGAGACGGTGATGTAGCCGACCAGGTTGACCCCGGCGGCGCCGCTGGCCAGGTCCTCGCCGCGCTGGTCGAGGCGGTTGTGGGCGGCGATGTCGCGCGGGTCGACGGTGCGGTTCATCTTGGCGGCGCGGCTGGCCTCGGCCTCGTCGTTGGTCTTCTCGGTCAGCATGCGCTCGATGGCGACCTCGGTGGGTTCGAGGTCCATCGTGACCGCGACGGTGCGGATGACGTCCGGGGTGTGGACGAGCAGCGGCGCCAGGAAGTTCACGCCGACCGGGGTCATCGGCCACTCCTTGACCCAGGCGGTGGCGTGGCACCAGGGCTCCCGGGTCGTGGACTCGCGGGTCTTGGCCTTGAGATAGGTGGGCTCCATAGCGTCCAGCTCGGCCGGCCAGGCGTTCCGCTTCGTCATCGCCTGGATGTGGTCGATCGGGTGGTCCGGGTCGTACATGGAGTGGATGAGGGAGGCGAGCCGGCCCTGGCCGAGCGGCTGGCGGACCCGGATGTCGGCCTCCTGGAGCCGGGAGCAGATGTCGGTCAGCTCGCGGGCCATGACGACGGCGAGTCCGGAGTCCCGGTCCAGTCTGCGGCCGGCCTGGGGGCGGGCCGCGCGGGCCATGGCGTGCGCCTCGGCGGCCAGTTCGCGGGAGTAGTGCATGCAGGCGACGAGGTAGGCGCGGTGCTGTTCGCTGCTGGTGGACACCATGGACTGGAGCTGGTCGTACGACCGGCTCAGCCACTGCGGGGCCTTCTCGTCGCCGCGTTGAGCGACGTCCTTGGCGTGCGCGTCGGGGTCGGCGGGCAGGGTGCGGGCGAGCATCTGCAGCCGGGTGACGAAGCCGTCGCCGTTGGCCACGTGCTTGAGCAGCGTGCCGAACCGGTCGACGAGGGCCTCCTGGTCCTCGGAGTCGCGCAGTCCGACGCCGGGGCCCTCGATCTCGATGGCGGCGGTGACGGTCTTGCGGTCGGCGTGCAGCAGTACGGCGATCTCGTCGGGCCCGAAGGGTGCGGCGAGCCAGCTGATCCGTCCGATGCCGGGAGGCGGGCCGACCTCCACCTCGCGGCCGTCGAGGCGGGTGCCGGCTTCCATGGCCGTGGACCGGTAGACGGTGCCCTGGTGCAGGGTGCGCTTGAAACTGCGGTTGATCTCGAACCACTTGTAGAACGTGCGGCGTCTGTACGGCACGTACACCGCGGCGAGCGCGAGCAGGGGGAAGCCCATCAGCAGCGCGATCCGCAGGGACAGGACGGGGACCAGGAGTCCGCACATCATGCCCAGGAACGCGCCGCCGATGATGAGCGCGATCTCGCCGGTCTCACGGTTGCGGCCGATGACCGCGTTCGGCCGGGCGCGGCCGATGAGATACGTACGGCGGGGCGTGACCGGATGGGACAGGTGGGACTCGGTCGTCAACGCCCTTCACCTCCCGAGCGGTTGCTGCTGCTGTTGCGGGTGTTGCCGGCGTGCGGGGTCTTCGCCGGGCTGGGCTGGCGCGGTGCGGGTGCGGCGGAGGGGACAGATCCGCCGCCACCCCCCGGGGTGCGGGTGCTGTGCGCGGCGACTCCGCCGGAGGCCGGGTTGGCCGGGCGGGCGCCCGCGGAGGACGGCTGGCCGCCGCCTCCGTTGTTGTCGGCGCGGGCGCTGTGCGTCTTGATGCCCTGGGCGACCAGGGTCGCCGGGGAGCTGATGACCGCGGCTGCCTTGCCCTCGGCGCCCTGCATGATGCGGTTGTTGCGGCCGGAGGCGATCTCGTCGCCGAAGCCGGGGACGAAGCGGTAGATCATCGCGCTGGCGAAGATGGCGAGCAGGATGATGGCGAGTCCGGAGACGACGGCGGAGAACGCGTCGGGGCCGTTGTCCGAGGACAGGGCGCCGGCCAGGCCGAGCACGATGACGATGACCGGTTTGACGAGGATGACCGCGATCATGATGCCGGCCCAGCGGCGTACGTGGCCCCACAGGTTCTTGTCGACCAGGCCGGCGTAGACGACGGTGCCGAGGAGGGCGCCGACGTAGAGCAGGGCGGCGCGGATGACCAGCTCCAGCCAGAGGATGCCGGCGGCGAGGATGGAGACGAGCGAGACGACGATCAGCATGATCGGGCCGCCGCCGATGTCGGTGCCCTTGTCCAGGGCGCCGGCGAAGGTGCCGAAGAAGGTGTCGGTCTGGTTGCCTGTGGTCTTCGCGAGGACGTCCGTGACGCCGTCGGAGGCCGACACCACGGTGTACAGGATCAGGGGGGTGAAGGCGGAGGCCAGCACGGTGAGCCAGAGGAAGCCGATGGCTTCGGACAGGGCGGTGGTGAGGGGGACGCCGCGGACCGCGCGCTTGGCGACGGCGAGGAGCCACAGGAGGAGGGTGAGGATGGTGGACGCGGCGAAGACGACCGCGTACTGCTGGAGGAACTTGGTGTTCGTGAAGTCGACGTTCGCCGTTTCCTGTACCGCGTCGCTGAGCTTGCGGATGGTCCATGACGCGGCGTCGGCACAGCCCTTGGCGAGCGAGTTGAGGGGGTCGAGGGTGGAGGTGAGCCCCTTCCGGGACTCCGCCCCACCGGAGTTACTGCCTTGCTCGCAGTAGTCCTTGGCGGGGCCGTGGATCAGGTCACAGGCGTCATCGGACGGCGACGGTGTGGGCGCGGCGAAGGCACGAGTGGCCATGAGAACCGCCGCGGCCTGCACGGCTGTGACCACGGCTGTCAGTTTGAGTACGTGCCGACTAACGGGCATAGGTCAAACCTCCGTACTCCTGGACGGCCTTCGAGATCTCGTCGGCGCTGGAGGCCTTGTCGTCGCCGGGAACGGGCGCGGGGCCTTCCTTCTGCGAATGTGCGACGATCTTCCAGTCTCCGGCGGTCCACTCCAGCTGCATGGTGATGGTGAACCAGCTGTTGGTGACCGGGTTCGTGGACTTGTCACCGGCCAGTCCGAGCAAGCCGCTGCACCAGACCTCGACGGTGGCGGCGTCGCCGGAGGAATCGGTGAGTCTGGTACCGATCGGGCTGGTACGCGAGACGAACGTGTAGCCCTGCGGTGTCGAACCGTCTTCGTTCAGGCCGACGTTCTTGTTGAAGCCGGGCGTGTACGCGCGGTCGAGCGATGTCTCGAAGCTCGACACGCGCGCAGGCGTGATGACGACCCGCAGGATCGCGTCGCGCTTTGCCTTGTTGAACATTTCTGCTGAGCCCAGGGCTACCGCGTAGTTGGCTGCTGCGCTTTGGGCGCCCTGTTGGGTGTGGGGGAAGCCTGTGGGGATTCCGGCTGTGGTGGACCGGACCGGGGTGTCGCCGCTTGCCGCGGTGGCGGAGGTGGCCGGCTTGTCGCTGGAGCCGTGCGCCGGGGAGTCGTCGTTGCCGCCACGGTTCGCGAAGGCGATCGCGGCGATCAGGAGGACGACGACGCCGACGATCGTGACCAGGCTGCGTGAGGACGAGCGGCCGCCCCGGCGGGCCCCGCCGTAGGGGTCGCCTCCGGGCAGCCGGGTACGGGTCTGACCCGTGTCGGCGTAACCGCCGGAGGCTCCGTTCTCGTCTCCGAGACTCATACCGCGTACGCTCCCTCGACGTGGTACAGGAACACTCTGTGCCGGACCGTGTAGGTATACGACGGTAGCCCTGCTGGTCCCCGCGCGGGCGCGGTGTGGTGAGTCGACATCAGGGAAACGCAACCTCTGCCGGTGGGCACGACGGGCGGGTGGGGGTAGGGGTACCGGGCGCGCCCGGAGCGGACAGAGAGGGGGGACGGGGCGGCCGGGTCAGACGGCCATGCCGTACACGATGGTGAACAGCGTGCCGAGTGAGCCGATGATGAAGACTCCGGTCAGACCGGCGATGATGAGGCCTTTGCCCTGTTCGGCGCTGAAGGTGTCACGGAGGGCCGTCGCGCCGATGCGCTGCTTGGCGGCGCCCCAGACGGCGATGCCGAGGCAGAGCAGGATGGCCACGGCCATCACCACCTCGATCATCACCTTCGCTTCGTTGCCCAGGCTGCCGAAGGGCCCCCAGTCCGGAGCGATTCCGCCGATGATGGTGTTGATGTCTCCCTTGTCGGCCGCAAAGAGCATGTAAGTCACCGCCCCTGGTGGGTAGTTCCGCTATCCCCTGCGGTGTGCAGAGGTCAGACCTCATTCTCGCCGACAATGAGGCCGTCGCATGTCGACTTGACGTCATTGGTTGGCGGGTTTCGTACGAATGGCACGTACGGTCACTCTGTGTATCACGGCAGGTCACGCCGGGCAATGAGGCCTGAGCGGAACCTGTCGTGTGGTTCCCTCGTTGACCTTCTTCACGACCTGGCGCTGTTTCTGACGGCTGGTCGGGTGAAACGTCGTGACGATGTTCTCACGGGCGGGGAGACGGGCGGACGTGCCGGAGGCGTCCTGGGCGGTGCGCTGGGGCCGCCGGTGCGGGGCTGCCGGCGCGGCTCGGTAACTCGCCGGGAAGGCGCGGGGGTTGGCGGGCCCGTGGGGAGGGTCAGCGTGGGCGCAGGCCGTACAGGATGTGGTGGATGGACTCGTCGATGCCGGCGAGGGCGGCCTCCGCCTCCAGGGTGCCGTTGGCGACGAGTGCGGCGATGCCGTGCAGGCCGGCAGCCCACCCCGGCTACGCGGCCACGAATCTGCAGAGCCACACCGGGAACCGGCTCGTCCACCTGTTCCTGATGGTCGGCAACAGGTTCTTCGCTCAGGACGACCGGGCGGGCGCCCTGCCCACCCTCTACGCCGCCACCCAGGACCTGCCCGGCGCGAGTTACGTCGGCCCGAACGGGTACGGCGAGATGCGGGGAGCGCCGACGCTGGTGGGCCGGTCGAGCGCGGCGAGCGATCCGGCCGTGGCGCGCCGGCTGTGGACGGTGTCGGAAGACCTCACCGGGGTGCGCTTCCCCACGACCGCCGGTGCGTTGAGGAAGTGACCGCCGGAGAACGGTCGGCGGTCGGTCGGTCGGCGGCGGGCGTCGGGGCGTCGGACATCGGGCGGTCGGGTGGTCGGGCGACGGGGCGTCGGACGTCGGGCGGGCGGGTGGTCGGGCGTCGGGCGGCGGGTGAGGTCGGTCCCGGGGCCGGGACGGGCGTGGCCGCGGGCGCCGACGCCGGGAGCCGGGGGCGGAGCGCCGCTGCCGCGCGGTCCGGTTCCTCGTGGGTCGGCAGGTCCGGCAGCGGCCCGCGGACCAGGTCCGGCGCCCGTGCCGCGCGGGCATGAGGGGTCGCGTGTGTGAGGCGGGCTGTCAGGCGTTGCCTGGGGGTGGGGAGAAGGCCCGCGGGCGGACGTACAGGGGGCCCCTCACCTCTCGTCACCTGAAACTCCCGGCCGTCCCTGCGGCACCACACGCCGGCAACCACGTTACGCAGACATGCCGCCCGTGCAGCGGCCCGGTATTGCACCAGGCCAGGCGGTCGTCAGGCCCCTCATCAGCGGTCAAGCGGTGCCTCGAAGCCCGGCGGCAACACCCCCCAGGTCACCACCTCGACAGGGGGCACACAGCCATACCGACCCCGGGGGCCAGGCGCCCCATTGCGGGGCCACGGAAAAGGTAACGGGGCGGACGGACAGGGAGGCGGCGGGCGCGGGGGACGCGCGTCGGGAGTGCCCGGGCCGGTGGGGGTGTCCGCGGGTCCGTGGGTTCGCCGGTGATCTGGCGGACTGGGCATGACGACGATGTGTACGGCAAGGCGGGGTTCACAGGAAAAACTCAGCTAAGTCGGGGGTGGTTTTTCACCTTCGTGGGACACAGTGGGGGCCGATGAAGCGCATCTCACGCATCTCACGCATCTCGGGTACCTCCGGCAGCTCGCAGCTGGCGTTGTTCGGCGCCATGGTGCTGCTGGCGGTCACCTCGGCATCCGTGTCCGCCGCCGACAACGGGCCGGGGCCGCTCGGAGTGACGGCGGTGGCGGCCGAGACCCGGCAGAGCGAGCAGGTCGGGGCGCTGTTCGCCGCCGACCGTGGATCGGCGCTGGGCGGGGGTCACTTCTGCACCGCCTCCGTCGTGCACAGCCCGCGGCGGAATCTCATCGTGACGGCGGCGCACTGTGTGGACGAGGACGCGTCCGACCTGGTGTTCGCTCCCGGCTACCGGGACGGGAAGGCGCCGTACGGGCTGTGGAAGGTGGGCAGGCGGTTCCTGCCGGACGGCTGGTCCAAGGGGCAGGACGAGGACAGCGACGTGGCCTTCGCGGTGGTGGCGGACGAGGGCGGGAAGCGGATCGAGGACGTCGTAGGGGCGAACCGGTTCGCGCCGGGTACGACGACCGGGGCGACCGCAGTGACCGTCACCGGGTACCCCGACTCCGGTGAGACGCCGATCCGTTGCTCCGCCAAGCCGTCCGCGCACAGCCGTACCCAGCAGCGGATCGGGTGCCCCGGCTTCACGGGCGGAACCAGTGGCAGCCCCTGGGTCAACGGGGACCACGAGGTCGTGGGCGTACTGGGCGGGCACGAGCAGGGCGGTTCGACGGCGGACGTCTCGTACAGCGTGGTCCTCGGGACGGAGGCGGCGGAGCTGTACCGGGACGCGGTGAGCGGCGGGTGAGGTGCGGCGGGGCGGCCAACTGGGCGTATTGAGGGCGGTGGTTCGGGGGGATGCCGTGGGGGAGGGGAGTCCGGTCCTGGTGTCTGGTTTGCTGTGACCCGGCGTCACGGTTGGCGGAGATGGTCATGAACCGCCGTTGTAGGGGGGAGTGTTGACCCGTGCGGAAAGTATGGGTGATCGGCGGGGCCGCGGCCGGGCTCGGGCTGAGCTTCGTCATGCTGCTGGTCGTCGGGGTGTACATGGTCGCCGGGAACCTGACCAACGGCGTCGGCGCCGGCAGTGTCGGGCTGGCCAAGGGTGCCGTGCCCGCCGCCTACAAGTCGCTCGTGCAGCAGTGGGGCAATCTGTGTTCCGCCATCAACCCCGCGCTGCTCGCCGCCCAGCTCTACCAGGAGAGCGGCTGGGACCCGAACGTGGTCAGCCCGGCGGACGCGCGCGGTATCGCGCAGTTCATCCCGAGCACCTGGGCCACGCACGGCATCGACGGCAACGGCGACGGCAAGCGCGACATCTGGGATCCGCATGACGCGATTCCGTCGGCAGCGTCGTACGACTGCGAACTCGCGAAGTACGTGAAGGACGTGCCCGGGGACACCAGCGACAATATGCTCGCCGCCTACAATGCCGGTGCGTACCGGGTCATAAGGTCGGGTGGGGTTCCGGCCATTCGTGAGACCCAGAACTACGTCAAGACGATCCGCACCCTGGAGCAGAGCTTCGCCGCGCCCGTGTCCCGGGTCGACCCCAGCCGGCAGGCGGCCGGAGCCATCGCGTTCGCCCAGAAGAAGCTCGGCACGGAATACCTGTGGGGCGGCAACGGCACCGCGGACCAGGGTGGACGGTTCGACTGCTCGGGGCTGACCAAGGCCGCGTACGAGAGCGTCGGGATCACGCTGCCGCGGGTCGCCAACGACCAGTACAACGCCGGACCGCACCCGCCGCGGGACGAACTGCTCCCCGGCGATCTGGTGTTCTTCTCGGACGACCTCACCGATTCCCGCGCGATCCGGCATGTGGGGATCTATGTGGGCGGCGGTTACATGATCGACGCGCCGAGAACCGGGGCTGTGATCCGGTTCGACCCGATCGACACCCCGGACTACTTCGGGGCGACCCGGGTCACCGAAGATGGCGCGAAAGCGCTCCCCACGGCGGTGTGACACACCGTGAACCCACACCCTGAGCTGCGACTTTGAGTCTCTCTTCGGTAACGTCTGCGTGATCATTCGGTGGAGCGTGGAACGTATCAACCGGGGCCGTGCGTTCCTGTTGACGTAGTCGGGCGGACGGTGAGTGCGCACATCTACACACCACGGGGGTGGGCAGCGGTGGCGCACGCGAGGTGCGTCCGGGAGAACGACGAAGGGGCCGTAGCACCATGGCTGTACTCGCCGAATCCGGCTCGAACCCCGACGTCGACCTGCTCTACGACATCAACGGACTCGCCAAGGACGCGCCCCGGTGGTTCGACCGGGTCATGGAGTTCGTGGGTGAGTACGGGCTGCTGCTCGCCATGGTGCTGCTGGTGGTGTGGTGCTGGTGGTCCGTGCGGCGCCGGTCCGGCAGCGAGGAGGAGGCCGCCTCGTCGGTCGCCGCGCTGGTGTGGGCGCCGCTCGCGGCCGCCGTCGCCGTGCTGGTGAACGTGCCGATACGGGGGTTCGTGGAGCGGCCCCGCCCCTTCCTCGACCATCAGGGGCTGGAGGTGCTCGTCTCCGGCAAGACGGACTACTCGTTCGTGAGCGACCACGCGACGATCACCATGGCGCTCGCGGTCGGGCTGTTCGTGGCCAACCGGAGGTTCGGGATCGCCGGGCTCGGGCTGGCCCTGCTGGAAGGATTCTGCCGGGTCTATATGGGCGTGCACTATCCGACGGACGTCGTCGGCGGGTTCGCGCTCGGCACGGCTGTCGTGCTGTTGCTGTCGCCGCCGGCCACGGCCCTGCTCACGCCGGTGATGCGGGCGGTGGGGCGGTCACCGCGGGCCGGATGGCTGATCCGGCGGCGCACGCCGGTGGGCGAGGGGGGCGAGGCGATGGTCCCGGGCGCCCGTAAGCCGACCCCGTCCGAGGAACGCGACCTGGCGGCCTGACGATTCGCCAACGCCCCACCGGAACCCGGCGGCGATCCGCCGCGCCCCGCAACGCCACCACCACGGTCAGAGCCGATCCGGGGTGTCCGGTGCGTCCGGCAGTGGGCCGCCGAAAGCCGGAAGGCATGTCACAGGGACTGTGGGTAGGTGAAGAAGCGGTTCGGGTCGTACCGGTTCTTCAGTTTGGCCAGGCGGGTCGCGGCGTCGCCGTAGTACGCCGTCCGCCAGTTCGCCAGGGTCGGGTCCGTGTAGTTCTGGTAGGCCGCGCCGGAGGCGTACGGCTTCATCGCGCCGTGCGCCTCGGTCAGCCAGGACTGTGCGGTGGCTCCCGATGTGCCCGCCCGCCAGGACGCGATGTACTGGGCCAGCATCCGGGAGCGGCGGTGCACGAAGGCCGTCGCGGTCGGGGAGACGCGGTTGACCGCGCCGCCGAGTGCGGTCAGGGCGATGCTGCCCGAGCCGCCGCGGGCGGCCTGGATCTGGTTCAGAAGCGTCTGGACGCCGGCCGGAGACAGCGACCGGTCGAAGAAGTCCGAGCGGGCGGCGTACGTTTCACGGCCCAGCGCGCCCTGCGGGGAGCGGCCCGGGGTGGAGCCGGGCAGATGGCACTGGGCCGCCGCGGCGAAGGACGAGCAGCCCGCGTAGACCTCCATGGCCTCCGCGTAGCCACGGCGGCGCAGGGACACGCTCGACGCGTTCGCGCCCACCGCGGCGGCCAGGCGGTCCACCGCGTTCTGGAGTTCGCCGTATGTGCCGAGGGAGAAGACGGACAGGGACACGGTGGCGGCGGCGCCGGCCGTGCGCTCCAGGTGCAGGGCCGACCAGATCTCGTCGGGCTGGTCGGGGCCCCATTCCTGCCAGGCCCTGATCAGGGCGGCCGCCCTGGCCCACGGCCAGGTCAGATATCCGGCCACGGCCTGCGGCGCGGGGTGGGTGGCGAAGCGCAGTTCGGTGACGACGCCGAAGTTGCCGTTGCCAGCGCCGCGCAGGGCCCAGAACAGGTCCTGGTTGGTCCGTGCGTCGGCGGTGAGTTGCTTGCCGTCGGCGGTGATCAGGGTGGCCCCGGTCAGGCTGTCGCAGGTCAGTCCGTAGGCGCGGGAGACGACTCCGTGGCCGCCGCCGAGGACGAGGCCGGAGACGCCGACCGTGGGGCAGGAACCCGCGGGTATCGTCGCGCCCTCGGCGGTCAGCGCGCGGTAGACGTCGATCAGTTTGGCGCCGGCGCCGACGACGGCCTGTCCGCCGCTGACCCGGATCCGGTTCA
This sequence comes from Streptomyces sp. NPDC001508, assembly GCF_040298665.1. Classification (NCBI taxonomy): domain Bacteria; kingdom Bacillati; phylum Actinomycetota; class Actinomycetes; order Kitasatosporales; family Streptomycetaceae; genus Streptomyces; species Streptomyces sp. NPDC001508. Next base: position 13,827 of record NZ_JBEPAP010000018.1, read on the forward strand.
GCCGTGAGACGTCGATGACGAGGCGGCCGTTCCCGGAGGACCAGCCCGCGTAGGAGTGGCCGCCGTTGCGTATCGCCACGCGCAGCCCGTGCGCTCCGGCGTACGCCAGAGTGGTGCGGATGTCGTCCGGGTGGGCGACGTAGGCCACCGCCGCGGGCTTCAGGCCGTCGAAGCGGGTGTTGTAGAGGAGGCGGGCGGTGTTCCAGGCCGCGTCGCCTGGGCGGACCAGTTGCCCGTCGAGGTCGCGGGCGAGGGCGCGCCAGTCGGCGGCGGCCGTCGCGCTGGTGGTCTTCAGGGGCGTGCGGGAGGATGTGGAGCCGAGGGGCGCGCCGGGCGCGCTCGTCGATGAACCGGCGGAGGTACCGCCGCCGGAGCAGCCCGCAGCCACGGCGGCCGTTGCCAGTGCCGCCGCGCCGTGTGAGATGAACGAACGCCGTTCCATGCCGTGCCCTTCGTCGGCTTTCGTGGATCGAGACGGGGTGCCGGCTCGGTGGGTTCCACGGCCGTCGAATATGTGTGCTGTGTGCACGTTACTCGCGCCGTCAAGCGGCTGCGGGGGCCGGTCTTCGCCCGCGCGGCCGTCGGGACCTCGACGTGCTCTCCCCGTAAGCATTCCGTGACCTAACCGCGCTGACGGCAGGGGTTCACCCTCCGTTCACCGATGGCCATCGGCGGCTTCACCTGTTCTGCCTAATTTCGGCCGTACCCGGTGCGGTGTGCGGCAAGAGAGCGCAGGCGCACCACGACGACTACGCGCGCCGCCGACGGTGGCGGCTCCTTGGAAGGAACTCCCGAAAAGTGAAGCTTCAGCGCAAGAACCGGCTGCGCGCCCTTTCCCTCGGTGCTGTCGCTGTCTCCGGCGCCCTGGCCCTCACGGCGTGCGGCTCGGACGACACCGGCGACAAGGCCAGTGACTCCTCCTCGTCCTCCTCGTCGGCCGGCGCCAGCTCCATCAAGTGCGACGACGCCAAGGGCCAGCTGCTGTCGGACGGCTCCTCCGCGCAGAAGAACGCGATCGACGCCTGGGTGGCCGAGTTCTCCAAGGCCTGCGGCGTGCAGATCAACTACAAGGCCGGCGGCTCCGGTGCCGGTGTCACCTCCTTCAACCAGGGTCAGCTGGCCTTCGCCGGTTCCGACTCGGCGCTGAAGCCCGAGGAGATCACGGCCTCCAAGAAGGTCTGCTCCGGCGGCCAGGGCGTCGACCTTCCGATGGTCGGCGGTCCGATCGCGGTCGGCTACAACCTGGAGGGCGTGGACAACCTCGTCCTGGACGCCCCGACCCTCGCCAAGATCTTCGACGGCAAGATCGCCAAGTGGAACGACGAGGCCATCAAGAAGCTGAACCCCGACGCGAAGCTTCCCGACCTCAAGATCCAGGCGTACCACCGCTCGGACGAGTCCGGCACCACGGACAACTTCACCAAGTACCTGAAGGCCGCCGCCCCGGAGAACTGGAAGTACGAGGGCGGTAAGGCCTGGCAGGCCAAGGGTGGCCAGGCCGCCGCCCAGTCCTCGGGTGTGGCCGCCGGTGTCAAGCAGACCAACGGCGCCATCGGCTACTTCGAGCTGTCCTACGTCGCCGACGGCATGAAGGCCGTCAGCATCGACACGGGTGCCAGCGCGCCGGTCGCCCCGAGCAGCGACGCCGCCTCCAAGGCGATCGCCGACGCCAAGGTCGTGGGCACGGGCAAGGACCTGGCGCTCGAACTGAACTACGCGACCAAGGCCGAGGGCGCCTACCCGATCACCCTCGTCACCTACGAGATCGTCTGTGACAAGGGCAACAAGGCGGACACCCTGCCCGCCACCAAGGCGTTCCTGAACTACATCGCCTCCGAGGACGGCCAGGGCAAGCTCGCCGACCTCGGCTACGCCCCCATCCCCGCCGACATCATCTCCAAGGTCCGCACCACCATCTCGGGCCTGAGCTGAACTGAGAGTGCGGTCCGGTCCCGGGTCTGATCCGGGGCCGGACCGCACCGTCCGGTGCACCGCCGCCATGAGCCGTGCGAGGCGTACGGCTTCGCAGAGCCGTACCTCCCATGCGGCTCCGCAGACCGGAGAACCAGATGGACATAACCACACACAACACAACAGACGCCCCTCCCCCCACCCCACAGCCGACCGAAGTCGAGCGGAAGCGCGCCGCCCGTGGCGCCACCCGGCCCGGAGACCGGATCTTCCTCGGCCTCTCCCGTGGGTCGGGCATCCTGCTGCTGGTGATCATGGCCGCGATCGCGGTCTTCCTCACCTATCGGGCGGCCCTCGCCATCAGCAAGGACCACGGCAACTTCCTGACCACCTTCGAGTGGAACACCGGGATCCAGCCGCCCTCCTTCGGCATCGCCGTCCTCGCCTACGGCACGGTGATCTCCTCGATCATCGCCATGGTCATCGCGGTGCCGATCGCGGTCGCCATCGCACTGTTCCTCACCCACTACGCCCCGCGCCGGCTCAGCGGCCCGATCGCCTATGTGATCGACCTGCTCGCCGCTGTGCCCTCCATCGTCTACGGCCTGTGGGGCGCGCTGATCCTCGTACCGCACCTGAACGGCCTGTTCGGCTGGCTGAACGACTACCTCGGCTGGACCGGGATCTTCTCCTGGGACGAGGGCGCCCCGCGCTCGATGCTCACCGTCGGCATCCTGCTCGCGATCATGATCCTGCCGGTCATCACCAATGTGAGCCGCGAGGTCTTCCGTCAGGTCCCGCAGATGCACGAGGAGGCCGCCCTGGCCCTCGGCGCCACGCGCTGGGAGGTCGTCCGGATGGCCGTCCTGCCCTTCGGCCGCTCCGGTGTGATCTCCGCCTCGATGCTCGGCCTCGGCCGCGCGCTCGGCGAGACGATGGCCGTCGCGACCGTGCTCTCCCCGGACTTCCTCATCCACGCCAGCCTGCTCAACACGGGCGGCGGCACCTTCGCCCAGAACATCGCCAGCAAGTTCGGCGAGGCGGACGAATTCGGCCGTGACGCGCTGATCGCCTCCGGTCTGGTCCTGTTCGTCATCACCCTGCTGGTCAACGGCGCGGCCCGCATGATCATCGCGCGCCGTGCGGAGTACTCGGGGGCCAACGCATGAGCAACGCCGCCATCGCCGACAAGCGCCCCAGCGCCCTGCGCGGCGCCAGCCTGCCGAAGTGGTCGCCGTGGGCGATCGCCGCCGGCTCGGTGGCCGTGGCCATCGGCATCTGCCTGGCCGCCGGCTTCGACAGCAAGATCCAGTGGGGCCTGCTGTCCGGGCTGGTCTTCCTCGTCGCCACCTACGGCATCGCCGCCCGCGTCGAGGGCCGCCGCCAGGCCAAGGACCGCATCGCGACCGGCCTGGTCTGGGTCGCCTTCCTGCTCGCCCTCATACCGCTGGTCTCCCTGGTGTGGACGACCGTCTCGCGCGGCGTGAAGGTCCTCGACATCTACTTCCTGACCCACTCGATGGGCATCGTCGCCGACGCCCAGCCGGGCGGCGGCGTCTACCACGCCATCATCGGCAGCCTGGAGCAGGTCGGCCTCGCCACGATCATCGCCGCGCCGATCGGCATCCTCACCGCGGTCTACCTCGTCGAGTACGGCCGCGGCAAGCTCGCCCGGGCCGTCACCTTCTTCGTGGACGTGATGACCGGTGTCCCGTCGATCGTCGCGGGTCTGTTCATCCTCAGCCTCATGCTGATCTTCGAGATGGAGCCGTTCGGCTTCGCCGGCTCGCTGGCCCTGGCCATCCTGATGGTGCCGGTGGTCGTGCGCTCCACGGAGGAGATGCTCAAGCTCGTCCCGAACGAGCTGCGCGAGGCGTCCCTCGCGCTCGGCGTCCCGAAGTGGCGCACCATCCTGAAGGTGGTCCTGCCGACCTCGATCGGCGGCATCACGACCGGCGTCATGCTGGCGATCGCCCGTATCGCCGGTGAGACCGCGCCCGTGCTGCTGCTGGTGTTCGGCAACCGGTACATCAACAACAACCCGTTCGAGGGTGCGCAGCAGTCGCTGCCGCTGTACATCTACCAGCAGTACGCGCAGAGCGCCGGTGCGAACGCGGCGTACGACCGGGCCTGGGCGGCCTCGCTCACGCTGATCGCCTTCGTGATGATCCTCAACCTCGTGGCCCGCGGCATCGCCCGCTGGAAGGCCCCGAAGTCCGGTCGCTGAGGCGACTATTTCCGGCTCCGCCGGCTGGGGCCGTACAGCGACCAGATTCCCCCTCGAAAGAAGCAGTGATTTCCATGGCCAAGCGAATTGACGTCAGCGGCCTGAGCGCCTATTACGGCTCTTTCCGGGCCATCGAGGACATCTCGATGACCATCGAGCCCCGTACCGTCACGGCCTTCATCGGCCCGTCCGGCTGCGGCAAGTCCACCTTCCTGCGCACCCTCAACCGGATGCACGAGGTGACGGCCGGCGGCCGGGTCGAGGGCAAGGTCATGCTCGACGAAGAGAACCTGTACGGCGCCGGGGTCGACCCGGTGGCCGTGCGGCGCGAGATCGGCATGGTCTTCCAGCGTCCGAACCCGTTCCCCACGATGTCCGTGTTCGAGAACGTCGCGGCGGGCCTGCGGCTGAACGGCTCGTACAAGAAGAGCGAGCTGGAGGACGTCGTCGAGAAGTCGCTCCGCGGCGCGAACCTCTGGAACGAGGTGAAGGACCGCCTGAACAAGCCCGGTTCCGGTCTCTCCGGCGGTCAGCAGCAGCGGCTGTGCATCGCCCGCGCCATCGCGGTGGAGCCCAAGGTGCTGCTCATGGACGAGCCCTGCTCGGCCCTCGACCCGATCTCGACCCTCGCGATCGAGGACCTGATCGGCGAGCTGAAGGACCGCTTCACGATCGTCATCGTGACGCACAACATGCAGCAGGCGGCCCGCGTCTCCGACCGTACGGCGTTCTTCAACCTCGCGGCGGTCGGGCAGCCCGGCAAGCTGATCGAGATCGACGACACCGAGCGCATCTTCTCCAACCCGTCGGTGCAGGCCACGGAGGACTACATCTCCGGGCGCTTCGGCTAGGGCGTGTTTCGAAAGTAGCGTTGTCCGCCCGGAGGGCGGGGCCCGCGGTGTCTGGTGCGGTGCATCGCAAGGCGGAGGGTCGTCCGCGTACTGGGCGTACGCGGGCGATCCCGACAACGCGGCGTGGGGGCACCTCCCGGCCGAAGGCTGGGGGAGTGCCGTGCCAGGCGTCGCGGGCCAGACGGGACTTTCGAAACACGCCCTAGGGCCGACGCTGCAAGAACCCCTCGCGGTGCTGCATGGCGGTGCCACCGCGGGGACGAGAAGGGCCCGCCCCTGGCTCCCGGGGGCGGGCCCGCTCGTCGTTTCCGGGGCGCCGGCCCCGGGTGGCCCGTGTCGGCCGGTGTCCTCGGCTAAGCGGCCGGTGCTGAGTGATCCCATGTGTGGTGCTGTTCCTCCCCGGTGGCTACAGGAACGCCAGGTCCAGTACGCCGAACACCGCCGCCGCGACCAGGGCGGCCGCCGGCATCGTGATGAACCAGCCGAGGACGATGTTCTTCGCCACGCCCCAGCGGACCGCGTTGACCCGCTTGGTCGCGCCGACGCCCATGATGGCCGAGGTGATCACGTGGGTCGTGGAGATCGGCGCCTTGAACAGGAACGCCGTGGTGAACATGATGGCCGCGCCGGTGGTCTCGGCCGCGAAGCCCTGCGGCGGATCCAACTCGATGATCTTGCGGCCGAGGGTGCGCATGATGCGCCAGCCGCCCGCGTAGGTGCCGAGCGACAGCATCACGGCACACACGATCTTGACCCATACCGGGATCGGGTCGCCGTAGGTCTCATGGCCGGAAATCACCAGTGCCATCACCACGACGCCCATGGTCTTCTGGGCGTCCTGGAGGCCGTGTCCGAGCGCCATGCCGGCCGCCGAGACGGTCTGGGCTATGCGAAAGCCCCGCTTGGCCTTGTGCGGGTTGGTCCGCCGGAAGATCCACATGATGGCCGTCATCACCAGATAGCCGACGATCAGTCCGACCACCGGCGACACGAACATCGGAATGATGATCTTGTCGACCACGCCGCTCCAGAACACCGTGGTGCCGCCCGCCAGCGCCGCCCCCACCAGTCCGCCGAACAGGGCGTGCGAGGACGAGGAGGGCAGGCCGAAGTACCAGGTGACCAGGTTCCAGACGATGGCCCCGAGCAGCCCCGCGCACAGGATGCCCATCCCCTGCGAACCCTCGGGCGTCTCGATCAGGCCCTCGCTGACGGTCTTGGCGACCCCGCTGCCCAGGAAGGCACCGGCGAGGTTCATCACGGCCGCCATCGCCAGCGCGGCCCGCGGGGTCAGCGCCCGCGTCGACACCGAGGTGGCGATCGCGTTCGCTGAGTCGTGGAATCCGTTCGTATACGTGAAAAAAAGCGCGACCGCGATGGTCACGACCAGGGCGAAGGTGTCCATCGACGCCTCAGGACTCCTTGACGGCGATGGTCTCCACCGTGTTCGCCACATGCTCGAACGCGTCCGCCGCCTCTTCCAGCACGTCCACGATCTGCTTGAGTTTCAGGACCTCGATCGCGTCGTACTTGCCGTTGAAGAGGTGCGCGAGGAGCTTTCTGTGGATCTGGTCCGCCTGGTTCTCCAGGCGGTTCACCTCGATCCAGTATTCGGTGAGGTTGTCCATGGTGCGCAGGCTCGGCATCGCCTCCGCCGTCAGCTCCGCCGCCCGGGCCAGTACCTCGATCTGCTGCTCGACGCCCTTCGGCAGCTCTTCGACGTTGTAGAGGACGACCAGGTCGACGGCCTCCTCCATGAAGTCCATGATGTCGTCGAGGGACGATGCGAGGGAGTAGATGTCCTCGCGGTCGAAGGGCGTGATGAACGAGGAGTTCAACTGGTGGAAGATCGCATGCGTGGCGTCGTCACCTGCGTGTTCGGCGGCCCTCATACGCTCTGCGATCTCGGCCCGGGCGGGTGCGTCCGCCCCGAGCAGTTCCATCAGGAGTTTCGAGCCGGTGACGATGTTGTCCGCGGATGCGGCGAACATGTCGTAGAAGCTCGTCTCCCTGGGGGTCAGACGAAAGCGCACTTGGGGTCCTCGGTCTGCATTGGTTTCGGTCAGGCTGATGCTAAGCGCATCATCCGGCCACGGCTAAGGGGCCGTCCCCCAGTGTCGCCCATCAGACGAAATGATCAGCACGGGGGCGTACCAAGGGCCCTATACCCAGCAAAGTTCGTTACGATATACCCGGCAGGGGTATGTGTCTGGAGGACGCGATGACGACCACAGAGGCCGGCGCGACGGCGCCCTCCGAGAGCCCGCGCGGGGGCACCGGCGAAAATGTGACGCACGGGTACCACAAGCAGAAGGACGAGCACCTCAAGCGGCTGCGCCGCATCGAGGGGCAGATCCGCGGGCTGCAGCGGATGGTCGACGAGGACGTCTACTGCATCGACATACTCACGCAGGTGTCGGCCTCCACGAAGGCCCTGCAGTCCTTCGCGCTGCAACTGCTGGAGGAGCACCTGCGGCACTGTGTCGCCGACGCGGCCGTCAAGGGCGGCAGCGAGATCGACGCGAAGGTGGAGGAAGCAACAAAGGCAATCGGCCGCCTACTTCGAACCTGACCCACCGCCCCTCTGCACCACGGCCGGTCCCGAGACCCCGACCACCCATCCCGCCCCGGCCGGCCGACGAGCCCCCGGCCGGCCGCCGCTCGCTCGACCACCCCGGCCCGGCCGGCACCGATCGGCAGCGCCTCTGCCGGGCTGGGGCTGGGGCTGGTCGCGTCCTTTGCCAGGCTGCCGTTCGGTCGGCGGCGCTTCTGCCGGGCTGGGTACCGGTCGGCGGCGCTTCTGTGGGCTGGCGTTGGCCGGTCGGACGCCCTCCGCCCGGCTGCCGCCGATCGCCCGGCCACCCTTGCCCGGCTGGGGCTGGTCGCGTGCCTCTGCCCAGTTGGCGTCGGCCGCTCGGCCGGCCCGGCCCGGCTGCTGCCGGTCGGACGCCCCCGCCCGGCTGCTGCCGATCGCTCGGCCACCCTTGCCCGGCTGGGGCTGGTCGCGTGCCTCTGCCCCGTTGGCGTCGGCCGCTCGGCCGGCCCGGCCCGGCTGCTGCCGGTCGGACGCCCCCGCCCGGCTGCCGCCGATCGCTTGGCCAGCCGGGGTCGGCTGACGTCGATCGCCCGCGCACCTGCCCGGTTGCTGCCGGTCGCTCGGTCACGCCGCTGCCGCGGCCGTGCCCCTGCCCGGTGGGCCGGGGTGGACGGGGGTGGGGAGGTCAGGGGGGCGTCCAGTGGGCCGTTGCGTCTGCGCGGGCCTGGCTTCTGGCCCGGCGGGCCGGGCCGCGCCAGCCGCAGGTGCAGCGGGCCACGCAGAAGTTCCCCTGCTCATCGGTCATCGTGCGGTGTTGCTGTTCCTCGCGGGCCCGCTCCGGCCCGTCCTGCTGCGCCACTTCGACAACGTTACCGAGCCCGCGGGCGACGGGACCCTGGGGGCCCGCCGGCCGCCGGCGCGCGTGACGGCACCCCCTACCCGTCGTTAACCGGAACGACAGGGGGCCCGTGACGGACGTACCGGGGGTAGGCAGGCGATGGATCGGCGGCAGCACAGGAAGGCGGGCGGCACGGTCGTCGCCGTGGTCATGCTGGTGGGCCCGGGCGCGTGTGCCACGGGCTGCGCCGGCAGCGGCGCCGCCGCCGACGCGCGCGGCCCGGCCGATCCGGTCACCACCCTGCACCGCGCCGCCGACGACCTGCGTGCCGCGGGCAGCTCCCGGGCGGGCACGTCGATGGAGATGGCGACCGGCGGCACCCGGGTCACCATCCGCGGCAAGGGCGTCTACGACTACCGCAGGCAGCTCGGGCAGCTCACGGTCGTGCTGCCGCAGGACCCGACAGGGGCCACCGAGCACCGGCCGATCACCGAACTCCTCGCGCCGGGCGCCCTCTACATGAAGAACCGGGGTGCCGGGGTGCCCGCCGACAAGTGGGTCCGGGTCGACACGGCGACCCTCTCCGACGGCAACCTGGTGACGGGCGGCGCGACCGACCCGTACGCCGCCGCGGAGCTGCTGCGCGGCACGCGGACGGCGACGTATATGGGCCGGACCGAGGTGGGCGGCACCGCGGTGCGGCACTACCGGGGCACCGCCGACCTCGCCGTGGCGGCCCGCGCGGCCTCGGCGGGCAACCGGGCGGCCCTCGCGGCGGCGGCCAAGGGGTTCGCGACGGCCGAGGTCCCCTTCGACGTCTACCTCGACGACCAGGGCCGCATCCGCAAGCTCAGGCAGCGGTTCAGCTTCGTCAACGGCCAGCAGAAGACGCCCGTCGCGGTCGCCTCGACGACGCTGTTGTACGACTTCGGCACCGACGTGCATGTGAAGCTGCCGCGCCCGAAGGACATCTACGCGGGCCGGATCGCGGAGGACCAGTCGGCGGAGCAGCCGGCGGACCACCCCGGGGAATAGCCCGTCCGTGCCATGCGCGATGTGTAGACCACTGCCTACCCTAGGAAGTCGGTGACGGCAGGGACGAGGTGATGCAGCGTGGCTCCGGGCGGCGGTACGGCGGTTCAGGACCACGTGGCCCTCGCCGAGATCGAACTGTGCTGCGAGCTGATCATCGCGGCGTCGGCGGCCGACGAGGACCGGCTCAGCCTGGAGAGCATCGACGAGATCCTGAGAGTGGCCGAGGAAGGCAGGACCCCCACGGGCTGACCCGGAAGGGCTCGCCCGAGGGTGTCAGCTTGTCGGGCGCGGGTGTTCGAACCGGCGGACCAGGGCGTCGACGAGATCCCGGTCGCGTGGCTGGGTGAGACGGGTGCGGGCCGCGGCGGGGGAGAGCCACAGGATGCGGTCCACCTCGTGGTTGGGCGCGAAGCGGCCCGCGGCGGCCTCGGCCGCCCAGTAACGCACCTGTTTCGGGCGGCCGTTGGCCGGATAGCGCAGGGTGGGCAGTTCCGCACCGGGGGCGGCGGCGTAGCCGGTCTCCTCCAACACCTCCCGCAGGGCGCCGGCCAGTGCCTCCTCGCCGGGTTTCAGCTTGCCCTTCGGGTGGGACCAGTCGTCGTACTTCGGCCGGTGGACGAGGCAGATCTCCACCTGGCCGTCGACGGGGGAGCGGCGCCACAGGACGCAGCCGGCCGCCTGGACGGTGGTGTCATTCGTGCTGGTCACCGGTGGGTCACCCTCCTGGTCCGTGAGGCTCCTTCGGATTCGGGGTCATAGGTCGGATTCGGGGTCATAGGTCCGATCGGGGGCCGGAGCCGGATTCGGCTTCGGGGCCGGTCCAGGGCGTTCCGGGCCCGCCGGCGGCGGTTCAGGGCGCGCTGACCGTCTGTTTCTGCCAGGACTGCTGGAACTCGAACCGGGCGGCCTCCACCTCGTGCCGCTGGTCGGCGTGGAGCACGCCGAGCGCGTACGCCGTCGCGGGCGCGATGCGCGGGGTGCGGGCCGCCTGCGCCGCCGCTCCTGCCGCCTCCGCGGCGTCCCGGTGCCGGTCAAGGGCCCGGCCTGCCGTGAGCAGCCGCAGCTCGGCCGGGGGCGTGCCGAGCCCGCCGCCGCACAGCACCTCACGGGCGTAGCGGTGCAGCCGCAGCAGCAGGCGCACCTGGTGCCAGGGGCCGTCCTGCGGGTGCGGGGCGGGCTCCGGGGACAGTCCGTGGACCAACGCCTCCGCGTTGTACGGGTGCCCGGCGGTGACCAGGGGCAGCGCGGCGATGGCGTCCATCAGCCGCTCCTCCGCCGCCGCGGCGGCCGGACGCAGGTCGGTGCTGACCGCGGCCGGGGTGAGCGGAACCTCGCTGGCCAGAACGGCCACCTTGTCGGCGACCGCGTGGAAGCGGGAGGAGCCGAGGGCCTGGAGGGCCGTGGAGTGGGCCCGGGTCCGGGCCAGGGTGAGCTGGCGTTCGAGCAGGGCGCCCGCCTTGGCCGCGCCCACGGTGAGATTGCCCCGCTCCTGGGCGGCCGGACCGGAAGCGGGGGCCGCCGGACCGGCACCGGCGGTCACCGACTGCGCCGGGAACGACGTCGAGCCGGACAGCCGGTGCAGCGCGATCAACAGCCGCTCCAGGCGCGCCTCGTAGGCGTGCTCCATCCCCAGCGTGCCCGACAGCCAGGCCAGTTCGGGGCGCATCTCCTCCGACCAGTCGGCGTCAAGGAGCGGGCGGAAGGTGTGCAGGCTGCCGCTGATGCGGCGGGCCGAGCGGCGCAGGGCGCGCGCCGCGTCGACGGACTCCTCCGGGCCGGCGGACGTACCGGTCTCGCGGTGCAGCCGCAGCGCGCGCAGGAACTCCGTGGCCTGGGCGCGCAGATACACCGCGAGGGCGTCTCCTGTCGCCAACCCGGCGGTGGGGTCCGTCGGTTCAAGGTGTTGCTGTGCCACGCCGGCGCCTCCGGGCGTCTATGAGCATCTCCTGGATGTTGCGCAGGGGCTGTCCGTCCGCGTCGGTGGCGTGCCGGGTCCACTCGCCGTCGGGGCCCAGGTGCCAGGAGGAGGTGGTGTCGGACATGCCGGTGTCGAGCAGCCTGTTGATGGCCGCCCGGTGGGCCGGGTCTATGACCCTGACCAGTGCCTCGATCCGGCGGTCGAGGTTGCGGTGCATCATGTCGGCGCTGCCGATCCACACTTCGGGCTCGCCGCCGTTGCCGAAGACGAACACCCGGGAGTGCTCCAGGAAGCGACCGAGGACGGAGCGGACCCGGATGTTGTCCGAAAGGCCCGGGACACCCGGCCGGAGCGCGGAGATCCCGCGTACCCAGACGTCCACCGGCACGCCCGCCTGGGACGCGCGGTAGAGGGAGTCGATGATCGCCTCGTCCACCATGGAGTTGACCTTGATGCGGATGAGGGCGGGGCGGCCCGCACGGTGGTGCCGGGCCTCCTTGTCGATGCGTGAGATCAGCCCGTCCCGCAGGGACTTGGGCGCGACCAGCAGCCGGCGGTAGGTCTCGCGGCGGGAGTATCCGGAGAGCCGGTTGAACAGGTCGGACAGGTCGGCGCCGACCTGCGGGTCCGCCGTCAGCAGGCCCAGGTCCTCGTAGAGCCGGGCCGTCTTCGGGTGGTAGTTGCCGGTGCCGACATGGCTGTAGCGGCGCAGCGTCTCGCCTTCCTGGCGCACCACCAGGGACAGCTTGCAGTGCGTCTTCAGGCCGACCAGGCCGTACACGACATGGCAGCCGGCCTCCTCCAGCTTGCGCGCCCACTTGATGTTGGCGTGCTCGTCGAAGCGTGCCTTGATCTCGACCAGGACGAGTACCTGCTTGCCGGACTCGGCGGCGTCGATGAGCGCGTCGACTATCGGGGAGTCGCCCGAGGTCCGGTACAGGGTCTGCTTGATGGCGAGGACGTCGGGGTCGTCGGCCGCCTGCTGGAGGAAGGCCTGCACCGACGTCGAGAACGAGTCGTACGGATGGTGCAGCAGCACGTCCCGGCTGCGCAGGGCGGCGAAGATGTCCGGCTCGGAGGCCGATTCGACCTCGGCGAGGTCACGGTGGGTGCCGGCGACGAACTTCGGGTACTTCAGCTCGGGCCGGTCGAGGCGGTGGATGCGGAACAGGCCGGTGAGGTCCAGGGGGCCGGGCAGCGGATACACCTCGGCCTCGCTGATCTTCAGCTCGCGCACCAGCAGGTCGAGCACCTCACGGTCGATGGACTCCTCGACCTCCAGGCGCACCGGCGGCCCGAAGCGGCGCCGCATGAGTTCCTTCTCCAGGGCCTGGAGCAGGTTCTCGGCGTCGTCCTCCTCGACCTCCAGGTCCTCGTTGCGGGTCACCCGGAAGGCGTGGTGCTCCAGCACCTCCATGCCCGGGAACAGCTCTTCGAGGTGGGCGGCGATGACGTCCTCGAGGGGGACGTAGCGGCCGGGGGCGGCCTCCAGGAAGCGGGAGAGCAGCGGCGGCACCTTCACCCGGGCGAAGTGCTTGTGGCCGCTGACCGGGTTGCGCACCACCACGGCCAGGTTCAGGGACAGGCCGGAGATATAGGGGAAGGGGTGCGCCGGGTCGACCGCCAGGGGGGTCAGGACCGGGAAGATCTGGTGCCGGAACAGGGTGAACAGGCGGGCCTGCTCCTTCTCGGCCAGTTCGCTCCAGCGGACCAGGTGGATGCCCTCCTCCGCGAGGGCGGGGGCGACGTCCTCGTGATAGCAGGCGGCGTGCCGGGCCATCAGCTCGCGGGAGCGGGCCCAGATCATCTCCAGCACCTCACGGGGCTGGAGGCCGGAGGCGGACCGGGTGGCGACGCCCGCCGCGATACGGCGCTTCAGACCGGCCACCCGGACCATGAAGAACTCGTCCAGATTGCTGGCGAAGATCGCCAGGAAGTTCGCCCGCTCCAGCAGGGGTGTGTTCGGGTCCTCGGCGAGTTCGAGGACCCGCTCGTTGAACGCGAGCCAGCTGCGCTCCCGGTCGAGGAACCGGCCCTGCGGCAGCGGGACGCCGTCGGTCTGCGACTCCTCGTACCCGTCGAGGTCGGCGTCGAGGTCGGGTTCCAGGTCGGAGACCGCCGCCGCCACGGTGTGCGGGCGGTGCGCGGCTATGGAGCCCACGGAGGGCTGCGCGTTCGCATGGCCACCACCGAGGGCGGTGGTGGGAGACGGCTGGGCCTCTGCCTGGGTGTTCTGGCTCATGTACCCATTGTTCCGCGCGACCAGGGAGAAGGGCGCGTCGGAACGTGCGGGAGGCAGTCTCACGGTCCCGTTCCCACCGGACCCCTCGGGGGGCGGCGAAGGCTCTGGCGCGGCGGTCTTCATTGGCTGAGCGTCGCAAGCCCGTCTGAATCGACGGTTACGGAGACATGACGTGCGGGATAGCGCAGGGCGGCTCCCCGGCGTCCGCGCAGACCGCAGGCCCGTACGACGGCGAAGTCGGCGGGGCGTACGGAGGTGTCGTACGGGCGGCACCGGCGACGCACGCGCGCCGCCGGTGCCGTGGGTCTCCCCTCGTGGCGGGGGATGCACAGGACGGGCGGCGCGCCGGGCCGTCAGGGGGCGCGGTTCAGGCCGTGGCGTCGGGGCCGCTCACGCGGTGGCCCGCTGGGCGGTCCGGGGCGTCGCGGTGCGGCGGCGCAGCAGCCAGAACGCCGCGGCCGTGCACAGTCCGGCCACGGCCAGTACGAGCGCGCCGGTGGTCAGCTGGAGCGGCCAGTAGTGGGAGGCGGGGTGGTACGTGCTGTAGTAGCCGACCGCGCCGAGCTTCTCGAACGCCTTGTCGCAGCCACCGGACACGGCCGTGTGGCACTGGGGCTCGGGGATGTGCCCGCCGCCCGCGGTGACCAGGCCGTAGTCGACCTGGATCCCGGAGTAGAGGTGTCCATAGCCCTTGTCGAGGCTGGTCACCTCGGTGACGGCCGGCCACAGGTGCGGCATCAGCTGCTGGGCCGCGCCCCATACGCCGGCGGCCAGCGCGAGGCCGAGCAGCAGTGCGGGCAGGGTGCGGCGCCGCAGCAGGCCCGCGAGGACGCCGGCGGCGAGTCCGGCCAGGGCGAGGGCGACGGTGGTCGGGCCGTTGGCGTGGAAGGTCCACACGTCGTGCCACGGCTTGCCGGTGTCGATGCGGCCCTGGGCGGCCGACCATGCCCTGCGGTGCAGGACGACCAGCAGGCTTGTGCCCACGGTGATCGCGACCGCCGGCACGGCCAGGCGGAGGGCCAGCCAGCGGGTGGGGGTGACGCCCTGGGTCCAGGCGAGCTGCGCGGTGCCGGACTCCAGTTCCCGGCCGGTGAGCGCGGCGCCCGCCCAGGCGGCCACCAGGAACGGCAGCCCGACCACGGCGGCCGTGAGGTAGTTGTACAGGGACTTGTGGAGGAGGATCGCGTCCTGGTCGTAGGTGCACCGCGGGGTCATGCCGCAGGCGTTGTACTGCCGCCAGCCCTCCGCCGCCGCGTCGGTGAGCGGTCCGGCGAGCCACAGCAGCAGGGCGGAGCCGAGCAGCACCAGCACGGTCCAGACGATGAGCGCGGGCCGGTGCAGGCGCAGCAGCCAGCGGGTCAGCCGGGGGCCGCCGTGGACGGGGTCGGCGCTGGTGGCGGCCGGTGCGGTGAGTGCGCTCACGCGGCGGTCTCCTCGGTCTGCTCGGTCTGTGCCGGGGCGGTGGTGGTCAGGGCGGGGGCCTCGGGGTTGCGCAGATGCGCGAGGAGCAGTTCCTCCAGCGTCGGCGGTCCGGTGCGCCAGTCGGCGGGCAGCGGGGCGGCCCCGCGGATCAGGGCGTTCAGCTGGCGGCCGGTGGTACGGGACTCCACGACGGTGTGCCCGCTCAGATCGGCGGAACCGGCGGGCGCGCTCACCCGGGTGTGGGCGGCCAGCAGTTCGTCGATGTCCCCGGCCAGCCGGACCCGGCCGCCGCCGAGCAGCAGCAGATGGTCGCAGGAGTCCTCCAGTTCGGCGACCACGTGCGAGGACATCACGATGGTGGTGCCGTGCTGCGCGGACTGCCCCATCAGCACGCCCGTCAGATCGTGCCGGGCCAGCGGGTCGAGGTCGGCCATCGGCTCGTCCAGGAGCAGCAGTTCGGCCCGCTTGCCGAGGGCCAGGGCGAGGGCGACCCGGGTGTGCTGCCCGCCGGACAGCGACCGCACCCGGGCGTCCGGGTCGAGGCCGCCCGCGGTCACCACCCGCTCGGCGGTGGCCCCGTCCCAGCGACCGGGGTTGAGGTCGGCGCCCATGCGCAGCGTCTCGGCGATGGTGAGCTGCGGGTGCAGCGGCTTGCCCTGGGCGACGAAGCCGACCCGGGCGCGGGCCCGTGCCGGGTCCGTGCCGAGGACGTGGAGGCCGCCCTCGGTGGGGACGAGCAGCCCGGCGGCCAGGGCCAGGAGCGTGGACTTGCCCGCGCCATTGGGTCCGACGACGGCGCAGACGCGTCCCGCGGGCAGCCGGAACG
Source organism: Streptomyces sp. NPDC001508 (assembly GCF_040298665.1). Classification (NCBI taxonomy): domain Bacteria; kingdom Bacillati; phylum Actinomycetota; class Actinomycetes; order Kitasatosporales; family Streptomycetaceae; genus Streptomyces; species Streptomyces sp. NPDC001508. The sequence continues at coordinate 29,633 of NZ_JBEPAP010000018.1, forward strand.
CGCAGTCGCGCAGCGCCCACCCTCCTCGCCGGCCGAAGCGCTTGCCGAGCGCGACCGCCTCCATGGCCGCTCCGGTATGGGTCGTCATGACTGTTCTCCCTGGAAGTGCGGCTCGGCGTGCTTGTCGGCGTTCCGCTCGGCGTGCTTGTCGGCGTGCGGCTCGGCGTACCTGTCGGCGTGCTGCCCGGCGTCCCGCTCGGCCTGCTTTTCGAGTACGGCGGTGAAGAGAGCGGCGATGTCGTCCCGGTCGAGCCCGGCCTCCCGGGCCCGGGCCGCCCACGCCTCCAGCTCGGCGCGCAGGGGTGACTCGGCCGGGCCGGAGCCCAGCGTGCGGCGCACGAAGGTGCCGAGCCCGCGCCGTGCCTCGACCAGTCCCTCGCGTTCCAGCTCCCGGTAGGCCTTGAGGACCGTGTTGGGGTTGATGGCGGTGGCCTCCACGACCTCGCGGGCCGTCGGCAGCTGGTCACCGGGCCGCAGCAGGCCCAGCCGGATCGCCTGTTTGGTCTGCTGGACGATCTGCACATAGGTGGCCACGCCGCTGTGCCGTTCGATGTGGTACTCGACCACGGGGACAACCACCCTTTCACTAATTGAGTAGTGAAAGGGTGGTGCAAGGCCCCCGCAAAGTCAAACCCCCAGCTCACCCAGGTCGCGGCGCGCGGCGCTGCTCACCGCCGGGGCATGACGCGCCAAGGCCCGGCCGTGGGGCCGGGCCTTGGCTCACGCTCGCCTCACCCATCAGTTCCGCTGTCGTCGTACGTCCGTGTCCTCATGTCTCCGTGCGGTACATGAGGTCGGTCTCGTGTGTCACGAAGCCCAGCCGTTCGTACACCGACACGGCCGCCGTGTTGTCGGCGTCGACGTACAGCATCGCCGTCGGCAGGCCCTGCCCGGCCAGGTGGCGCAGGCCGATGGTCGTCAGGGCCTTGCCGAGGCCGCCGCCCTGGGCGCCGGGTGCCACGCCGAGCACATACACCTCGCCCAACTGCTCCTCCGCGTGCACCTTGGTCCAGTGGAAGCCGACCAACTGCCCCGCCCGCTCGGCGAGGAAGAAGCCGGCCGGGTCGAACCAGGGCTCGGCCTTGCGGTCGTCCAGGTCGCGCTGGGTCAGTGAGCCCTGCTCGGGATGGTGCGCGAAGGCCGCCGCGTTGACGGCGAGCCAGGCCGCGTCGTCCCGCCCCGGCACGAACGTGCGGACCGTGACGCCTTCCGGCAGCCGCGGCTCGGTCAGCCGGAGTCCGGTCAACGGCCGCCGCATCTGGCGCAGTTCACGGAACAGGGACATCCCAAGGACCTGGGCGAGGTGGCGGGCGGCGGCATGCCCGCCGTGCGCCCACACCCGCAGCCGCTTCCCGGACGCGGCGAGCAGCGCCGAGCCGAGCGCCCGGCCGTGCCCGTGCCCCCGGTGCGAGGGGTGCACGACCAGTTCGGCGGCCGGCGCCTCCACCGGGTCGGTGTCCTCCAGTTGGGCATAGCCGACGAGTTCGTCGCCGACGCTGAGCAGCAGATGGGAGACGCCCTCGCGTGCGCCCCCGCGCAGTTGCAGCCGGCCCTGCTCGGACACCGCCTGCTGCCCGTCGGTGGCGGCGGCCGCTGCGAGCAGTTCCAGGACGCGCTCGGCCTGGTCCGGGGCGAGCGCCGAGCGGGTCACGATGGAGCGGGAGGGGAAGGGCGGTGCGGCGTCGTCGCTGGTCATGCGTACGAGGGTACGGGGAGCCCGCGGCAAAGTGGGGACAAGGGCAAACGTAAAGAAGTCGGCAAAGGGAAACCAGGACGTAACCATGAACCCCCTGTCGCGCTACGCGCGTTGAATCTAGGCTGCGCCATCGGACTCACTCGTCATCATCAGCCCACAGGGGGGCACATGCCGACGCCAGCCCGTCCGCGTCACCGCGGCAGACGCCGTACGCACACGCTTCTCGCGACCGCCGCCGGTCTCGCCACCGTCGCGGCCCTGGCCGCCGCGCTGCCCGCGCAGGCGCACAACGACCGGGGCGACCACGGCGGCCCCGGCGGTCACGGTCGTCCGGGCCGCTACCAGGACGTCCAGCTCCTCTCCTTCAACGACCTGCACGGCAACCTGGAGCCGCCGTCCGGCTCCTCCGGCCGGGTCAGCGAGCTACAGCCGGACGGCAGCACGAAGACGGTCGACGCGGGCGGCGTCGAGTATCTGGCGACCCACCTCCGTAAGGCCCGCGCCGGCCACCCGTACTCCATCACGGCGGCCGGCGGTGACATGGTCGGCGCCTCTCCGCTGATCTCCGGCCTGTTCCACGACGAGCCGACCATCGAGGCGCTCAACGGCCTGGACCTGGACGTCACCACCGTGGGCAACCACGAGTTCGACGAGGGCGCCAAGGAACTGGCGCGGCTGCAGAACGGCGGCTGCCACCCGACGGACGGCTGCTACGACAAGCAGAAGAAGTTCACCGGCGCCGACTTCCCGTACCTCGCGGCCAACGTGCTGAACGAGAAGACGGACAAGCCGATCCTGAAGCCGTACTGGGTCTGGAAGAAGAAGGACGTCAAGGTCGGCTTCATCGGCGTCACCCTGGAGAACACCCCGGGCATCGTCTCCGCCGAGGGCGTCAAGGGCCTCAAGTTCAAGGACGAGGTCGAGACGATCAACAAGTACGCCAAGGCGCTGCAACGCCAGGGCGTCCAGTCGATCGTGGCCCTGGTCCACGAGGGCGGCTTCCCGGCCTCGTCGAGCTACAACTACGACTGTGACTCCTCGGGCGCCGGCGCCGGCATCTCCGGCCCGATCGTGGACATCGCGAAGAACGTCACCCCGGCGGTCGACGCGCTGGTGACGGGCCACACCCACAACGCGTACGTCTGCACCGTCGACGACCCGTCGGGCAAGCCGCGCATGGTCACCTCGGCCGCCTCCTTCGGCCGCCTCTACACGGACACCACGCTGACCTACGACCGGGTGACCGGTGACATCGCCCGTACGGCGGTGAAGTCGGCGAACCGCGTGGTCACCCGCACCGTGCCCAAGGCGGCGGACATGACGCAGCTGATCTCCAAGTGGAACGCGCTGACCGCGCCCATCGGCAACCGCCCGATCGGCTATATCTCCGGCGACGTGGCCAACACCGGTACCGAGTCCCCGATGGGCGACCTGATCGCGGACGCGCAGCTCGCCCACGGCCGGGAGCTGGACCCGAAGACCTCCCTGGCGCTGATGAACCCGGGCGGCGTGCGGGCCGGCCTGACATACACGGCCTCGGGCGCCGAGGGCGACGGCGTCGTCACCTACGCCGAGGGCTTCACCGTCCAGCCGTTCGCCAACCTGGTGAACCTCCAGGACCTCACCGGCGCGCAGCTGATCCAGGTGCTGAAGGAGCAGGTGAGCGGCGCCAACGCGGCCGCGCCGAAGATCCTCCAGCCGTCGGCCGGGCTGACCTACACGCTGGACCTGACGAAGTCCGGCGCGGACCGCGTGGTGACCGACTCGATCCGGCTGAACGGCGCCGCGATCGACCCGGCCGCCACCTACCGGGTCGCCGTCAACGCCTTCCTCGCGGGCGGCGGCGACGGCTTCCCCACGCTCGGCCAGGGCACCAACCCGCTGGTGGGCGCGGACGACCTGACCGCCCTGGCGAACTATCTGACGGCCAACTCGTCGGCCGGCAGCCCGATCACTCCCCCCGCGGCGGACCGGATCACCCTCGTGCGGTGATCCGCACAGCGGCCGCTTCCCGGCCCGGGCCCGGTACGTACTCCCGTACGTACCGGGCCCTTTCCGTTCCATAAAACCTGTGTGAGCCGTCGAATAGTTCCCCATTGCGGCTGAAAATTCATCTCAGGCTCAATTAACCCAGGTCTCACCGGAATTGGCATTCTTAGGCGCTCGACTCCCGTAATGTTTTCCATGTCGAAAGCGAAAGGCGCGGACGACATACGAAACAAGGAGAAGACATGAGCTTCCACAAGGTCGCCCCGATCAAGAAGACCCGTAAGCCCGCCCCGGTCGCGAAGAAGCCGGCGCCGAAGAAGCACGCTCCGCGGCGGCGTCCGGTCGGCGGCGAGCGCTGACCAAGAATTCACCTGAGTAAAACACAGGGAATTCCTGGGAAGTAGGGAAAGGCGCAGCCCGCCACGAGGCGGGGTCATCGGGTCGAGCACGCTCGCACCGATGACCCCGCCTCGGCCGTGTCCGCACCCGCCTCCCGGGCGCCGTATCCCCAGATCCATAAGGGAGTTGACCATGAGGGAAGCCCGCCGGGCGTTCTGCCGCTTCTGGCCGCTGACCCGCGGCGACCGCAGCCGACTGGCGCTGATCGTGGCCTGCGTGGTGGTCTCCGCGCTCACCGAGACCGCCGCCATCCTGCTCTTCGCCGACCTCACCGACCATGCCCTGCAGGCCGGTTCGCTGTCCGCCTTCTGGGGCCCGGCCGCCGCCTGGCTGGCCGTCGCCGCCCTCGGCGCGCTGGTCGGCTACCTCGGCAACTCGCTCGCCGTCTGGACCGCCGAGCGGTTCGTACGGCGGCTGCGCGCGCACGCCTTCGGGCATGTGCAGCGCCTGCCCCCGCACTTCTTCCAGCGGCACCGCCAGGGCGACCTGGCCGAGCGGCTCACCGGTGATGTCGAGGCCATCGAGCAACTCGTCGTCTCCGGTGTGGTCGGCTCGATCGGCGCCGCCTTCTCCGCCGTCTTCTACGCCGCCGCCGCGTTCTGGCTGCGCTGGGACCTGGCGCTGGCCACGTTCCTGCTCGCCCCCCTGTTCCTGCTCGCCGCCCGCCGCTTCGCCGGCCGCGTCAAGAAGGCGTCCCGGGACGAGCGGGTCGCCGACGGCGCGATCACCTCGGTGGTGACCGAGGCGCTGGGCAACATCGTGCTCACCCAGGCCTACAACCGCCGCCGCGACGAGGAGGCACGGCTCGATACCGAGGCCCGCGCCTGGCAGCGGGCCGGCGTGCGCGGCGCGCGGCTGAGCGAGCTGTACGAGCAGTTCGTCGAGGTGGTCGAGACGCTGTGCGTGCTCACGGTGATCGGGCTCGGGGTGTGGGAGATCTCCGCCGGGCGTATGACGCTTGGCCAGCTGCTGGCCTTCGCCGCCTTCCTCGGCTACCTCTACCCGCCCGTGCGCGCCCTCGGCCGGCTCGGCCTCACCGTCACCGAGGCCATGGCCGGCGCCGAACGCATCGGCGAGATCCTGGACGCCGAACCCGCCGTCACCGACCCGGTCCGGCCGGTCCCCGCCTGGCCGGTGCGCGGCCGGGTCGACTTCGAGGGCGTCTCCTTCCGCTACCCGGACGCGCCCCGCACCGCCCTGCGGGACGTGACGTTCGGCGCGGGCCCCGGAGAGCTGGTCGTCGTCACCGGTGAGAGCGGTGCGGGCAAGTCGACCCTGACCGCGCTGCTGACCCGCTTCTACGACCCCTCGACCGGCACGATCCGCCTGGACGGCGTGCCGCTGACCGACGTACCCCTCGACTTCCTGCGCGAGAACATCGCCCTGCTGCCGCAGCAGACGCTGATCCTCAACGGCACCGTCCGCGAGAACATCGCGTGCGGCCGGCCCGGCGCGAGCGACGCGGAGATCGAGCGGGCGGCCCGCGGCGCGGCGGCGCACGACTTCGTCGCGGCACTGCCCGACGGCTACGACACCCGTATCGCCCCCGGCACGGCCGCCCTGTCCGGCGGCCAGCTACAGCGCCTGGCCATCGCCCGCTCGATGCTCCGGGCCGCCCCGGTCCTCGTGCTGGACGAGCCGACGGCCGGCCTGGACGCGGTGGCCGCCCGTCAGGTGGTGCGGCCCCTGCGGCGGTTGATGGCCGGCCGGACCACGATCGTGATCACCCATGACCTGACGCTGGCCCCGGACGCCGACCGCATCCTGGTCGTGGACCGCGGCCGGCTGGTGGAGGCGGGCACCCACACCGAACTGCTCGCCCACGGCGGCGCCTACGCCCGACTGGCCGCACCCCTGCCGGGGACGATCCCCCTGCCCCCGCCACCCCAGCGGGACGACACACTGACCCTCCGGTGGTAGGCCGCGGCGCGGGCTGTGACCCGGGCCGCGCATGTCATGGCTGAGCCGCGGCCCGCCGCGGGGCCGATGACGCGCATGCCCGACCTGCCCGCCGCGGTCTCCTGCTGGAAGCCTGCACCACCGGCGGTTCGTCAGGGGGTTGGCGTCGGGTCCGGTGGGGCGGGCGGATCGTGGCTGCCGTGGTGGCGACTCGGCCGGGCGGAATGCTGGTGCTTCGGTGGTGGGGCGTGGGGCGGGGTGTGGACGGGCCGTGGCTCTCGCGTGTGCGTCGCGTGCCTATGGCGTTCTCGTCCGGTGTGTCCCGGTCTGCTGCTGGAAGCCCCGTACCACTGGCGGTTCGTCAGGGGGGCGGCAGGTCCGGTGGGGCGGTTGGGGTGTGGGGTGGGCGGATCGTGGCTGCCGTGGTGGCGACTCGGCCGGGCGGAATGCTGGTGCTTCGGTGGTGGGGCGTGGGGCGGGGTGTGGGCGGGCTGTGGCTCTCGCGTGTGCGTTGTGTGTCTATGGCGTTCTCGTCCGGTGTGTCCCGGTCTGCTGCTGGAAGCCCCGTACCACTGGCGGTTCGTCAGGGGGTCGGCAGGTCCGGTGGGGCGGTCGGGGCGCCGGGCAGGCGGACCGTGGCCACCGTGCCGCCGCCTGCCGCGGGGGCCAGGGACACCTCGCCGCCCGACTCCTGGACCGTGCGGGCCACGATCGACAGGCCAAGGCCCGAACCCGGCAGCGCCCGCGCGCTCGGGGAACGCCAGAACCGGTTGAAGACATGCGGGAGTTCATCGCCGGCGATGCCGGGGCCGTGGTCCCGGACGGTGAGGACGCCCTTGTCCAGGGCCACGTCCACCGTGCCGCCGTCGGGACTGAACTTCACCGCGTTGTCGAGGACGTTGACGACCGCCCGCTCCAGCGCGGACGGTTCGGCGCGTACGTACCACGGCGTCAGGTCGGCCGTGATCGTCAGCTCGGGGCCGCGCAGCCGGGCACGGCGCAGCGCCGTCTCCACGGTGTCGTGGAACGCGATCACCTGGACCCGTTCGCCGCGCTGGCCCTCCGAACGGGACAGCTCCTGGAGGTCACCGATCAGCGACGCCAGCTCCGTCATCTGCGCCTTCACCGACGCCAGCAGCGCCTTGCGGTCGGCCGGCGGCAGCGGGCGGCCGGTCTCCTCGCTGCGGGTGAGCAGTTCCACGTTCGTCCGCAGCGAGGTGAGCGGCGTCCGCAGTTCATGACCGGCGTCCGCGATCAGCTGCTGCTGCAGCTCGCGGGAGCTGGCCAGCGCGGACGTCATCGAGTTGAACGACCGGGACAGACGGGCGATCTCGTCCTCCCTGTCCTCCACCACCGGGATGCGGATGGTCAGGTCCTCGGTGCGGGCGACGTGTTCCACCGCCTCGGTGAGCTTGTCGACCGGGCGCAGCCCGGCCCGGGCCACGGCGAGACCGGCGGCGCCGGCCCCGACGACCCCTATCCCGGAGACCAGCAGCAGCACCAGGGCCAGGTCCTTGAGCGTGGTCTCGGTGCCCTTGAGGGGGACAGCGGCCATGAGGGCCGCATTGCTCTGGGAGACCGGGCTGCTGATGGTGACGGGCATGGTCAGCACGCGCACCCGGTTGCCGTCCGTGTCGTTGCTGTTGTGGAAGACACCTTTGTCGCTGTCCGACTTGATGACGTCCTTGTCGGTCTGGGCGACCTTGACCCGACCGACCGAACTAGGGAAGAGACAGAGGGTTCCGTCCGAGGTGACCACCTGAGAGTAGGTGTTCCCGAAGCCGTTGACGGCGGTCTGCGGGGTCTGCGTGCAGTTGGTGAGCGCGGTCCGGATGTTGTCGAGATCCTGGGGATGGCCCCTGAGCATGGACGACACGGACTTCATCAGATCCTTGTCGATCTGCTCGTACAGTTTCCCCTGCACGATGAACCAGCAGGTCACCGAGACCGCCGCCACCGCGAACGCCACCGCGGACGCCACCAGCAGCGACAGACGCGAGCGGATCGGCAGGGCCCGGAACCGGCGGACCAGCCGTTTCACTCGGCGCCGCCCTGGCGCAGCACGTACCCCACGCCGCGGACCGTGTGGACGAGCCGCGGCTCGCCGCCCGCCTCGGTCTTGCGGCGCAGATACATGACGTACACGTCCAGCGAGTTCGACGACGGCTCGAAGTCGAAGCCCCAGACCGCCTTCAGGATCTGCTCACGGGTGAGCACCTGGCGCGGATGGGCCATGAACATCTCCAGCAGCGTGAACTCGGTGCGGGTCAGCTCCACCTGCCGGGCGCCGCGCGTGACCTCGCGGGTCGCGAGGTTCATACGCAGGTCGCCGAAGGTGAGGGCCTCCTCGTCCGGGTCGGCGCCGGCCAGCGAGGCGGCGTAGGAGCTGCGCCGCAGCAGTGCGCGGATCCGGGCGAACAGCTCGTCCAGTTCGAACGGCTTGACCAGGTAGTCGTCGGCCCCGGCGTCCAGGCCGGTGACCCGGTCGCCGACGGTGTCGCGGGCCGTGAGCATCAGGATCGGTGTGGTCTCGCCCGCACCGCGGATGCGGCGGGCGGCCGTCAGGCCGTCCATGCGGGGCATCTGGATGTCCAGGACGACCAGGTCGGGCCGGTACGCGGCCGCCTTCTCCAGCGCTTCGGCGCCGTCGACGGCGACCTCGGTGTCGTACCCCTCGAAGGCCAGGCTGCGCTGGAGCGCTTCGCGTACGGCGGGCTCGTCGTCGACGATCAGGATGCGCTGCGGGTCACGGTCGCCTTCGGCAAAGCTCATCGTCGGGTTTTCCTCGGGAGTGGGATGGGGGCGGGGCTGGGACGCCCTTCAGCCTCGCATGTTTCCGGCCGGACGGGTAAGCACGAGCCGCCGGTGGCGACACGGGTGCCGACACCGGACCGACGCCGGCGCCGGGGTCGGTCCGCGGCTGGAGGTCTGTACCGGTTCGGGACGGACTCGGCCGGTCCGGTTTCAGCCGGACGGGCTCGGCCGGTGTGTGGACGGGCTCGGCCGGTCTCAGGCGTGGACGGCGGTCAGGCGCTTCAGGGGGACCTTGTGGCGGTGCGGGTGGGCGGCGGGCAGGCGCAGCCCCATCAGTTCGGGGGTGGCGACCTCCGTGGCCCGGGCGGGCGGCCGGGGCGCGTGGAGTGCGTACGCCACCTCAAGGGCCAGGGTGGTGCAGGCCGGGCCGAGCCCGGCCGTCCGGTGCGAAACCTGCTCGATCGTGTTGATCATGACGTGCTCCCTAGCTCTTCGTGCTGCCGAGCCCTTCGTGCTCCGGGCCCGTCGTGTTCTCGGGTGTGCGCTGCGCTGTCCGCTCCCGCCCGCTCAGTTGGTGCTGCCGGCCCGCAGCTTGGCCAGGTCGGACTTGACGGTGTTGACGGGGATCGCGAAGCCGAGGCCGACGCTGCCCGCGTCCGAGGACGACGAGGCGCCGGTGGCCGAGTACATGGCGGAGTTGATGCCGATGATGTTGCCGCCCGCGTCGATCAGGGCACCGCCGGAGTTGCCGGGGTTGAGGGACGCGTCGGTCTGGATGGCCTTGTACGTGGTGGTGGAGGAGCCCGTGTCGCCGTTGAACTCCTGGCCGCCGAACTGGAACGGCCACCGGCCGTCGCCCTGGCCCTGCCCCTGACCCTCGTCCGTGGAGACGGTCACGTCGCGGTTCAGGGCGGAGACGATGCCGCTGGTGACGGTGCCGGTCAGCCCCTCGGGGGAGCCGATCGCCACGACCGTGTCGCCGACCTGCACCCCGGAGGAGTCGCCGAGGGAGGCGGCCTTGAGACCGGAGGCGTCGCGCAGCTTGATCAGGGCGAGGTCCTTGGAGCTGTCGGTGCCCACGACGTCCGCCGTGTACTCCTTGCCCTCGCTGGTCCGCACCTTGATCGACGAGGCGCCGGAGACGACGTGGTTGTTGGTGATGATCTCGCCGTCGGAGGTGATGACCACGCCGGAGCCGGTGGACGAGCCGCCCGCGAGCGTCGCGTTGACCTCGACCACGCTCGGGCTGACCGCGGCGGCGATGGCGGCGACATCGCCCTTCTTGCTGGACGGCACCACATGGGTGGCGGCGCTGCTGACCGAGGAGGAGTCCTTGCCGGTCAGCTCCTGGAAGGCGTACGCCGTGCCGCCGCCCACGGCCGCGGCGACGATCGCCACGGCGGCCAGCAGCCCTATCGGGCCCCGGGCGCGCTTCTTGTGCGGGGTGTGCGGCGTGTGCGGGGTGTGCTGGGGTTGCGGGGTGTGCGGCGCGGCGCCGTCGCCGCCCGGCGCGGTCGCAAGGAGAGCGGTTCCGCCGTCGTGCCCGCCGGCACCGCCCCGACCGGCGTCGGCGGCGAGCGGCGTGGTCGTCGCGGCGGCCCCGCCGCCCGGCCACACGGTGGTGCCCGGCTCGACGGAGACCGGTTCCGCGGGCCGGTGGGCGGGCGGGGGCGGCCATTCCGGGTTCACGGGGGAGGAGGCGTGCTGCTGGGGGTACGCGCCCTGGCGGGCGTCACCCTGGGGGTTCTCGTACGCGCCGCTGCGGCGGAGGCTCTCGGTCATGCCATAGAGCTTTGCCCGCCACCATGAGAGCTTCCTGAGCGCTCCCTGAGAAGCCCGGCAGAACCTCGTTTGCCCGATATAAAGACGGTTCTCGCGGCTGGGCGGCGACCCTCAGAAAGCCCTCATGGACGCCTGAGAAACCTCACTCACAGCCGCAGGACTCACTCACACCCGCAGGACTCACTCACACCCGCAGGACTCACTCACACCCACGGGACTACCTCACACACACCCGCAGGAACGGCGTAGCACCAGCCGGGACGGGAAGGTCTTCAGCCGCTCGCGGCGTGAGCCGGTCACGCGCAGGCCGTCGTCGAGGACGAGGTCAACGGCGGCCCGTGCCATCGCGGACCGGTCCGAGGCGACCGTCGTCAGCGGTGGATCGGCCAGGGCCGCTTCCTTGATGTCGTCGAAGCCGGCCACGGCCAGCTCGCCCGGCACGTCGAGCCGCAGCTCCCGCGCGGCCCGCAGCACGCCGATCGCCTGGTCGTCGGTGGAGCAGAAGATCGCGGGGGGCCGTTCGGGACCGGAAAGGATCTCCAGGGCGACCTGGTAGGCGTCGTAGCGGTTGTACGGGGCTTCGAAGAGGCGGCCCTCGGTGGGGATGCCGGCCTCGTCCAGGGCGCGCCGCCACCCCTCGACATGGTCGGAGACCGGGTCACCGACGGGGGGAGTGTCGGCCGTGCCGCCCATGCAGGCGACGTACGCGTACCCGTGCTCCAGCAGGTGGCGCACCGCGAGCTGGGCGCCGCCCAGGTCGTCGGTGACGACGGCGACGTCGTCGATGGCCTCGGGCCGCTCGTGCAGCAGCACCACCCGGGCGTCCCACGCCTCGATCTCGGCGGCGGCGAGGTCGTTGAGCGCGTGGGAGACGAGGATCAGACCGGAGACCCGCATCCCGAGGAAGGCCCGCAGATAGTGGACCTCGCGCTCGCCGACGTAGTCGGAGTTGCCGACGAGCACCATCTTTCCGCGCTCGGAGGCGGCCTGCTCGACCGCGTGGGCCATCTCTCCGAAGAAGGGCTGGCGCGCGTCCGGCACGATCAGTCCTATGAGGTCGGTGCGCCGCGAGGCCATGGCCTGGGCCACCCGGTCGGGTCGGTACCCCAGTTCCTTGATCGCCGCGAGGACACGCTCGCGCGTGGCCGGGGCCACCGGCCGGGGTCCGTTGTTGATGACATAGCTGACCACGGCGGTGGAAGTGCCCGCCAGCCGCGCCACGTCATCCCGAGTTACCTTGGCCACGCGCGGAGTCTACGCGGAGAGATCCGCGCTGGGCAGGGGCCTGTCGCAGCTCGTCTGTGCGCGAGCAACGCCCGGCCCGGGCCGCGGCTATGCCTCGGCCTTGACGTCGATGCCGTCGAGGAGGGTCGATGCGTCCGCATCCTCCGGTTTTGGCCGGGCCGCCTTGGCCTTCGCCTCGTCCGCGGCGCGGTCGCCCTTCTCAGGAGTAACGAATCGATAACCGACGTTCCGTACGGTTCCGATCAGCGACTCGTGCTCCGGGCCGAGCTTGGCGCGCAGCCGCCGCACATGCACGTCGACGGTCCGCGTGCCCCCGAAGTAGTCGTAGCCCCAGACCTCCTGGAGCAGCTGGGCCCGGGTGAAGACACGGCCCGGGTGCTGCGCGAGGTATTTCAGAAGCTCGAACTCCTTGAAGGTCAGGTCGAGGACCCGGCCCTTGAGCTTGGCGGAGTAGGTCGCCTCGTCGACCGACAGGTCGCCGTTGCGGATCTCCATCGGGGAGTCGTCGTTGACGATCTGCTGGCGGCCCATGGCCAGCCGGAGGCGGGCCTCCACCTCGGCGGGGCCGGCCGTGTCCAGGAGTACGTCGTCGATGCCCCAGTCGGCGGTGACGGCGGCGAGGCCGCCCTCGGTGACGACGAGGATGAGCGGACAGCCCGGCCCGGTGGAGCGCAGCAGCTGGCACAGGCTGCGGATCTGGGGGAGGTCCCGTCGTCCGTCGATCAGGATGACGTCGGCGCCCGGGGTGTCGACGAGGGCGGGTCCCTCCGCCGGGGCCACCCGTACGTTGTGCAACAGCAGTCCGAGGGCGGGAAGCACCTCCGCCGACGGCTGGAGGGCGTTGGTCAGGAGCAGCAGAGAACTCATGTGTCCGGTTCCTTCCTCGGTCCCTGCGAGGACGTGTGCGGCGGGAACTGCTCTGCGATCCCGAAGGCCCCGTACACCTGCGGTTTCCCGCTTCGTATACAACGCTTCCGAAAGCACAAAAGGACTCGGGGGCTACGCTGCCCGAGTCCTCTGCCCAGCAGAATAGCCGATATGAGCAACGGTCCGGCAGGTCATGTGGCACGTTCCCGCATTCGTCCGGCGTCCGGGACAAGCAGACGGGCACCTTTGCGGACGTTCCTGCGCACGGCCGACGGAATTTTCCTCGATTCCGTGTACGACCCGGGCGCGGTCGTATACGACGCCTCCGCGCCACCCTCCCGTGACCTGGTGTTCGTCGTCGCCCACGGCTTCACCGGGGACGTGGACCGGCCGCAGGTGCGCCGGATCGCGGCGGCCCTCGCCCGCAGGGGCGCGGTGGTCACCTTCTCGTTCCGCGGCCACGGGGCGTCCGGCGGGCGTTCCACGGTCGGCGACCGGGAGGTGCTGGATCTGGCCGCCGCGGTGCAGTGGGCCCGCGGGTTCGGGCACGCGCGCGTGGTCACCGTCGGCTTCTCCCTGGGCGGCTCGGTGGTGCTGCGGCACGCGGCGCTGCACCCGGGCGTCGACGCCGTGGTCGCGGTGAGCGCCCCGGCCCGCTGGTACTACCGGGGCACCGCGCCCATGCGCCGGGTGCACTGGCTGGTGACGCGCCCCACGGGCCGCCTGGTCGGCCGCTACGGGTTCCGCACCCGCATCCACCACCGCGACTGGGACCCGGTCCCGCTGTCCCCGGTGGAGGCGGTCCCGCGGATCGCGCCGACCCCGCTGCTGATCGTGCACGGCGACCGGGACGGCTATTTCCCGCTCGACCACCCCCGGATGCTGGCCGCCGCCTCCGGTGACCACGGGGAACTGTGGCTGGAACCCGGCATGGGCCACGCCGAGCACGCGGCCGGCGAGGCCCTGCTGGCCCGGATCGGGGACTGGGCGGCCGCCCGGGCGGGCTAGCCTGACGTGTTGAGACTTACGTACTGGTGTACACACGGACTTGAGGACGAGATGGCAAAGGTCACGGTGCGCTACTGGGCCGCCGCGAAGGCCGCGGCCGGGGTCGCCGAGGAGGCCCATGACGCGGCGAACCTCGCCGAGGCGCTGGCCGCGGTGCGCGAGCGGCATCCCGGCGAGCTGCCGCGCGTGCTGCGGCGATGCTCGTTCCTCATCGACGGCGACCCCGTGGGGACCCGCGCGCATGAGACGGTACGGCTGGCCGAGGGCGGCACGGTCGAGGTGCTCCCGCCATTCGCAGGAGGGTGAGCGATGACCCATCAGCCGTATGACGGCCGTCCCTACGAGGGGTACGAGCCCGACCCCTACCGGCGGCAGCAGCCTCACCAGGCCGGACACCAGACCGGGCACCAGGTCCCGCAGGCGTGGCCCGCACAACAGGGCTACGACCAGTCCGGGTACGGGCAGCCGGGCCAAGATCATTCCGGGTACGGGCAGCCCGGGTACGGGCAGTCCGGGTACGGGCAGCCTGGGCACGGGCAGTCCGGGTACGGGCAGCCGGGCCATGACCAGTCCGGTTATGACCAGTCCGGGTACGACCCGCAGCTCACCCAGCAGTGGCAGGGGCAGACCTGGGAGACACAGGTCCACGCGCCGCTGCCGTCGGCCGAGGAGAGCGCGTCGACCGCGTACCTGCCGTCGCACGGTCACGCCGCCCAAGTCCCGTCGCACGGTCACGCCGCCCAGGGCCCGTCGCACGGTCACGCCGCCCAGGCCCCCGCCCCCGCAGTGCCCCACGGGTCCCACCGGGCGCCCACGGCGCAGGAGGCGCCCGCTCAGGCCCGCCCCGCCGCCCCGCAGACGGCGGGGCCCGCGTACGGCCCCGCCACCCTCGCTGGGAACACCCGCATCACCGACGCCCAGCGGGCCCGTCTGGAGGGCCGCTCCCCGATCATCGAGCCGGGGATGCAGCCCGCGGCGCTCACCGCGCTGCTCGGCCTGCTGCTCGCGGGCACGGCGGCGGTCGGCTCGTACGCCCTGGTCGTGCCGCTGGTCGTGCTCCAGGCCGTGACCGCGGCGGGCTGGTTCCGGCTGAACGGCATGTGGCCCGCCCGGCAGGGCATCGCACTCGCCTTCGCCGGAGCGCTCACCGCGGACGTGGCACTGCTGGTCGCGGGCCGTGAGCACGCGCCCGCGGCCATCCTCGGCCCGCTGGGCGTGTGGGTCCTGCTCGCCCTGGTCCTGCAACTGCGCTCGCACGCCGACCCCGACGAGCGGATGTACGGGCTGATGGCGACGGTCGCCTCCACCGCGCTCGCGGTCATCGCGACGGGCTACCTGGGCGCCGACCCGCACGCCGTGTCGGTCGGTGCCGTCGCGGTGGCCGTGGCGGTCCTGGCCCGCGCGATCCCGCTGCCCACTTCGGCCTCCGTGGTCGTCTCGCTCCTCGCGGCGGCGGGCGCCGGCATCGCGGTCGGCGGGATGACCGGCCTCGGTGCGAAGGGCGCCCTGGTAGGCGCGGCGGCGGGCGCGTGCGCGCTCATCGGCCACCGCGTGGCCGGCTACGACTACCCGTCCCGCTTCGTGCACTTCACGGCGGGTGTGGCACTGCCGCTGTCCGCCGCGGCGCCGGTGGTGTGGGTCCTCGGCCGGGCCCTTGGCTGACCGCGCACGTCACAGGTGATCGACAAAACCCGGGGGCCGGCCCCGCCCGGCGTTACCGTAGCTGCGTTGTCGACTGCCTAGGTGGGGACCCCATGCGCGCGTTGCGAATACTCCTGATCGTCGTCGTGATCCTGGGCGGTCTGTTCGTGATCGTCGACCGTGTCGCGGTCCACTTCGCACAGGGCGAGACGGCCGACAAGCTCAGGACCACGGAGAACCTGTCCGCCACCCCGGACGTGTCGATCAACGGCTTCCCCTTCCTCACCCAGCTGGCCGGCGGCTCGCTGGACGACGTCGAGGTCGGCATCAAGGACTACCAGGCCCCCACCGGCACCGACGGACAGACGGTCCGCGTCGACGACCTGAAGGCGCACATGAAGGGCGTGGAGTTCTCCGGCGACTTCAGCTCCGCCACCGCGGCCACCGCCGACGGCACCGCGACCATCGCCTACGACGAACTGCTGAAGACCGCCAAGTCCGACACCACCGAGGTCGCCCCCGGTGTCACCGCCCGTGTGATCGGCCTCTCCGACGGCGGCAACGGCAAGATCAAGGTCTCGGTGGAGGCCACGGTTCTCGGCACCAAGCTGCCCAACCCCGTCTCCGTGCTCAGCACGGTCACCGTCAAGGGCGACTCGGTGCGGGTGCACGCCGACAGCCTGCCCAAGTTCGGCGGTGCGGACCTCGCCGAGGACCGGGTGCGGGAGATCACCGACTTCCAGCAGGCCATCGACCAGCTGCCCGGTGGCATCAAGCTGGACACGGTGCGGGCGGCGTCGGACGGCGTCGAGATCACGGCGAAGGGTTCGAACGTCCGGCTGGCCGGGTAGGACCGACAGCGCCGACCGCCGCCGCGAGACACCCACGGGCGGCCCCGGGCACTGACACGCGGCCCACGCGCGGCCCACGGCGGCCGACAGCGACCGATGGCGTGATGGCGGCCGACGGGCAGACAAGGATCGTCCGACAGGCGAGACGGCCATGTCCGTAGCGCAGATGCCGCGGGCCCCCGCGGCGGCCCGCGGGCCCGTGCGAGGCGGCCCGGCCCTTCCGTGATCCCACATCGCGGACGATCGCATCTCACCATGCGACATACCGGTGACATGCCCGCCCGTCCGTCCCTACGATCGACGCCATGAAGCGACAGGCGGACCTCACAAAGCGGCGGGCAGTAGACCTGTGCCGCGTCTCCGCCATGCTCTGTCGCGCCTTCTGAGCGGGAGCACCGACTTCCGCGTTCTTCGACCGCCCAGTGAGGGCACCCGTGCGCGCTCCCCCGGGAGTCCGCGCCCCACGCACTCGCACGCCCCGCCGTAACTGCCCCGGAGGAGAAAGAGCATGAGCCGCAGCGAAGTCCTGGTCGACGCCGACTGGTTGCAGGAGCACCTCGACGACCCGAACATCGCCGTCGTCGAGGTCGACGAGGACACGACCGCGTACGAGAAGAACCACATCCGCAACGCGATCCGCATCGACTGGACCAAGGATCTCCAGGACCCGGTCCGCCGTGACTTCATCGACCAGGAGGGCTTCGAGAAGCTCCTGTCGGCGAAGGGCATCGCCAACGACACGCTGGTGATCCTCTACGGCGGCAACAACAACTGGTTCGCGTCCTACGCGTACTGGTACTTCAAGCTGTACGGCCACGAGAACGTCAAGCTCCTCGACGGCGGCCGCAAGAAGTGGGAGCTGGACGCCCGCGAGCTGGTCGACGGCACCGAGGTGCCCGAGCGCGCCGCGACCGACTACCAGGCCAAGCCGCAGGACAAGTCCATCCGCGCGTTCCGCGACGACGTCGTGGCCGCCATCGGCTCGTACAACCTCGTCGACGTGCGGTCCCCCGACGAGTTCTCGGGCAAGCTGCTCGCCCCGGCGCACCTGCCGCAGGAGCAGTCGCAGCGGCCCGGTCACGTCCCGTCCGCCAAGAACATCCCGTGGTCGAAGAACGCCAACGACGACGGCACCTTCAAGTCGGACGACGAGCTGAAGGAGCTGTACGCCGACGAGAACGTGGACCTCGCCAAGGACACCATCGCCTACTGCCGCATCGGCGAGCGCTCCGCGCTGACCTGGTTCGTGCTGCACGAGCTGCTGGGCGTCCAGAACGTCAAGAACTACGACGGCTCCTGGACCGAGTACGGCTCCCTGGTGGGCGTGCCGATCGAGCTGGGCGCCGGCAAGTAGGCAACCCGACCCGTCAAGACCTCAAGACCTCTGACCTCTGGAGAAGCAGTATGTGTGGAGCGAAGGCCGGCGGCCCGGACCCCTCGACGATCAAGCCCGGTGAGACCACGATCCAGGGCCAGGTGACCCGCGACGGCGAGCCGGTGACGGGCTACGTCCGGCTCCTGGACTCGACCGGCGAGTTCACCGCGGAGGTCCCGACCTCCGCCACCGGACAGTTCCGCTTCTACGCGGCCGAGGGCACCTGGACCGTCCGCGCCCTCGTGCCCGGCGGCACCGCCGACCGCACCGTCGTCGCCCAGCAGGGCGGCCTCGCGGAGGTCGCTATCGCGGTCTGAGCAAGCAGGTACGGCCGAAGGGCCGCGCCCCCACGGGTTGGACGCCCGGGCGCGGCCCTTCGGGCCGCCCGGACCTACCCTGGAGTTATGTACGCACGGCGGCGTCATATGTACTTCGCCATGATGGGCGTGTGCATCGCGCTCTTCGTCCTGGCCTGGGGAGTTGTGCGCATCTGGTCCGTGCCGGCGGCCGTGGCCATGTGCGTGGTCGCCATGGTCATCCCGCCCGCCGCCGCGATGGTCGCCAACCGGCGCGGCCCCGAGGACCGCTGGTGGGACGACCCCTCGGGCGACCCGGAGTCCGACGCGTGGTGGGACGAGCTGGACGGCAAGAAGCGCCACTGAGCGCTCCGCGGGACGAGCCGTGACGCGGAGTTTGCCAGCGGGGGTCTGTCAGCGGGGTCTCTCAGTGGACGCGGGTCCTCGACGGACGCGGGTCTGTCAGTAGACGAGAGCCTGGGTGCCGTCTCCCAGTGCCTCCTGAACGAAGACCTGCGCGCCCGCGATCCGTACGCCCTCGACGACGTCCTTCTCCGTGATCTCACGGCGGGCCGCGCACTGCGTGCACAGCGTGACGCTGCCGCCGGCCAGGATCGACTCCAGCAGATCGGGCAACGGGGCGGCGTGCGGCAGCTCGAACTCGGCGGCCCGGCCCGGCAGCGCGAACCACGACGATTCGCCGGTCAGCCACAGGGACACCTCGACCCCGCTGGCCACGGCAACCGCCGCGACCGTGAACGCCTGCGAGCAGCGTTCGGGGGCATCGGCCCCCGCTGTCACCTTGATCACGAGCTTCTTCGCCATGCTCGAATCGTATGCCTTGGCGGTGGCCTCGCAGGGTCGGCGAGTGCGCTGAACGGCCTGCGCGGGGTGCGAGCGGTGCACTACTCTGCGTGTCCGGATGATGCCGGGGGAGCGCGATGCCACCGAGGCGAGTGATCACGGGCCGCAGCCAGGAACCGAGGAAGCGGTTCGCGGAGGAGTTACGGCTGCTACGACATGAGCGGGGCGTGAGCCTGCGGGAGCTGGCCAAAATGGTCGGCTGGGACGCGTCGCAGTTCGGGAAGATGGAGAGCGGACTGACGCTGGGCGGCCCGGAGGTGGTCCAGGCGTTGGACACCTACTACGCAACCCCCGGGCTGCTGCTGGCGCTGTGGGAACTGGCGGTGGGGGATCCGGCGCAGTTCAAGGAGCAGTACCGGCGGTACATGATGCTGGAAGCGGAGGCGGCTTGTTTGTGGCAGTACTCGGTGAGCATTGTTCCCGGGCTGCTTCAGACAACTGCCTACGCCCGTGAAGTCCTGACGCTCGGCGGCTACCGAGGCAAGGAACTGGAGCAGCAGGTCGAGGCGCGCACCGGCCGGTGGAAGCTGTTGGAGGGAGACAACGCACCGCCGTTCCGCGCCCTACTGGCGGAGGCGGTATTGCGTACACCACTGCACGAGGCGGGGGAGTGGCGGGATCAACTGGAGTACCTGCTAAAGGTGTCCGAGCGCCCGGACATCGCACTCCAGGTGCTGCCGCATGGCTGTGGCCTGTACGGGCTCGTCAGTACCGACGTGATGTTCTTGCGGTTGTTGGACGGGACGACGGTGGCGTACACGGAAAACGCGCACCGAGGCGAACTGGTCGAGGAGAACAGGGCAGTTGAGCTGCTCCAGCGCAAGTACGATCGGATGCGCGACGTGGCTCTGACCCCGGGAGAGTCGCGCAAGTTCATCCTGCAGACGTTGGAGGAAGTGCCGTGCGAGCCATAGACACGAGCGCAGCTCAGTGGCACAAGAGCAGCTACAGCAACCCTGACGGCGGCAACTGTGTGGAGGTCGCCGACAACCTCCCGCTGGTCCCTGTGCGGGACAGCAAGGACCCTTCCCGTGGGGTCCTCGTCTTCGAGGCGGCCGTGTGGGGCGCCTTCGTGGACGGTGTCAAGGATGGTTTGCCCGGGGACTGACCCCGTTGCCCCTACGGATGGTGGAGGACGTGCTGTGCGAGTCATCGACCTGAGCGCCGCGACCTGGCGCAAGAGCAGCCACAGCAACTCGGACGGCGGCCAATGCATAGAGGTCGCCGACAACCTCCCGCTGGTCCCTGTGCGGGACAGCAAGGACCCCTCCCGTGGGGCCCTCGTCTTCGAGGCGGCCGTGTGGGATCGCTTCGTGGCCGGGGTCAAGGGCGGGTTCGTCGAGCGTTGAGCCCGGTTTCCCCGTGGAGGGTGGAGGCCCTGTTGTGCGAGCCATAGACACGAGCGCAGCTCAGTGGCGCAAGAGCAGCTACAGCAACACAGACGGCGGCAACTGCATAGAGGTCGCCGACAACCTCCCGCGGGTGCCCGTGCGGGACAGCAAGGACCCGTCCCGTGGGGCCCTCCTCTTCGAGGCGGCCGTGTGGGGCGCCTTCGTGGAGGGTGTCAAGGAGGGCTGACGTAAGCTGGGGCCGCCCCGGCCCTGTACGCCACCCTCGCTCAAGGAGCACCCGTGGAGATGTTCTTCGAAGCCCTGCTGGTCCTGGTCTGCGTCGGCGTCCTCGCCTTCGCCGGGCTGGCCGTGAAGAAGCTGTACCAGGGCCAGCGCTGAGCCCGTACCCGAACCGATCCAGGAACCACCGCTCATGATCGAGATCCCGTCGGACCTTCACAAGGACCTGGTCCCCCTGGCCTTCCTGCTCGGCGACTGGGCCGGCGCGGGCGTGCACGACTTCCCCGGCTCCGAGAAGTGCAACTTCGGCCAGGAGGTCACCTTCAGCCACGACGGCCGGGACTTCCTGGAGTACCACTCCCACACCTGGGTGCTGGACAAGGACGGGAACAAGGTCCGCCCGCTGGAGTCGGAGTCCGGCTTCTGGCGGATCGACGCCGACCGCAAGGTCGAGGTCACCCTGACCCGCGACGACGGCGTCATCGAGATCTGGTACGGCGAGCTGGCCGCCAAGAAGCCGCAGATCGACCTGGTCACGGACGCGGTGGCGCGGACGGCCGGCGCCCGCCCCTACACCGGCGGCAAGCGTCTGTACGGCTATGTGAAGAGCGACCTGATGTGGGTCGGCGAGAAGCAGACCCCCGAGGTCGAGCTGCGCCCCTACATGTCCGCCCACCTGAAGAAGGTCGTCACCCCCGAGGAGGTCGAGCGCTGGGCGAAGGCACTCCCCGACGACCTCCCGGACAACGGAATCGCCTTCTTCAAGTAGGCCCCGTGCATCCGCCGAGCCTTCACGTCCCCTGAGCCGCGGTGGCCAGGGGACGTGGTGCTTACCGACGCTCTGGCGGACCAGGCTTAACAAAATGTGCTGCACGGCAATGCACTTGTGTCCAAGGGCTGTGTGTGGCTACAGTGACGATGCCTTCGTGGAGTGAGCGCCAAGGCTTTGTGAACGCGCGGAGCCCCGGTCGCGCTAGGCCTGCGACCGGGGCTCCGGAGGCTGTGCTCTGGGTGGCTTGCGATGCAGAGGCGAGCCCAGAACATTCACTGAAACGGTAGCACAGCGCATCCAGGGATGCGTCGGGGGGAACCATGACCAATCGCCTGCCTGAATGGATGCTGCGCGACCTCTCCCTGCCGCGATTGCGGCGCTACATCCGTGCCGCCCACGGCGACGCCCGGGCCGCGGAGCGGCTGTACTGGTGGAACATCGAGGTGTCAGCCGCCCTGCTCGGCTCCCTGCACTGCCTGGAACTGGCCCTGCGCAACGCCCTGCACGGCGCGCTCGCCCGGCATCACGGCAGACCGGACTGGTGGACGGTGGCGCCATTGAACGAGCGCGGTCTCAAGCTCGTGAACGACGCCCACCGTTCCTGCGGGCGTCGCCTGCGGCACACGACGGCGGACGACATCGTGGCGGAGCTGTCCTTCGGGTTCTGGGTCTCGCTGCTCAGCCATGGCTCGGGCTACGACCGCCACTTCTGGGTGCCCGTCCTGCACTCGGCGTTCCCGCACTACCGCGGACGCCGTGATCGTCTCTACCGCGACCTGACCTCGCTGGTCCTGCTGCGCAACCGTGTCATGCACCACGAGCCGGTCCACCACCGGCACCTCGGCGCCGACCATGACACGATCTACCGCGTGCTCGGCTACCTCAGCCCCGAGCTGGCCAAGGAGGCGCTGGCCATGGACCGGTTCCCGACCGTGCTCGCCGGCCGGACGGGTGCCCTGGGCGGCGCCAGACCGCCGCGGTTCTGATGGAGGCAAGCGCTGTGACCGACACCGACGCACGGCCGCCCGGCACGGGCGGCGACGCCGAGTTCGCCGGCGTGCTCGTCTCCCGGCCGGACATCGCGCGGCTCGCCGGGGTCAAGCGCCCCGCCGTGAGCAACTGGGAACGGCGGCACACGGACTTCCCCTCGCCGGTGGCCCGGGCTGCCGCAGGCGACGAGGCGGGGGGTGCCGAGGTCGAGCGGTTTCGCGCCGACGAGGTGCTGGCCTGGTTGTCCGGTCGCGGCGTCCCCGCGAACGCCCTGCGCCCGGGCGAACCGGTCGGCACCACCTACGGCGACCGGTTCCGTGACGGGCTGCCGGGAGGGGCGACGGGCGGGCTGCTGCGGACTGTGGAGCGGATCGCGGGACCGGAGGCGAACCGGTTGCGGGGGGCCATGCCCCTGGACAGCTATCTCGAATGGCTGCTGTATCTGGTCCTGGTCCAGATCGTGGAACCCGAAGGCATGGCCAAGGCCGTCGACAGCCTCGACGGAACGGTGCGGGACTACCACCCGCCGGAGAAAACGGTTCCGCGCCGCTTGCTGGCCGAACTCACCGACACACTCGGTCGCCAGACCGCGGGCTCCGCACAGGAGAGCCGAGCGGCGTTCGACCATGTCCTGGTGCTCTGGCGCGCCGCGCACGCGCGCGAGGGCGGTGCGTTCTTCACGCCGCCTTCCGTGAGCCGGGTCATGGCCGGGGCGCTCGCCGCCGTACGGCCCCGGGCGGTGAGCGTGCACGATCCGTACGGCCGTACCGGGGAACTGCTCGTGGCCTACCTGGACGCGGTCGCCGCACGAGGCGGCAGCGCGCCGCCCCGGGTCGACGGCCGCGTGCCCGGAGCCAGGGAACGGCAGGTGGCGGAGATGAACCTTCGGGTGCACCACGGGCGTACCGTACGGCTCGGCAAGGGGCCGGTCACCCCGGCGCTCGACCCTTCCGTCGATCCCCCTGGCTCCTTCGACGTACTGCTGACGAACCCGCCTTTCGGCCGCCGCCTGGAGAATGTGGTCCCGCCTCCGTACTGGACCTACGGCGCCGCCCGCCGCAGCGAGTTCGACTGGTTGCAGTACGTCGTCTCGCGGCTCGCTCCCGAGGGCCGGGCAGCCGTACTGCTGCCGGCCGGGGCCGCGTTCAACATCGGTGCCGCCGCGACGGTTCGGGCGGGGCTGGTCGAGGCCGGGGCCGTGGAGTGTGTGATCGCGCTGCCCGCCGGACTCTTCACTCTCTCCGCCGTCAAGACGCAGATCTGGTTCCTGCGCGCCCCGGGCGCAGAGGCGACGGCGGACTCCGAGGTGCTGTTCGTGGCTGGGGAGCACCTTGGACACCACGCGACCCGGACCCAGCGGGTCCTGACCGACGACGACATCGCGCGCCTGGTGGGCGAGTACACGTCCTGGCACGCCGCCCGGGCGGCCGGGCACTGCTTCGAGGGAACTCCCGGCCTGAGCCGGGCCGTGCCGGTGCCGGACATCGCGGCGCACGGCCACAACCTGGACCCCTCGCTCCATGTTCGTCCGCCCGGCCTGGCCTCGGCCGTCGATGCGCTCGGCCCCGACGGGACCCGGCAGCGGCTGACGAGGCTGGGCGGCGAGATCGCGACCCTGCACGCGAGGGCGGAGGCGGCCGACGCCGAAGCGGACCGGTGGCTCAGGAGGTACGGGCTGTGACGACGACCGACGCACTCGTGCCGCCGGCCGGCTGGTCGAGTCGCCCCCTGCGGGAACTGTGCGCGTCCATCCAGACCGGGCGGGGCCTGCGCGCCGAGGACAGGGGACGTACCCGGGCGGAGGGCGGCGGGACCCCCCTGGTCCAGCCGCGTGACCTGCGCGGTCAGCGGATCGTCACCGAGGGGGCCGCGGACGTCCCCGCGATCCCCTGGGAACGGGCGCGGACGCTGGCGAAGTACGAACTGGCCGAGGGGGACGTCCTTCTGACCCGCACCGGCACCATGGGCCGCTGCGCCCTGGTCACCGGGGAGCACGCGGGCTGGTTGTTCCACCCCAACCTGGTACGGCTCAGACTGCCCGAGGGGAGGCCGGTCTCGGCCGCGTATCTCGTCGCCTATCTGAGCGCGACGGCCGCGCAGGAGTGGATCAGGGCCCGGGCGGCCGGCGCGGTCATCCCGTCGTTGAGCATCCGAACCCTGGGCGAGCTGCCCGTGCTTGTGCCCCCGGCCCCCGAGCAGGCGGCGATCGGCGCCACGCTCGCCGCCCTTGACGACAAGATCCAGGCACACCTGGAGATCGCCCGTGCCACCGGCGCCTACCGCAGCGCGCTCGCCGACGCTCTGATGAGGGGTGTGCTGTCGGACGAGGCATGATCGGGCCCGGGCCGCCCTAGACTGGGTGTGTGGTGAGCACCGACTGGAAGAGTGACCTCAGGCAGCGCGGCTACCGGCTGACGCCGCAGCGGCAACTCGTGCTCGAAGCCGTGGACACCCTGGAACACGCGACCCCCGACGACATCCTCGTAGAAGTGCGGAAGACCGCGTCGGGGGTCAACATCTCCACCGTCTACCGCACGCTGGAGCTGCTCGAAGAGCTGGGCCTCGTCTCGCACGCCCATCTCGGGCACGGCGCCCCGACCTACCACCTCGCCGACCGCCACCACCACATACACCTGGTGTGCCGGGACTGCCAGAACGTCATCGAGGCGGACGTGTCGGTCGCCGCCGAGTTCACCGCCAAGCTGCGCGCGAACTTCGGCTTCGAGACGGACATGAAGCACTTCGCGATCTTCGGCCGGTGCCGTGACTGCTCCCTCAAGCGCTCACCTACCGAGTCGTAGGCTTGTCGCATGAAGAGCCCCCTGCTGACCCTGCCCGGCGCCGTTCCCGCCGAGGGTGCGGACGAAGGCGTCGCCGCCCACTACGGCGACCTGTTCCGCGAACAGCGCGCCCTCGCCGACGGCACCGGTTTCGTCGACCTCTCGCACCGCGGAGTGGTGACCGTCTCCGGTGCGGACCGGCTGAGCTGGCTGCACCTCCTGCTCACCCAGCACGTCAGCGAGCTGCCCGCGGGCGAGGCCACCGAAGCGCTGATCCTGTCGGCGCACGGCCACATCGAACACGTCCTGTACCTGGTGGACGACGGCGACACGGTCTGGGCCCATGTGGAGCCCGGCACCCAGGACGCACTGATCGCGTACCTGGAGTCGATGAAGTTCTTCTACCGGGTCGAGGTCGCCGACCGCACGGCCGACGTCGCCGTCGTCCACCTGCCCGCCGGCTCGATCACCGAGGCCCCGGACGGCGTCGTCGTCCGCGAGACGGCGTACGGCCGTGACCTCTTCCTGCCGCGCGCGGACCTCCAGTCGTACGCCGAGAAGGCCGGCCCGCCCGCCGGGATACTCGCCCACGAGGCACTGCGCGTCGAACGGCACCACCCGCGCCTCGGCTTCGAGACCGACCACCGCACCATCCCGCACGAGCTGGGCTGGATCGGCTCCGCGGTCCATCTGCAAAAGGGCTGCTACCGCGGCCAGGAGACCGTCGCCCGGGTGCAGAACCTGGGCAAACCGCCGCGCCGCCTGGTCTTCCTGCATCTCGACGGCAGCGAGGTGCACCTGCCTCCGCACGGCACCGGGATCCGGCTCGCGGACGAGGACCCCGACGGCCGCAAGGTCGGGTTCATCACGACGTCCGTGCGCCACTACGAGCTGGGGCCCGTCGCCCTCGCCCTGGTCAAGCGGAATGTGCCGGTGGACGCGCGGCTGATGGCCGGTGACACGGCGGCGGCCCAGGAGACCGTCGTAGAGCCCTGACCAGACCCCCAGACCCCCAGACCCCCAGACCCCCAGAACCCCAGAACCCCCAGAGCCTCAGGCCCTCCAGCCGCCAGGCCCTTCAGCCCCCTGGACTCCTGGGGCTCACATCTCCAGCAGGACGGTGAACGGGCCGTCGTTCGTCAGCGAGACCCGCATCTGCGCGCCGAACCGGCCCGTCGCCACCGTCGCGCCCAGGGCACGCAACCGGGCGACCACCTCGTCCACCAGCGGCTCGGCGACATCGCCGGGGGCCGCCGCGTTCCAGGTGGGCCGGCGTCCCTTGCGGGCGTCCCCGTACAGCGTGAACTGGCTGATGACCAGCAGCGGGGCGCCGATGTCACTGCACGACCGCTCGTCGTGCAGCATGCGCAGCGACCAGAGCTTGCGGGCGAGCTGCGCCGCCTTCTCCTTGGTGTCCTCGTGGGTGACCCCGACGAGGACACACAGACCCTCGCCCTCGATCGCCCCGACCGTCTCGCCGTCCACGACGACACTCGCGCCGTCCACCCTCTGCACCACTGCACGCATGCCGACCATGATGCCGGGTGACCGGGACCGGTCCGCGGGTGGGCCGAAAGGACCCGTCGGCGAGCCGATTTTTGCGCCTTAACCCCCCATCTGGGGCCGTTCGGGGGCAACTCGGCCGCAGAGCGGCCACTTGGGGTGGCACGATGCTCCCGTACGCCGGTCGAGGGGACGGTAGAGGCACATGAGCACACCGAGTATCGGGCAGCCGCCCGGTGCGATCGCGGCCGCCCTGGCGGGTGGGCAGGAGACACAGCGGCCGCCCGTCCAGCGCAACGACAGCCCGACGCTGGACCCGGACGCGCCGGAGCACGACCTGGCTCTGCTGAGCCTGCCCGAGCTGCGGGCCCTGCGCCGGGACGCCCAGCGCGACGAGGCGGACCTCAGTTACGTACGGCGGCTGTTGCAGGGGCGGATCGACATCCTGCGCGCGGAGCTGGCCCGGCGGGGGCCCGCGTCCGTGGCCGCGGCCGAGGCGGCCTCCGTGGTCGACCGCCTCCCGGAGATCCTCACCGACGCCCCGGCCCGGCAGCGTTCCTCGGCCCGCCATGTCACGGTGGGCACGCCGCACGGCGAGGAGTACCGGCGGCTGGCCGCCGACATGCTCGCCGAGGTCGAGCTGTCCGACCTCACGGCCCGCACGGACCAGGAACTCAGCACGGCGATGGGCCGCCTCGTCCGCTACGAACGGCAGGCATCCCGCCGTCGCCACCACCTCCAGCGCACGGCGGACGACTGCGGCGCAGAAATCACCCGCCGCTACCGAGACGGCGAGGCCCAGATCGACGACCTACTCCTCTGACCCCGGGGTCCTCCACGACCCCGGGGTGACGGGGTCCGGGGCGGAGCCCCGTGGGGGTGGGTTCGGCGGCGGTGAGGCCCGGGGGCTGGTTGGTCGTGTGATGGGGTCCGGGGCGGGCCCCGCGGGGCTGCGTGGGGCCGGCGGGGCGGTTTCTTTCGGGCTGGGTGGCCGTCCGGTGCCGGGGCCGCGCGGCGGGGCGCCTGCGTGGGGTGACGGGGTCCGGGGCGGAGCCCCGTGGGGGTGACTGGGTGGAGGGGCGAGTCGGGTGGGTGGGCAGGCTGAAAACGCCGAGACAGCGCAGCGCACCGCACCTACCGTGACCCCATGACCGACGTCCGACCTGTCACCGAGGCCGAGCTGTCCGACTGGCACCGCGCCCTGAACACCGGCTTCCTGCGCCCGCCCACCCCGACCCCCGAGCAACTGGAGGCGCGCCGCCCCCAGTTCGAACCCGGCCGCCTCCTGGGCGCCTTCGACGGCGACCGCTGTGTCGCGACATTCCGTTCCTTCGCCCAGGAGATCACCGCGGTCGGCGGCGCCACCGTCCCCGCGGACGCGATCTCCAATGTGACCGTCTCCCCCACGCACCGCCGCCGCGGCCTGCTCACCCGCATGATGAGCCTGGACCTCGCCGCGGCGAAGGACCGCGGTGACGTCGTGGCGACGCTCATCGCGGCCGAGTACCCGATCTACGGCCGCTACGGCTTCGGCCCCGCCACCTGGACCACGGAGTGGACCGTGGACGTGCCCCGCGCCGGCCTCGACCCCCGCTGGTCGGGCCCGGCGGACGGCGCCCGTATCGACCTGGTGGACGCGGCCGAGGTCCGCAAGGCGGGACCCGAGCTGCACGAGCGCGTACGCCGTGCCCGGCCCGGCGCGGTGAGCCGCGACGACCTGTGGTGGCAGGCCAGCACGGGCGTCGTACGCTTCAACGACTGGACCGAGCCGTACTACGTCGCCTACCGCTCCGCCTCCGGCGATGTGGAGGGCCTGGTCTCGTACCAGGCCGACGACGCCTGGCACGGCAATCAGCCGCAGAACACCGCCGACGTGAACTGGCTGATCGCCTCGACCCCGGCGGCCGAGCGCGCCCTGTGGCACTACCTGTGCTCGATCGACTGGATCACCAAGGTCAAGAGCGGCCCGCGCGCACCGGACGACCTGCTTCCGCTGCTGCTGCCGGACCCGCGCGCGGCCCGGGTCACGACCCACTCGGACTGGCTGTGGGTGCGCATCCTGGACGTGGTACGGGCGCTGGAGGCCCGTACCTACGACGGCACCGGCACGCTGGTGCTGGAGGTCGTCGACCGGCAGGGCCTCGCGGGCGGCCGGTTCCGACTGGCCGCCTCGCCGGCCGGAGCGAGCTGCACACCGACCAACGATGACGCGGAACTCGTCCTGGACATAGCCGAGTTGGCCACGCTGTGGCTCGGTGACGAGTCGGCCGCGCGGCTGCTGGCGCTGGGCCGTGTCCGGGAAGTACGGGAGGGCGCCGCCCAGATGGCCGACGCCCTGCTGCACACGCCCGGGCGACCGTGGTGCCCGGACCTCTTCTGACTCCTTCCTCCCGGCCGACCGTGTTCATCCGTAGCGAGCTTGTTCAGTTGTGACTGTGCTGTACGGCTGCTGGGCCGCGTTCGTTCAGTTGTCGGTGTTCAGTTGTGGCTGTGCTCCGGCGGCGGCGGTTCGATACACGGTCGAGCCGGACCGACCAGGCTCCCAGCTCCCCTCCGGAAGGGAGCCCGGTCGGCCAACCACCGGGAAGTATGACCAGGTTGCCTAAGTTGGCGACCAACTTCACTGTACTTATCTCCGCTTGGAAGCGTCTCATAACCACCTTCCCATGAACTGCCGAAAGATGGCGGGAAGTTGTAGGGTTTCTTCGTGGACCCGGAACACGCCTCCGCCACTGAGCGGGAGAGGTCACAGCGGCCACAGAAGTCACACCACGAGGTGGCCGACGAGTTGCGCGCCAGGATCAAGTCAGGCGTGCTCCGCCCAGGCCAGCGCATGCCCACGCAGGCCAGGCTGGCCGACGAGTTCGGCGTGGAGCGCGGCGCGGTACGGCAGGCGTTGCGCATCCTGCAGTCGGAGCGCCTGCTCACCAACGTCTCCAAGGGTGCACCCGCCACCGTGGCCCCCGACCTGGGCCTCGGCCGCGCCCCGGCCGGTCCTGCGGCCCCTCCGCAGCCCACCATGGTGGCCCTCGCGTCCCGGGTGGCGGCCGCCTTCGCGGCCCCGCACGTCGAGATCGACGCCCTGTGTCTGACCTCGGTCTCGCTCACGCTGGCGATCGGCGAGCCGCTGCGGCAGATCCATGCCGGCCGATTGAAACCGGCCAAGGTCGATGTCCGTGTCCTGCTGCCCAGCCGGGACATCGACCTCGCCTTCCCGGCCCCGGTGGATGCCTCGGCCGCGGGCCTGCTGCACCGCCGCTGGCTGGCCCAGCGCAATGCGCAGGGCCAGGTGTTGCAGCACAACCTGCTGGCGCTGCGCTCCACGCACGGCATCGATGTGCATGTCACCTTCCGTGCGCTGCCGTTCACCCCGCCGGTGAAGCTGTACCTGCTCAACGGCGCGGAGGCGCTGTTCGCTTACTACACGCTGTCCCGGCGCGAGCGGGAGATCGAGCACGAGCAGCTGGAGATGTACGACTCCGACGGCACCCGGTCGATGCTGTTCGGCTTCGGGCAGGGCGCCGGACTGCGGGACACGACGTTCGTCGAGCAGTCCCATCTGTGGTTCAACGCGCTGTGGGAGACGATCAGTTCTGATCTTCATCTGTCCTCATAGGGCGGGACCGGCCAGCAGTACGGCGAGCAGGACCGCGCCGGCCGAGCTGACCGCCGGGCTCTTCGCCTTGACGCCTATGGTGAGCAGCAGTAGGCCGACAAGGCCGGTGGCACCGTACTTCCATTGCACGAGCTGTTCGAAGCCGACGACGAACACGGCGGAGATGAGGGCGAGGGCGGGCACGGTGGTTCCCCCTTCGGGCTGCCAGGAAGCAAAACTTCCGCCAAATCGGCCAACTAGGCCAAGTTGGCAACCAACTCTGCTTAAGTTGTCCCCACTTGGCTACTATCCATAAACAACTTCTAGGCAACTCCCGTTAGATGGATCGAAGTTGTAGCGTTTGGTCGTGACCCAGGAGAACGTGGCAGTGAACGGCAGCAGAAGGCTCACTCCCCAGGAGATCGCCGACACCCTGCGGGAACGTATCCGCGTCGGAGAGCTGAAGGCCGGCGACCGGCTGCCCACCCAGGCCGAACTGGCCGAGGAGTTCGGCGTCGAGCGCGGCGCCGTACGCCAGGCGCTGCGCGTGCTCCAGGACGACGGACTGCTCAGCAACGTCAGCAAGGGCAGCCCGCCGCGGATCGCCGAGCCGGCGCCCGCGCGCGACGAGCCCCAGCCGACCATGGTCGGACTGGGCCCCCGGCTGGCGGAGGCGTTCTCGGCGCCCCGCGTGCGCATCGACGCCGTCTGTCTCACCGCCGAGACCCTGATGCTGGCGATGAGCGAGCCCCTGCGGCAGATCCATGAGGGCCGCGTCCGCCCGGAGAAGCTCGACGTACGCATCCTGCTGCCGTCCAGGGACATCAACCTCGCCTTCCCGGTGCCGGTGGAGGGGCGCGGCGAGGAGGACCCGGTCCACCAGCGCTGGCTGGCGATGCGCAACGCCCAGGGACAGGTCCTGACCTACAACCTCCACTCGCTGCGCTCCACGCACGACGTCGACGTGCATGTCACGTTCCGTGCGCTGCCGTTCACCCCGCCGGTGAAGCTGTACCTGCTCAACGGGGCGGAGGCGCTGATCGGCTACTACATGGTCGCGCGCCGCGAGGAGCCCACGGACAGCGGGACATTGGAGATGTACGACACCCTGGGCTCCAAGTCCGTCCTGTTCTCCTTCGAGAAGCGGGCCGGACAGCGGGACGCCGCGTTCGTGGAGCAATCGCAGAAGTGGTTCGACGCCCTCTGGGAAACCATCACGTCGGACCTGACACTCTCCTAGTGACTTCTGATACGACGCAGACTGAACCGGTGACAGCCGAGACCGAAAATGACACCCCGAACGGGATCCAGCACGCCACCCAGGACGCGACCGAACACCTGACGGAGCTGATCGCGGGCGTCCGCGTCGTGCTCTGGGACTTCGACGGACCGATCTGCCGGCTGTTCGCCGGGCACACGGCGGAGCGTGTGGCGGTCGATCTCGTGGAGTGGCTGGAGGGACGGGGCCTGCACGGACTGCTCACGGAGCCGGAACGGGAGTCCCTGGATCCGCATGTGGTGCTGCGCGCCGTGGACCGCAGACACCCCGGCAGCGACCTGGTCGCGGAGCTTGAGGAGCGTCTCACCCAGGAGGAGCTGCGGGCCACGGCCACGGCGATGCCCACCGCGTACGCCGACCCGCTGATCCGCACCTGGACGGCGGTCGGCTCCCGGCTCGCCATCGCCACCAACAACTCCCCGCGGGTGGTGCGTGAATACCTGCTGAGCCGCGGCCTCACCTCCTGTTTCGTCCCGCACATCTACGGCCGTACCCAGGAACTCCAGCATCTGAAGCCGGACCCGCACTGCCTGAACCGGGCCCTGAGCACGCTGGGCGCGGCCCCGTCGGCGGCCCTGATGATCGGCGACACCCCCTCGGACCTCGCCGCCGCGAACGCAGCCAAGGTTCCGTTCCTGGGCTACGCGCGTAACGACCGCAAGGAGAAGATCCTCCGCGACGCGGGCGCCACGGCCATCGTGCACTCACTGTCGACGATCCTGGCCCTGGTACGCGCTCAGGCCTGAGTCATCAGCAGGGTGAACACCACGGCGGTGCCGACCGCCAGACCCACTCGCTGCGCCCGTATGCCCACGCCCACCGTCATCAGCAGCAGCACGCCCACGAGCCCGAGCTTCGCCTGCGCCGCCATGCTGAGCAAGAGTTCGAGGAGCGCCCCGGTGACCTGAGGCAGAAGCATGCCCCACCACCCCCTATCCAGTTCCGGCGTCCCATCCATGATCAGTCCAATTGGACTGGTTGCCTGATAATGGTCTGCCCTGGTTGGCTGATCGCTTAACCAACCGGCCAATGCGCACTCCTGGTGGCTCCTGGTGGCTCCTGGTGGGGGAATTGGTTTGCCAGTGGCCCGAAAGCGGTACGGTCGAGTCGTGGATGCGCAACACACCGGTGACGGCGGCGGAGGCCGGAAGTTCCAGCGGGTCTCCGACGAACTGCGGACCCGGATCACCGACGGCACCTATCCGCTGCGCTCCTTCCTGCCCTCCGAACGCGACCTCGCCGAGGAGTTCGACGTCTCCCGGGACACGGTCCAGCGGGCGCTGCGGGAACTGGCCAGCGAGAACTGGATCGCATCCCGTCAGGGCAGCGGCTGGCGGGTGGCCAAGACCCAGCGCATACACTCACCGACGCCCAGGGCCACCCGCTCCAGCCGGGGCGTGACCCTCGGCCCCCTCATCAGCGAGGCGTTCGAGCAGCCCGAAGTCACCCTGGACGTCTACACCCTGACGTCCGAGTCGCTGGACGCCCATATCCGCCTCCAGGTGGAGCGCATCCGCGGCGGCTTCATCCACCCGGAGCGCATCGCCCTGCGCATGCTGCTGCCCTCCGAAGGGCTGCGGCTGCCGTATCCACGGGTCAAGGACGACCCGGCCGACGAGCGCCCCAGGGTGCGCCTGACCGCCATCAGCCGCCGCCACACGGACTCGCTGCGCGGCCTGGTGAAGGACCTGTCCACCGAGGAACTGGTGGGCTCGGTCGATGTGCAGATCCGCCACGTACCGCTGGTTCCGGCCTTCAAGCTCTATCTGCTCAACGGCACCGAGGCACTGCACGGCATGTACGACGTGATCGAACGTCAGATGGAGCTGGACACCGGCGAGGTGATCACCGCCCTCGACGTCCTCGGGCTCGGCGCCACCCTGACCCACCACGTCACGGACACCGACCCGAACTCGCCGGGTTCGGTGTTCGTGGCCAGCATGCAGTCGTGGTTCGACTCGGTCTGGAACAAGCTCGCCGAATAGTGCCGCTGCCGGGGAAGGGCAGGCGGGTGCGCTACCATTCGCGCACCGCCGGACGACGGCTCCGTCGCCCAAGCGACGGCGAACCGGTCCGTCCGCAACGACCTGAACGAGAAGAGTGGCACCCCAACCACCCGTTGTGCGTACTCACATCTGACTCCGGTCGTGCCCGTCAGCACCCGCCATTACTGTGTGGCATACCTTTCGTCCCTCCTGCGAGTCACCCGGAGCGGCCAGTGGGCGCACCCCCTCTTCCCCATCGGCACTACGGGGAACGCGCCGGATCCGACGCCATCGGCGTCTTCGTGGAGCGGGCCGCCGACTTGGGACAGGCGAGCAGCGGACACCACAACCAGAACTACGTCCTGCCGCTGGCCGACGACGTGGCCCGGCTGCTGGGCCGCGAGGCCGGCACCTCCGTGACCGTACGGATCCGCCGGGCCGACGCGCTGCCCGTGGTGATCAGGACCTGGCAGGACGAGGCGGAGATCCTGGACGCACTCCGGGGCATCCTGCCGCACGTACCGGAATGCCTCGCCAAGGGCGACGGCTACGCCCTCCACAGCTACGTCGAGGGCATCCCCCTGTCCAGCGTGTGCGACAACGGCAAGCCGGTCGACACGCTGCTCATCAAGGCGCTGGCCGGCCTGCTCGCCCAGATGGCCCAGGTACGGCGGGAGGCGCTGCCGCCGCTGCCGGCGGTCTGGCCGCGCAACGACAAGGACAGCCAAGGCTTCCTGCAGACCCTGGCGCATCTGGCGGACCGACAGATCAGGCAGCCCAATTGGCGGGCATTCGGTGGGCTGCTCACCGCGCTGGGCATTCCCGAGGACGCCCTGATCCGGCTGGCCGAGCGGGTCCCCGCCATGGCCCGGCGGCCGTACAGCCTGCTCCACGCCGATCTGCACCGCGACAACCTGATCATGTCGTACAGCGGGCTCCCGCCCCTCATCTGCGTCGACTGGGAACTGGCGACCTACGGCGATCCGCTGCACGATCTCGCCACACACCTCGTGCGCATGCAGTACCCGTCCCACCAGTGGGGCGAAGTGATCGACGCCTGGGCGGACGCCATGCGGCTGATCCGCCCCGCGGCCGTGGGCGGCCTGGGCAAGGACCTGCGCCACTACATCGCCTTCGAGCGGGCGCAGTCCGTCTACCCGGACGTGATGCGGGCCGCCAACCGGCTCCAGGCCGCACCCGACCAGAAGAGCCTGGACGACGCCACCGCCGCGGTACGCCGCGCCCTGGAGGCGGCGGCCGAACCGCTCAGGCTCCGCAATGTGCCGGACGAGCGGGAGATCGAGCGGATCCTGTTCCGCTGGCGGGCCGCCCGCAACGGCGGCCTCGGCCTGTCCGCGAAGGTCAGCGACTGGAACCCCGACCTGCGGGCGCCCGAGCACCCCGACTTCCCCCGTTCGGCCGTGCGTCCGGCCCTGTTCGCGGAGGGCGCCGCGCCGGCCAGCCGCGTCTTCAAAGGCACCGGCCACCTCAATTCGGTGGTGCGGGTGCCGGGCATCGGCTTCCCCGTGGTGGTACGGCGCAAGGTGGCCAACGTCTGCCGGCGCGAGCGCGGCTTCTTGAGCGAGCACGCCGTCCTGCGGGCCATCGAACTGTCCCGGGTCGGGGTGTCCGCACCGAAGTTCCTCGCCCTGGGCACCGGCTACCAGGGGGAACGGTTCGCTATCCACACCTACGAAGGACCGCGCCGCACCGACCAGCCCCCCAACCACCCGGTGCACGGACTGCTGCCGCACGAGGCGGACCGGCTCGTGGACCAGCTCGGCGCCCTGACCCAGGTGAACTACAAGGCACTCGACCCGGCCGCGGGCGAGGGCGGGTTCTACCACTGGCTGTGCGAACAACTCGTCCTGCTGGTGGGCGAGTTGCCGAAGGAGTCCCAGCAGCTCGCCCGGCTGCTCGGGCTGCCCGACGCGCCCCGGCTGCGGCAGATCCTGGCCCGGCACACCGTGAGCCACCGGGAGCCCGCCCTGCTGCACGGCGACCTGAACCCCTGGAACCTGGTCCGCCGCGAGGACACGCTGGCGCTCACCCTCATCGACTGGGAGATGGCCGTCGTCGGCGACCCGCTCTACGACCTGGTCCGGCACATGCATCTCACCCCGACCCGGCCGGAGATCCGCGACCGCATGTTCCGCCGCTGGGAGGAGCGGCTGCCCGAGCGGCACACTGTCGACTGGCGGCGGGACTGGCGGGTGTACCGGTGGATCGAGATCGTGCGGTCGGCGTATGTCGACCTCGACCGGCTGGTGACCGGCGCGAGCCTGGACGCGCCCAATGTGCGCCGGGCCGTGGACTCGTACGCCATGACACTGGCCGCGGCGACCGGCTCCCTCGGCCTGCCGACCCGCCCCACCGCCAACCCGTACCTCGCCCGCGCCCTGGCGTGACGGGGCCTCGCGGCCGGGGGAGCGGTGTGGCGGGGTGTGGCGGTGCGGGCGGGGGAGCGGTGTGGCGGGGTGTGGTGGTGCGGTCGGGTGGTGGTGCGGCGGGGGAGTGGCGGTGCGGTCGGGTGGTGGTGCGGCGGGGGAGTGGCGGTGCGGTCGGGTGGTGGTGCGGCGGGGGAGTGGTGGTGTGGGCGGGTGGTGGTGCGGTGTCCTTGCCGGTGGCCGTCCGTTGACGGCCACCGGCACCACCGGCCACCGGCACCACCGGCCACCGGCACCACCGGCGACCGGCCACCGGCACCACCGGCGACCGGCTACCGGCACCACCGGCCACCGGCCCGGAGCCGGACCGCGGTCAGGCCACGGGCGTTTCCAGGAGCGGGAGCAACTGCTCCTCCTCGTAGGCCAGATGGGCCTCCAGCTCCCGGGTCAGGCGCATCACCTCCGCCCGCGCGGCGGCGGGGTCATGCGTCGAGACCGCCCGGCGCAACTCCTCGGCCAGCTCGGCGATCCGCTCGTGCTCACGGACCAGCCGCTCGCGCGCCGAGGCGAATCCGGGGTGCCGGTCGGCGAGTTGCGGGAACAGGGCGATGTCCTCGCCTTGATGGTGGTTGTGCAGGCCCTGGCACAGGGTCAGGCAGTTCACCCGCAGCTGCGCGCCCAGCGTGGATCCGTTCCCCTGGTCCAGCTCCGCCCGGATCAGGGCGAGTTCGCGCCGGAAGACGTCGTGGATCAGCCGGATCGCCTCGCCGGGCGAGGCGGCGTTCACATCGGGCGGGCCGGCCTTGGCGATCTCTCGCAGGGCGACCACCGGAATCACCCGGTCCGTCTTGTCCTGGTACTCCGCCCAGCCCGGCTCGGCCTCCACCGCCCGCGCGAAGGCCGCGTCCCGTTCCCCGTCGTGCAGGACGACCGCCTCCGCCTCGTAGGTGAACACTCCGCTCTCGACGGTCACCCGGGGGTGCGTGAGGAGGTTGTGGTACCAGTCCGGGTGCCTGGGGGAGCCGGCCGCCGACGCGATCACCAGGACCCGGTCGCCGCCGTCCGGGAGATAGCCGACCGGGGTGGTGTGCCGGGTGCCGGTGCGGGCGCCCGTCGTGGTGAGCAGGAGCAGACGGGCGCCTTCGAAAGGGCCGCTCAGGCGGCCGTGGTGGGCGCGGAACTCTTCGATGATGCGTTGGTTGAAGTCATGGGGCACGCTGTGTTCTCTCTCTTCCTTCTCCGCGGTGGGTTTTCGTGGTGCAGAGAAGAAAACGGGCGGGCCCCTCGCCCTCCCCCGGGCCCCATCGGCCGGGGGAACCTGCGGCCTCACTCAGAGGCCGGGCACCCGACTCGCTCATGGCCCAAGGCCGACCCGGCAGTCATGCCACGAACGCTACCGCCTCCCACCCACCCCCACCACCCACTTTCCACCCCACCCCGCACCGGGCCGTGCCCCATGCCCGATCCTGAGGATGATGCTTCTCTTCCTCGACATCGACGGGACGCTGCTCCCCTTCGGGGCGGCCGGCCCCTATCCCGAGTACGAGCCGGACGCCGCACTGCCGGGGCTCGCCTCACCGACTCCCGCCGAGCATCCGCTGCCGGCCCGCATCGATCCCCTGCTCGGCCCCCGTCTGGCCGCCCTCGGCTGCGAGTTGGTGTGGGCCACCACCTGGATGGACGACGCGAACACGTGTGTGGCGCCGTGGCTCGGACTGCCCCCGCTGCCGGTCGTCGCCTGGCCCGACGAGGACGAGCCGCCCGCCCTGCTGCACTGGAAGACCCGGCCCCTGCTCGACTGGGCGGCCGGCCGGCCCTTCGTATGGATCGACGACGAGAACACCGAGGCCGACCGGGCGTGGGTCGCGGCCCGGTACCCCGCACCCGCGCTGCTGTACCGCGTCCAGCACCGGTACGGCATCACGGACGGGGACTTCGCCGCGCTGAGGGACTGGCTGCACACCACGACGGCCTGAGGACGGTGCTTCGTGGTCAGTGGAGGGTGAGGGTGGTTTCGGAGGCTACGCGGGTCAGTTTCTCGGGGTTGCGGACGTAGTAGAGGCCGGTGATGAGGGCGTCCTCGACACGGACCGCGAGGACGCCGTCGAACTCGCCGTCCACGCGCAGGAGGAGTGCCGGGTTGCCGTTGACCACGGTGAGGTCGCCGGTGATCGTGACGCCGGCCTTGCCGGCGCCGCCCACGATGAAACGGGCCACCTTGTCGGCGCCGACGGTCGGCCGCAGCGCGGCCCTCTTGATGCCTCCGCCGTCGCTGACCATCACCACGTCAGGGGCCAACACGTCGAGGAAGCCCTGGAGATCGCCGGTTTCGAGCGCGCGCCGGAAGGCGTCCAGGGCCGCCCGGGTGGCGCTCGGGGAGACCGCCCGGCGAGGCCGGCGGGCGTCGACGTGCCGACGGGCGCGGTGGGCGATCTGGTGGACGGCCGCGGTGCTCTTGTCGACGGCGGCGGCGATCTCGTCGTAGCCGACGCCGAAGGCCTCACGCAGCACGAAGACGGCGCGCTCGGTCGGCGACAGCGTTTCGAGGACGAGCATCAGCGCCATCGACAGGTTCTCGGCCAGTTCGACGTCCTCGGCCACGTCCGGCGCGGTGAGCAGCGGCTCGGGCAGCCAGGAGCCGACGTACGCCTCCTTGCGGCGCTTCAGGGTGCGCAGCCGGTTGAGCGACTGCCGGGTGGTGATCCGGACCAGGTAGGCGCGCCGGTCGCGCACCTGCTCCAGGTCGGCCTCGACCCAGCGCAGCCAGGTCTCCTGTAGGACGTCCTCCGCGTCGGCCGCTGATCCGAGCATCTCGTACGCGACGGTGAAGAGCAGATTGCAGTGGGCGAGGAAGGCCGCGGTCGCCGGATCGGCGGCCCGGTCACTCACGTCCGGGCCTTCCTCCTGCCCGGCCCGCCCCGGATGCCGAGGGCCGTCAAGCGGTGCGTCCACTGCAAGGTCCTTTCTCGTGGGTGCTGTCCTCGGCAGCCGTTCGTCCGGTCCGCGATCGAGGCCAGGACGCCGGTGCCTGGCCTAGGCGCCTCGTTCAGGGGCGGCCGGGGCCTGGGAGCGCTCGGCCCGCAGCCGTTGTGCACGCTTGTCGTCCTTGGCCCACCATGTGCGCACACCGGGCTTGCGCGCCTCGTACGCCAGCTGCCGGACGATGCTCCGGCACACGATCTCCTTGAGTTTTCCCCCCGGGCGTCCGCCGAGGTGGAACCCGATCGCGGTGTCGTCCCTGCGGGCGAACTGGAAGACGCCGGTGTGGCGCCCCAGGCTGATGCACTGGCCGGCGAACCCCACGCTGACGGGTGCGGGACGCCGGCCCGCGATCCGGCTGAGCACCGTCTCGGCGGCCTGCGGGCCCAGCTGAACCGCCGACTGGCAGCCCATCCGGAACGGCAGGTCCGACGGTGCCGCCGAGTCACCGGCCGCGACGATGCGCGTGTCGTCCACGCTCGTCAGGGTCTCGTCCGTGAGCAGGCGGCCTTCGGCATCGGTGCTCAGCCCGCTGTGCGCGGCCAGGTCCGGCACGCCGAACCCGGCGGTCCAGACGGTCACCGCGCTCGGCACCGTACGGCCGCCGTCGAGCCGTACGGCATCCCGCGTCACCGCGGTCACCTTCGTGCCGGGGCCGTCGAGCACGGTCATCCCGAGCCCGGCCAGCCGCCCGGCGACCGAGCGTCGGCCCCGGGGGTGCAGATAGGGGCCGAGCGGCCCGCCGCAGACCAGGGTCACCGCGCGGCCCTCCTCCGCCAGTTCGGCGGCGGTCTCGATGCCGCTCGGACCGGCTCCGACCACCGTCACCGCGGCCGTCGCGGGCGTCGCGTCGAGCGCCGTCCGCAGCCGCCGCGCCTCCTCCAGGCCGGCGACCGGATAGGCGAACTCGGCCGCTCCGGGCACGCGCGGCTCGGCGCTGCCGCTGCCCACCGCGTAGATCAGGTAGTCGTAGCCGAACGTGTCGCCGGCCGCCGATGTCACGCTGCGCTCGGCCGCGTCGATCCGGGTCACCGCGTCGACCACCAGCCGCACGCCGCCGGCCAGGACCTTCCGGTAGTCGACCACCGCCTCGTGGGTCCCGCCCACCAGCTGGTGCAGCCGGACCCGCTCGACGAAGGCCGGGCGCGGGTTGATCAGTGTCACCGTCACGTCGTCCCGTTGCGTCAGACGATTGGCCGCCATGACACCGGCGTATCCGCCGCCGACCACGATCACCTCGGTGTTCCCCACCATGACGTCTCCTCCGTCTCTCGAACCTCGCCCCCAAGACACCGCCCGGCGACTCACCCTGACACCGTGTGACGCACATCACTCCGAAGCCGTACTTCATGAAACCCTGGCTCAACCAGTGACATCGTCCGACGCGTGACCCTCACGTACGACGACATCGCGGAGCAGCGGCAGATATTGTCCGGTCTCGCTCGGAATCCCGGTCGCCGCGCACAAGTGCCCGTCGGTCGGTCTCTCTCCAGAACCGCTCGCAGTGGCGGTAGGCGGTTCCCAGAGCGAACGTCCCGTGTCGACGTTCCAGCCGGCCAAGGAGGCGCTGGGCGCGGACGACTTCGGGAGCGTGGGAGAGGTCGATCTGCTCGAAGACGTTCACGCGACCGCAGCTGAGCCGGCGCCGGTGACGGATGCAGACGTTGTCGTGAAGCCCGCGGAGGTAGACCTGGATGGGCTGGCCGTTGTTGCCGGAGCGCTCGCTGCACAGATCACAGGCGGCGCGCGTGTTGAAGATGAAGACTTCGGGCGGCGCGACGATGTCGGGTGCGTGGTGCCGCAGCTCCGGGAGGGGGCCAGAGCAGGGTGGTGCGGGGCCGGCCGCTGAGTATTTCCAGCCGTTCGAGTTCGTTGAGGGGGCATTGGAGCCGGCGTGAGGGGTTGCGCATGGTGCGGAACTCGGTCTGGTTCGCGGCGGCGAGGCGGTGGCGGTAGGAGTCGAGGGTCTCGTTCGCGAACGGAGTGACCGGATGCGGCAGCGGACGCAGCATGGTCGGGACGAAGGGCGGCGAGGTGACCGGGACGGGCCCTCGCCGCAGGCCGCCGACCAGTACCAGCCGCACCAGTTGCCCTGCCCCCGAAAGGCCGGGAACCGGCGCTCGGGCCCCACCGACTCGAACGGTACCGACCTCAGCCGCCCCAGCGAACCCCGCTCACGGACCCCAGACACGCTGACGTACTCAAGCTCGACGTCCTCCGCCGACACCACGCTCGCATCCATCCGGGCCTCCGCCGACCAGACACGACGACCGTGCAGAGGGCGGCGACGGCGTACCCGGAGAAGACCGAGACACCCCACCAAATGCCCGGACATCACAGAGACGGGACAGCAGACATCGTCCGCCTGCTGCTCCCTCACACGCACTTTTGCAAGCGGGTGCTTGCAATTGTTAGCGGGGGTGGGGCAAGGTGGACGTATGGCATCGCTCAATGTCGGCAACCTCGGGGACTACCTGCGCGAGCAGCGCCGTAACGCGCGGCTCTCGCTCCGGCAGCTCGCCGACGCCGCCGGCGTGTCCAATCCGTACCTGAGCCAGATCGAGCGCGGGCTGCGCAAGCCGAGCGCGGAGGTGCTGCAGCAGGTCGCCAAGGCCCTGCGGATCTCCGCGGAGACGCTGTACGTCCGCGCCGGAATCCTCGACGCCGAGCGGGACCGCGACGAGGTGGAGACGCGCGCCGTCATCCTCGCCGACCCCACCCTCGACGAACGGCAGAAGCAGGTGCTGCTGCAGATCTACGAGTCCTTCCGCAAGGAGAACGGATTCCGGGGCGAAGGCGGCGGCGCGGACGCCGGCCGCGGCGCGGCGGACGCGCGGGCGGGCGCCGACGGGAGCGACGGTCGCGAAGACCTGCACGACGACACCGCCGTGCAGGACACCCGCACGGACGACGGCAGTGACGCCGACCCGCAGCGGACGGCCGGTTGAGCCGGACCAGGGCACCGGCCGCCCCGCCGCGGACCACACAAACCTCAGCCGAATGTGAATCCGGGAGGACCATCACCATGGCCATCACCGACGATCTGCGCAAGACCCTCAGCGACCCGACCCCGCTGTACTTCGCCGCCGGCACCGCGGACCTGGCCCTCCAGCAGGCCAAGAAGGTCCCCGGCCTGGTGGAGCAGCTGCGCACGGAGGCCCCGGCCCGTATCGAGGCCGTGCGCAACACCGACCCGAAGGCCGTGCAGGAGCGGGCCGCCCTGCGGGCCAAGGAGGCGCAGGCGACCCTCCAGAGCAGGGCCAGGGAGGCGCAGGAGAACCTTCAGACCAAGGTCAACGAGTTCTTCGGCACCCTCGACGGCGACCTGAAGAAGCTCGGCAGCACGATCGACGCCGATCTGAAGAAGCTCGGCGAGTCCGCCCAGGACCTGGCCCTGCGCGGCGTCGGCGTCGCCGCCGAGTACGCCGTCAAGGCCCGCGAGACCTACGAGAAGGTCGCCGAGCACGGCGAGCAGGCGGTGCGGACCTGGCGCGGCGAGGCCGCCGAGGAGATCGAGGACCTGGCCGTCGCCGTCGAGCCGAAGACGGAGCGGGTGGCCGTCAAGGCCGAGCCGAAGCCCGCCGAGGCCGGGACCGGGCCCGCGTCGGCGAAGAAGCCGGTGGCGAAGAAGGCCCCGGCCGAGAAGGCGCCGGGCGAGAGGGCGACTGCGGAGAGGGCTCCGGCCTCGAAGACGTCTCCGGCCCAGAAGGCGTCCCCGGCCCAGCGGGCCACCTCTCCGGTCCACAGGCCGTCCCCGGCGCAGAAGACCTCCCCGGCCCCGAAGCCCCCGGTCAAGAAGAGCACGCCGCCGGCCAAGTAAGGGGCGTTCTCGCGTACGGGCCGGGCACCCTTGGGGTGTCCGGCCCGTTGTACGGGTACGGTTGCCGCGTAGGAGTCGGGAAGGAAGGGGCGGTGGGCGACATGCTGATGTTGGGCTTCGCGGGGTTCCTGGGGCTGTTGAAGATCGTCCTGATGGCTTTGGCCGCGTTCGGGCTGTTCGACGCGGCGTTCCGCCGTGAGGACGCCTTCCGCGCGGCCGACAAGCAGAACAAGGTGTTCTGGCTGATCATCCTCGCCATCGCGCTGGTGGTGAGCTATCTGTTCTCGATCCTGTCGTTCCTGCCGGTCATCGGTGTGATCGCGAGCATCGTCTACATCGTGGATGTGCGGCCCGCGCTCAAGCAGGTGTCGGGCGGCAGCGGCTGGGGCCGCCGCCGCGGCGGAAGCAGCAGCGACGGCCCGTACGGCCCGTACAACGGCGGCCGCTGACCATCGCGTCCCGACGCACCCCGGCCACCCAGCCTCCGGGCCGCTGAGCCCTACGGCCGCCCGGCCTCCGGGCCGCCCGCTGAGCACCCCGGCCGCCTGCGCCTACGACTGCCGAGTCTCCCGGCCGATCCGCCGGCGCCATGCCCACCGCGGTCCCGGACACCCCCGCACCGGCGCACCCGCACCGGCGCACCCACCGCCCCCGGCGTCGGCGCGGCCTCGCGTGGGGCAGGCCCCGCCCGGGGGCGTCGTTACGGCTGGGGGGTTCGGTCCAGCAGGAGTACCGCCACGTCGTCCGTCAGTTCTCCTCCGTTGAGGTCGCGGACCTCGTGGACCGCGGCCCGCAGCAGGTTCTCGCCGCGCAGGCCCTCGGCGAACTGGCGGCGGATCATGCGCACCATCCCGTCCTGCCCGAGGCGTTCCCCGCCCTCTCCGATCCGGCCCTCTATCAGACCGTCGGTGTAGAGCATCAGGCTCCACTCCGCACCCAGCTCCACCTGCATGCGCGGCCAGCGGGCGCCGGGGAGCAGACCGAGTGCGGGGCCGTTGTTGTCGTACGGCAGCAGCCGGGCCGGGCAGCCCGGGCGGGCCAGCAGCGGCGAGGGGTGGCCGGCCAGGCACAGGCCCGCCCAGCGGCCGTCGGGGGAGATGTCCACCGTGCACAGCGTTGCGAAGATCTCCTCGTCCGAGCGCTCGTGCTCCAGCACCTCCTGGAGCGTGCCGAGCAGTTCGTCGCCGCACAGTCCGGCCAGCGTCAGCGCCCGCCACGCTATGCGCAGCTCAACGCCGAGCGCGGCCTCGTCGGGGCCGTGCCCGCTGACGTCGCCGATCATGGCGTGCACCGTGCCGTCGGGCGTGCGCACGGTGTCGTAGAAGTCACCGCCGAGCAGCGCGCGCGAGCGGCCGGGCCGGTAACGGGCGGCGAAGCGCAGCGACGAGCCCTCCAGCAGGGGCGTCGGCAGCAGGCCGCGCTCCA
This sequence comes from Streptomyces sp. NPDC001508, assembly GCF_040298665.1. Classification (NCBI taxonomy): domain Bacteria; kingdom Bacillati; phylum Actinomycetota; class Actinomycetes; order Kitasatosporales; family Streptomycetaceae; genus Streptomyces; species Streptomyces sp. NPDC001508. The sequence goes on from NZ_JBEPAP010000018.1 coordinate 73,385, forward strand.
GACGGCGGTTCTCCTGGGCGCGCAGGCGGCCCTCGGCGAGCCGCCGCTCGGCCGATTCGGAACGTTTGCGCTCCACCGCGTAGCGGATGGCCCGGCTCAGCAGCCGCCCGTCCAGTTCGTCCCGGAAGAGGTAGTCCTGGGCGCCCACGCGTACCGCTTCGGCGCCGCGCTCGGCGTCGTTGGACGCGGTCAGTGCGAGGACGGCGTGCCGGGGCGCGAGTTCCAGGACGTGCTTGAGCACGGCCAGTTCGTCGTCATCGTCGCCGGACCGGCCGGGTGCCGGGAGCGCGAGGTCCAGCAGGATGCAGTGGACGTCGTCGGTGAGCAGCCGTCCGGCCTCGGTGAGGTTGCGGGCGGTGCGGACGCGGATCGGCTTGCCGGCCGAGTCCAGCAGTTCGGGCACGATCGGCGAACCGGCCGGATCGTCCTCGATCAGCAGCAGGGTCAGGGCGGCACCGGCCAAGGCCGGGGCGCCGGGTTCCCCGCGGATGGCCTCTTCCTCGAGGGGGCCGCCGACGGCCGACCCGGCCTGCGCCTGACCACTCTCCACGGCCGGGATGGCTCTCTGCCGCGGTACGGGTACGGGCATGGTGTTGGGTTCCTTCCCTCCCCCCGAGGGCACGGCGGGGCGAGGGACCTCGACCCACCCGACGGGGACCATAGCGGTACTGACCACCGCAACGGAATGGTGTGAGCCGCGGCGTTCCATCTCAGGCCACTGTCATATGCCGCGTTCCGTACCGCAGTTGGACACGGTGGCCGTACGGCGGAATGACGAAGCTCACGTCCCGGCGGGGTTTGCCGGAGCGGGGGCGTGCGCTGGGTCACGTGGCCGACATCACGCTCCCCTCGACGCCCCGCGCCCCGCTTACGCGCCCGCGCCCTTCGCACCCGGGCTCAAGCACCCGGTGCCTCCCATGTCCCGCTTACACGCCCGACGTCTCTCGCGCCGCGCTTACGGGCCCGACCTCCCTTGCTCCGCGCTACCCGCCCGGCGCCCTTGCTCCGCGCTTGCGCGCCCGGTGCCCCGTGCACCCGTGGCCCGCTCATGCGTCCGGTCGTACCACGCCCAGGATCGGCATCGAGCCTGCCCCCGCGATCGTCACCGTCCGTCCGGGGCGGGGGGCGTGGACCATCGCGCCGTCGCCCACGTACATCCCGACATGGCTGGCGTCGTCGAAGTAGATGATGAGGTCGCCGGGGCGCATGTCCGCGACGTCGACGTGCCGGAGCTGTTTCCACTGCTCCTGCGAGGTGCGCGGGACGGGACGGCCGGCCGCCGCCCACGCCTGTGACGTCAGGCCCGAGCAGTCGAACGTGTCCGGACCCTCCGCGCCCCACTCGTAGGGCTTGCCGAGCTGGGCCGAGGCGAACGCGACGGCCTTCTTGCCCTGCGCGGACCCCTTGCCGGTGATCTCCTTGAGTATCCCGGTGTCGAGCCAGGCGGTCTGCGCCTGGTACGCGGCCTGCCGCTCCAGCTCGGCCAGCCGCTTCTTCTCCCGCTTCTCCAGCTGGGATTCCAGTTTCTCGGCGGCGGAGATCTGCTGCTTGATCTTCTTCTTGGCGGCCGCCTTCGCCTTGCGGCCCGCCTCCAGCTTGTCCCACTGGGCGGAGGCGTCCTTCGCGTACTGCTCCAAGTCATGCTGGGTGCGGGTCATTTCACCGATCAGGCCCTTGGTGGCCCGTTGGCCCTGGAGCACCCGTCCCGCGCCGTTCAGGAACTGCTGCGGGTCGTCGCTCAGCATCAGCCGGGCCTCCGGCGGCAGCCCCCCGGTGCGGTACTGGGCGCGCGCCGCGGCGCCCGCGCGGTCCTTCAAGTCGTCCAGTCTGCGCTGGCCTTGGACGATCTTCCGGGCCAGCTCGACGATCTCGGTGGACTGCTCCTTCGCCTTCTCCTCGGCCGCGTTGTAGGCGTCGGTGGCCACCGCCGCGTCGTGGTAGAGCCTGTCGAGCTTCTTGCGGACGGCGTCCAGGTCCTTGTTGGGCGCAAGGCTCGGGGCGTTCGACGGCGAGGCGGTGGGGGACGGCGTCGGCGAGGGGGCCGCGAACGCCGTGCCCGGCGCCGACAGCACGGTGATCGCGCAGACCACGGCCACTGCCGTCGTGGTCAGGCCGCGCTTGCCTGTTTCCATACCATGCCCCCAAACTGATTTACCGTCAGTAACTTGTGCGCATGGGGGATCGTGCCATGCCGCGGCGTAAAGAGACAGAGGGGTACTTGGCGAGTCCTGCCCTCTTTCCCACTCGATCACGACGATCTCCCGCCTTTGTGACGAACGACTCACGTCGATCGTTCCTCACCACGCATAGTGCCGCGCACCTGCGGTTGCACCGGGGCACGGCACGCGGAACAGGGGCACCTTGGTACTGCGTTGACGACCCTTCGGCAGGCGGCGGACGAGGACTATCGGCTGTTCATACCGGCCGCCGCCATCGCGCAGGCCCTCCCGTACGAGGCGAAGACGGCTCTCGCGGCGCCGATCGCAACGGGAGAACGACAGCCCCAGCAACCAACTCGAAGAAACCCCCGCCACACCTGCAAACCCCAAGGCACCGACACCCGCCCCGCCTTCAACCCCGCCGCCCTCACGCCCCCTGCCCCCAAGACAGCGACACCCGCCCGCCTTCACCTCTGGGGCGCCCTCACGCCCCCTGCCCCAAGGGCAGCGACACCCGCCCGCCTAATCCCTGGATGGCGTCCCGCCGAGTGGTGTAGCCGGTCTTGTGTCCTGAACATGAAAGGGAGTTGGTTGTAGGGCCACTTCTGGAAATGATGCTGTGCGGGAGATGAAGGATTTATGGCCCTTCGGCGTCGCCCTGCGGGGGGAGGCGTCAAACCACCTCATGCTGCGTTAGTTGACGACTGTCGTGGTGAGCGATGAGGAAAAGGTGTCGTGAGAGGCGTCAGGTGGGGACCGGGGAGACGAATGCAAGTGAATCGCTGCTGACGTGTCGCAATACACACAGAAGACATCGAAACCGGGGTGTGATCGGAACTCCGGGATGAGCTCAGCGGGTGCCCGTTTATTGGCTGAGCGGTGTCCGGCATGTAGGCGACGTGAGCCCGGTCTGCGGCTTCCGCATGGAACAGGAGAAGGCAGGTCCCGACAACGCCCGCCGCGTGGCGGAGGGCGTGAGGGAGTTCCCCAAGCAGCAGACACTGCAAGGGGTCGAGTACCGGTGCGGGGCCTGCTGGCGGACCGGCTCGTAGTAGTGAGGAAGCCCCTGTAACGGGGGTGGAGCGAAGGGGCCGGGTCGTTCGTGACTGAGTTGATCGTATCAACCGGACGATGTCCGGGAGGAGTCCGATGGGCCAGTTGAAGTCATCAGTCAAGCCGTTTGAGATTTCGAAATGGGAAGTCAAGGAGGCATGGGAGGAAGTCAGGGATAACAAGGGCGCACCCGGAGTGGACGGACAGAGCATCGCCGACTTCGAGAAGGACCTGAAGAATAACTTGTACAAGGTCTGGAACAGGATGTCGTCGGGCTCGTACTTCCCGCATCCGGTGCGCGCGGTGGCCATTCCCAAGCCACACGACGGGGGCACGAGAATGCTCGGCATTCCTGCTGTCGCTGATCGGGTGGCCCAGACTGTGGTGGCCCGGCATCTGATGCGCAGGGTGGAGCCAATTTTCCATCCGGACAGCTACGGATACCGGCCCGGACGGTCCGCCCTTGACGCGGTAGGAAAATGCCGGGAGCGCTGCTGGAAGCGGAACTGGGTGGTGGAGTTCGACATCGCCAAGTTCTTCGACAGCGTGCCCTGGGACCTTCTGGTCAAGGCGGTGGAAGCGCACGCCGATGCCGTTTGGGTGAAGTTGTACGTGCGGAGGTGGCTCGCTGCCCCGTCCGCCATGCCCGACGGCACCCTGCTGGAATGGGAATGCGGGATTCCGCAAGGAGCCCCCGTATCGCCCGTCCTGGCGAACCTGTTCCTGCACTACGCGTTCGACACCTGGATGGACCGGGAGTTCCCATCCGTCTGGTTCGAACGCTACGCGGACGACGCGGTACTGCACTGCGGCACCGAGCGCCAGGCCCGCCAGGTCCTGACCGAGCTCAGGGACAGGATGGCCGAAGTCGGGTTGCAGCTGCACCCGGACAAGACCCGGATCATCTACTGCAAGGACGGCAACCGCCAAGGCTGGTACGAGCACACGGCCTTCACCTTCCTTGGGTACACGTTCCGCGCCCGGAAGAGCCGGAGTCGACACGGGAACCTGTTCCTGGGGTTCGAGCCGGCGGTCAGCAAGGATGCCCTGAAGAAGATGGGGCGCAAGCTGCGGTCCTGGCACCTGCATACCCGCTCGGACCTGTCCTTCCAGGAGCTCGCCCGCAGGATCAACCCTGTGGTGGCGGGCTGGCTCAACTACTACAGCCGCTTCAGGCCGTGGGCGTTGATCCCCTTCGCGATGCGCATCAATGCCTACCTGGTGCGCTGGATCCGCCAGAAGTACAAACGGCTCGCGGCCAAGCGGAAGGCCATCGCGAAGATGCAGGAGATCGCCCAGCGATACCCCCGCATGTTCGCGCACTGGCGCCTCACCGCATGCGCCGTAACGGTCTGATGGCCAGAACGACAAGCAAACTCGCCGATCTCAACCAGCCTGGCCGACGCGAGAAACCGGCATGGGTCCATCTCATGGCCAAACGGAAGCGGAAGACCCTGGTCATCTGTCGACGCTGCCATGAAGACATCCATGCTGGGCGGCCCACCGCAGTCCCTCGGAAATGATCACTGGAGAGCGGTATGCCGGGAAACTGACCCGTACCGTTCGGGAAGGGGCCGTCGGAAAAGGACCCGAGCCGCGGACACCTCGTCGGCGGCCTACTTCACTCTGTGAGGGCCGAGGGGTGAGATTCCCCTCGGCTACTCGGCAAGTAGCCGGAACCCGCAGGCTGGCGGCGGTGGCTGCGCTCCACCGGACGCTCGATCCGCCTCAGCAGGGTGCGTGGGACCGGGACTCGACGAAGATCACCTGGAGCCGCATAGCGGAACGCGTCCCGTTTGCCCCCGTACACCAGGACGTGGGACATGACCCACCCCCGGGGCGCCGCCCAAGCCCCCTGCCCCGGAGGGGCGTCCAGGCCCGGCACACTTGCTGCCCTTGGAGGTGTCGATACGCGTCCCGCTTCCAAGCTCCCTCCCGCGGAGGGCGTCCAGGCTTGGCACGCCTCCTGGCCCGGAGGTGTCGATGCGTGGCTCGCTTCTAACCCCGAAGTGCCAACGCGCCCTGCCCCTCGGCCCCGCGCCCCCGTTCCAGGGCGTCGATGTGACCCAGCGCGCTGATACCCGACGCGGCCCCAACCCCGGGGGTGTACGCCCCCCTTGGCTTCGTAGGGTCGCTGCCCTCTGCTCCGGGGTGCCAACGCCGTAACCCCGGGGTGTCCGCGCCCCCTTGGCACCGTAGGGTCGCTGCCCTCTGCGGCCGGAGTGCCAACGCCGTAACCCCGGGGTGTCCGCGCCCCGCGCCCCGTAGGGTCGCCGTCCCCTACCCCCGGGGGGCCAACGCCGTCCACTGGAGGGTCACTTCGCCCTGTCGCCAGCGGCATGGTGGGTCAGTCACCGGCCAGTCGGTCGTCAGGTCCCGTATCGCTCGGATCCAGCGCTGCCGCGCACCGTAGGCGGCGTACGGCGCGGCGGCGGCCCAGGCACGGTCGAAGTCACGCAGGAAGGCGTGCACCGGCTCGCCGGGCACATTGCGGTGGATGAGCGCCTTCGGGAGGCGTTCGGCGAGGTCGGACGGGCGCTCCAGGGAGCCGAGCCGGGTCGCGAAGGTGACCGTCCGCGGGCCTTCCGGGCCGAGCGCCACCCACACGTGCCGCCGTCCGATCTCGTCGCAGGTGCCCTCGACGAGCAGCCCGCCGCGGGAGCGGCCGTCGGCCGGGGCGAGCCGCGCGCACAGCCGCCGCCAGACGTCGGCCACCTCCCCCTCGTCGTACTGGCGCAGCACGTTGGCGGCCCGGATGAGGTGCGGGCGCCGGGGCACGGGGACCTCGAAGCCGCCGTGCCGGAAGTGCAGTCCGGCGCGCTCGTACGGCTCGGCCGCCGCGACCCGGGCCGGTTCGATCTCGACGCCGACCACCCGCGTGCGGGGCGCGACGGCGCGCAGCCGGCCGAGCAGTTCGACGGCGGTCCAGGGCGCGGCCCCGTAGCCGAGGTCGACGGCCACCGGGTCGGCGGCGCGCCGCAGTTCGGCGCCGTGCGTGGCGGCGATCCAGCGGTCCATGCGGCGCAGACGGTTCGGGTTGGTGGTCCCGCGTGTCACCGTTCCCACGATGGGGGTGCCCCCGTTCGGGCGAACTCGAGAGCGGGGCAGGGCGGCGGCGCGGGCTGTCATGCGTACGAGAGTAAGCGCGCCCGCGGATGCCCCACGCATTCCGGTATCGAACGGTTGAGCGATCAAGGGTAATAGTTGAGTAAAGCATGCGATCGGGAAAACGATCGGGAAATGGAGTTGCCCCCTCCGCTGTTGGACCACCTTGGAGGGCGTACCACGTCCTCCGTACGGCATGCCCGCTACGAGGAGGAACGCCCCGTGAGCCAGTACGTCAGCAGGCTCGGGCGTCGCTCACCGGCCACGCCCCCGCGGCTGCGACTGCACCGCAGACCCCGCCGCGTGGCCATGCTCTCCGTGCACACCTCACCGCTCCACCAGCCGGGCACCGGCGACGCCGGCGGCATGAACGTCTACATCGTGGAGCTGGCGCAGCGCCTCGCCGCGCTCAACATCGAGGTGGAGATCTTCACCCGGGCCACCGCGGGCGGCCTTCCGCCGACGGTCCAGCTCGCCCCCGGCGTGCTCGTCCGGCACGTCGACGCCGGCCCCTACGAGGGCCTGGCGAAGGAGGACCTCCCGGCCCAGCTGTGCGCCTTCACCCATGGCGTGATGCAGGCGTGGGCGGGCCACCGGCCCGGCCACTACGACCTGGTCCACTCCCACTACTGGCTCTCCGGCCACGTCGGCTGGCTCGCCGCCCAGCGCTGGGGCGTGCCCCTGGTGCACGCCATGCACACCATGGCCAAGGTCAAGAACGCCAATCTGGCCGAGGGCGACACCCCCGAGCCCGCCGCCCGGGTCATCGGTGAGACGCAGATCGTCACCGCCGCCGACCGGCTGATCGCCAACACGGCCGAGGAGGCGGGCGAACTCGCGCGGCACTACGCCGCCGACCCGGCGAGGGTCGCCGTGGTCCACCCGGGCGTGAACCTGGAGCGCTTCCTGCCGGCCGACGGCCGCGCCGCCGCCCGCGCCCGCCTCGGCCTGCCGCAGGATGCCCTGGTGCCGCTGTTCGCGGGCCGCATACAGCCCCTGAAGGCCCCCGACGTGCTGCTGCGCGCCGTGGCCGTCCTCCTCGACGAGTGCCCCCGGCTGCGATCGCGGATCGTCGTGCCGGTGGTCGGCGGGCCCAGCGGCAGCGGCCTCGCCAAGCCCGAGGGCCTGCAGAAACTCGCCGCCCGGCTCGGCATCGCTGATGTCGTGCGGTTCCGTCCGCCCGTCGGCCAGGAGCGGCTCGCCGACTGGTTCCGGGCCGCCTCGGTGCTGGTCGTACCGTCGTACAGCGAGTCCTTCGGGCTGGTCGCGATAGAGGCGCAGGCGGCCGGTACGCCGGTGCTCGCGGCCTCGGTCGGCGGGCTTCCGGTGGCGGTGCGCGACGGTGAGACCGGCTTCCTGGTGCGCGGTCACGACCCGGCCGACTACGCGCGCGTGCTGCGCCGCTTCGCCGAGAACCCGGCGCTGGCCGCCCGTATGGGCGCCGCCGCGGCCCGGCACGCGCAGTCCTTCGGCTGGGACACCGCGGCCGCCGCCACCGCCGACGTCTACACGGCCGCGACCCAGGCGCACCGCCGTCGCGTACGCTCGCCCCATGGGTGAGGCTTCACAGCAGCAGCGCGCGGCGCAGGTCATCGAGGGCGCGCTGAAGGACGCCGAACTGGAGTGGGAGAGCCCCGAGTCCGGCACCTACGTGGTCAAGCTCCCCGGCACCCGCAAGCTGTCGACGACGGTCTCGCTCATCGTCGGCCGCCACTCCCTCTCCCTCAACGCGTTCGTGATCCGCCACCCCGACGAGAACGAGGCGGCCGTCCACCGCTGGCTCCTGGAGCGCAACCTCAGGCTGTACGGCGTGAGTTACGCCGTCGACCCGCTCGGCGACATCTACGTCACCGCCCGGCTGCCGCTGTCCTGCGTCACCGCCGAGGAGACCGACCGCCTGCTCGGGCAGGTCCTGGAGGCCGCGGACGGCAGCTTCAACACCCTCCTGGAACTCGGCTTCGCCTCCGCGATCCGCAAGGAGTACGCCTGGCGGGTGTCCCGGGGCGAATCGACCCGGAACCTGGACGCGTTCACTCATCTGACTCGACGCCCGGCCGACTGACCGCCCGAAGCGCTCCGTACGACGCTCAGCGCGCGCTGAGCCGATAGCGCCCCGGGGTGACGCCCACCAGCCGCTTGAAGTGCCGGGTCAGATGGGCCTGGTCGTAGAAGCCGGTCACCGGGGCCACCTCGCCCGCCGCCCGCCCGTCGAGCAGCAGCCGGCGGGCGCGCTCGACCCGGCGTGACATCAGGTACTGGTGCGGCGCGATCCCATAGGCGGAGCTGAACGCCCGCACCAGATGCGCCGGATGGGCGTACAGCAGCCGCGCCGCCTCCTCAAGACCGATGCCGTGCGCGATCCGCTCGTCGAGCAACTCCCGCAGGGAACGGGCCAGCGTGGGGTCCCGCCGGACCGGCGCCGCCCCGACCCGGGGCCGCAGATGGGCCCGCAGCCGCTCCTCGACGAGCGTCAGCCGGCTCTGCGCCTCCAGTTCGTCGCCCGGCCGCGCGAGCGCGCCGTGCACCTGGGCGACGCGCCGCCGCAGCAGCGGATCGCGCAGGTCGGGGCCGTCGACCGCGGGGCCGATCAGATCGTCGCCGAGCCGCGAGGCGTCGAGATACAGGACGCGCTTGCGGAAGCCGTGCGGGGTGGCGGGGGAGCCGTTGTGCGGGACATGCGGCGGCAGCAGCGAGACCGTGTCGTGCGGGGTGCCGTGCTCATGCCGGTCCAGGTCGTAGCGGACGGCGCCGTCGTCGACGATCAGCAGCGTCCACGCCTGGTGGACGTCCATCGGATACGCGTACTCGGTGAAACGCGCGTGGAAGACCTCCACGACACCCGGGACCCGCGGGCGCCAGGCGGAGACTTCCGGACGCACGGCCATGCAAAGAACGTACAAGACGGCATCCCGGGCCGCCGGGCAGTCTCACTGCATGAGCACGCAGAGCCCGGAACCCGTCCGTTTCGACACCAAGATCGCCGTACTGCTCCGCGCCGACCTGGAGCCCTGGCAGCGCCTGAACGTCACCGCGTTCCTGGTCAGCGGCCTCGGCGCGCAGGCGCCCGAGGTGATCGGGGAGCCCTACGAGGACGCGGACGGCGTGCCCTACCTGCCCATGTTCCGCCAGCCGGTCCTGGTCTTCGAGGGCACCAAGGAGACGCTGACCACCGCCCACGGCCGGGCCCTGACCCGCGCGCTGCCCCGGGCCCTGTTCACCTCGGACCTCTTCACCACGGGCAACGACCGGGACAACCGCGCGGCCGTCCGGGCGGTGCCCACGGCGGAACTGGACCTCGTGGGACTCGCGGTGTACGGGCCGCGCAACGCGGTCGACAAGGTGCTGAAGGGGGCACGCATGCACCCATGACGCACGTCGGCCCGGGTTTCCGGGTCAGGCCGCGCGGACCTCGGGTTCGCTGCCGTTGGGCGCGGCGGAGGGCGGCACGGTCCGCTCGGCGGGCAGCCGCCGCATCAGCAGCCCGTACCCGAGTGCCGCCGCCGTACCGACGAGGGCGCACATCCCCCACAGCCACTCCGCGCCGAAGCGGTCGATGACCAGGCCGGACATCAGGGGCGCGACCAGCGCCGCGACGGACCAGGACAGGGTGTACATGCCCTGGTAGCGACCGCGTCCGTGCACCGGCGACAGGCGCACCACCAGACCCGTCTGAGTGGGCGCGTTCACGATCTCGGCCAGCGTCCACACGCACACGGTGAGCGCGAACACACCGACCGACCCGGCGAACGCGGTCAGCCCGAAGCCGTATCCGGCGATCAACGAGGAGATCACGAGCAGCCGCCGCGGGTCCCGGTGCTCGATGAAGCGGGTCACAGGGATCTGCAGGGCGACGATCAGCACGCCGTTGACGGCGATCGCCATGCCGTAGTCGGCGGGCGAGAACCCGGCCGAGCCCATCGCCACCGGCAGTCCGACCGAGCCCTGCTGGAAGACCACCGCCACCAGGAAGGACAGCCCGACGACGGCCATGAACCGCCCGTCGCGCAGCACGGTCCCGAGACTCACCTCGTCCTTGGGACCCTGGCTGCCCTGCTCGCCGACCCGGACCGGCCGCGACTCGGGCAGCTTGACGAACACGACGATCGCGCAGACGGCCGTCATCGCCGCCTCGATCAGGAAGCCGGCCAGATAACTGACCTCGGCGATGAAGCCCGCGCCCATGGAGGAGACGGCGAAGCCCAGGTTGATGGCCCAGTAGTTCAAGGAGAACGCCCGGACCCGGTCCTCGGGCCGGACGATGTCCGCCATCATCGCCTGCACGGCGGGCCGCGAGGCGTTGGAGGCCATGCCGACGAGGAACGCGACGGCGGCGATGGCGACGGGGTCGCGCATGAACCCGAGCAGCGCCACCGAGGCGGCGGTGGCCGACTGCGCGATGAGCAGCGTGGGGCGCCGCCCCAGCCGGTCGGCCATCACCCCGCCGCCGAGGGAGGAGACCACCCCGCCCAGCCCGTGCAGCGAGGCGACGAGACCCGCGTACGACGCGCTGTACCCCTCGTTCACGGTCAGATAGAGCGCCATGAACGTGGCGACGAAGCCGCCGAGCCGGTTGACGAGGGTGCTGGTCCACAGCCACCAGAACTCGCGGGGCAGCCCGGACACGGTCTGCCGGGCGGCGCGTCTGAGTGCGGCGACGGACATGGACGGACCCCCGGATGTAAGCGGCTCAAGCGTTGGGCACAACTTACGAGAGGGCCTTCGGCGAGGGCCACTCGATTAACAGATGCCGTCAACCGTCCGGTCTTCGGGCGCTTCCGCGGGGGGCCGAATGCGTGGATTACGCTCTGAGGCATGGCCGACGCACCGTACAAGCTGATCCTGCTCCGCCACGGCGAGAGCGAGTGGAACGCGAAGAACCTGTTCACCGGCTGGGTGGACGTCAACCTCAACGAGAAGGGCGAGAAGGAGGCGATCCGCGGCGGTGAGCTGCTCAAGGACGCCGGCCTGCTGCCCGACGTGGTCCACACGTCCCTCCAGAAGCGCGCGATCCGCACCGCGCAGCTCGCGCTGGAGGCCGCCGACCGCCACTGGATCCCGGTGCACCGCTCCTGGCGCCTGAACGAGCGCCACTACGGTGCGCTCCAGGGCAAGGACAAGGCGCAGACGCTCGCCGAGTTCGGCGAGGAGCAGTTCATGCTGTGGCGCCGCTCCTACGACACCCCGCCGCCCCCGCTGGCGGACGGCGCGGAGTTCTCCCAGTCGGACGACCCGCGCTACGCGTCCATCCCGCCGGAGCTGCGCCCGAAGACGGAGTGCCTGAAGGACGTCGTCGTCCGCATGCTCCCCTACTGGTACGACGACATCGTCCCCGACCTGCTCACGCGCCGCACGGTCCTGGTCGCCGCCCACGGCAACAGCCTGCGCGCCCTGGTCAAGCACCTGGACGGCGTCTCGGACGCCGACATCGCGGGCCTGAACATCCCCACGGGCATCCCCCTGGCCTACGACCTCGACCAGAACTTCAAGCCCCTCACCCCGGGCGGCACCTACCTCGACCCAGCGGCGGCAGCAGCAGCCATCGAGGCAGTGAAAAACCAGGGCAAGAAGAAGTAGGCGTCCATCTTTTGAGCCCTCGGTCTGTGAGTTCTTCGCGGGGCGGGGGCTTTTTGGTGGGGGCTGGGTCGTGGTGGTGGGGGCTGGGTTTGTGTTGGAGGGGTGTGGCTGTCAGAGGAGCACGATGATGGCGAGGAGAGCGAGCAGGGTGATGCCCGTGGCCGCCGCGATGAGGGCGAAGCGTGCGGGGGCGTAGAGGCCGGCTTCGAGTCGTTGTCCGACGGATCGGTAGCGGTAGGTGCCGTATCCGCTGATGAGCAGTCCGGCCAGGAGGAGGATGCCTCCGGAGGCTACGGCGTGGATCCCCCGGTGGGGTGCGAATTTGGCGACGGCTACTCCGAGGGCGGCCATGCTGATGCCGGTGCGCAGCCAGGCGAGGTACGTGCGTTCGTTGGCCAGGTGGTCCCGGGCGCGGCTGCCGGTGTTCGGCGATGGGCCCTTGGGCGTGTCCGGGATCACGGTTCAGCTGGTTCGTTGCACTGGCGGCGGGGCCCAGGCTCCGGTGATGGCGGGCTCCTCGGGCCAGTAAAGGCGTAGGAAGAGGTTGAAGCTGCCTTCGGGGGCTGGGAGCCAGTTGCTTTCGCGGTCGGGCCCGGGATGGTCGTGCTGGATGTAGATGTCCAGGGAATCGTCGGAGTCGGTGCGCATACCGCTGCGGTCACCGATCGCGTAGCGGTCCAGGGGGTTGTCGACGAACAACTGGCGATCGTTCATCATCGTCAGCGACCAGAATCCCCGGGCAGGCGGAGTCTGGCCCGCGTCGAAGTGCAGGACATAGCGGTTGGCGCCGTCGAGGGGCTCTCCGTTCGCGTCGGTGGTGGCGTGCGGATACAGAGCGTCGACGTCAAGGTTGGCGCCATAACCGACCCAGGTGACGATTGCGCGCTTGGCGTAGTCGGTCCCGTAGTCGCCGAGGCCCCGGTGAATTGTCCATCCGTTGACCTGATTTCCGGGGGACTCGGCCTGGGCCATGAGATCGTGCAACACCTTGGGGCCGCGGGCAGCCGCGGAGTTCAGGGCGGCCAGCACTTCCTCCGGTGGGCTGTCGAGAGCCGCGCCGGGCGAGATGCCGAGCCGGGTCAGGCGGTCGAGGAACGCGGCGTCAGCGGGGTAGGGCGGGTTGTCGACCATGAGCTGGTTCAGGAGCGCGAAATACTCCCAGCCGCTGAGACGGTCGACCTGGTCGACGGGCGCGGTGGTGGTGTCGACCTGGGCCGCGACAGGGACGTCACTCGGCGGAGTGTAGTCGTCGGGATTCCCGGTCCACTGCGACAGAGGAATGAGCCGGGTGCGGTCCTGAAGGTCGTGAACGGCGGGATAGTCCGATGGACCGCTGGTGGCATACCGGGCGATGATCCAGTTCACGGCCGTGGGCGATCGCAGCACCGTCAGGCCCTCCGGGGCCTGCCCGGACCAAGAAGGCCCGGCCAGCAGGAACGGGCCGGCCGTCGGGCCGTGCTGACGCTTGCCGGGGACGGCGAAGACATCGGACCAGGCGCTGAGGATCGGCACCATCCAGAACCGGTCCCCGAAGTCGGGCAGGCTGAGCACCAGCGGCTCTTCGGAGAGGTCCAGCCATGCGCTGGAGTAAAGGGTGTCGGCATTCGGGGAGACGACCTCGGTGAATGAGGCATCCGGGGTACGGCGCATATAGCAGAATTGGTTGACCGGAGCCTTGCGCCGATCATCGTCACGGGCCGCGACCGCTGTCATGACGTCCCTGGACACGGCCGCCGTCATCAGCGGATACCCGTACAACCACGCCTCCGTGGCCAACTGCTCCAGCTGCTCATCCGCCATCGGCTTCTCCTGGGCACTCGCAGGAACCCCCGTACGCTCCACGATATGAAGCCCGGTCATGGCCCGCACCCCAAGAACCGGCGACCACCATGTATGACCGTCAGTGACCGCCGTCACTCTGGATGGGGCCGTGACAGGGAAGCCGGGAATCCACCGGGCAAGCCGGCGGCGGGTGTTGGCGGTGGCGGCGGTGGAACGGGGAGTCGGGTGGGGCTGTGTGATGATGCGGGGCGATGGGTGGTCCTGGGGAGGGGCCGGGAGATGAGTAGGGGGCGGGGAACGCTTCGTGGGTAAGGGCGAAGGGTCCATATCGGACGAGGAGTGGGAGCGCTTCCTGCGGGAAGCCGAGGCCGGGGCGCCGGGCGCGCCGCAGGAGCCGTCCGCGCGGGCCCGCATGGTGGCGCGACGGCTGCGGGAGGAGACCGGCCCGCCGGAGCCGTGGCGCGGTCACGGACCGGCCCGGCGGCGCGGGGGCAAGGGCTGGTACGTGGTCGGCCTGCTGGCCGCGGCCGGTGTACTGGCTGTGGCGCTGGCTCCGGGCCGGCTGACCGGCTGGTTCGGGGGCGGTGACGGCAATGAGGGCGCGCCGCTCGCCGTGGAGTCGGTGCGTCCGGACCAGCCGCCGCCGACCGAAGCGGCCCAACTGCCCACTCTGGAGCGGCCGTTCAAGGGGTCGCCCGCCGCACGGTGGGCAGACGGGACAGCCGGGATCGGTCTGCCCGAGGCGCGGGCGACCGGCTGGATGAGCAAGAAGCAGGTCGCGCAGGCACTCGACAGGACCCGGGACTTCCTTGCCGCGTCCAGTCTGAGTCCCGCCGTGCTGCGCGGGGAGCGGCCGGGCAAGGCGATCGCCTTGATCAATCCGCATCAGCAGGACGTGCAGGACTACTTGGCGGCCGCGTTCCGCGCGCCCAGTCGCGAGAACGATCCCCTGTTGCTGTTCAGCCGGTTCGACACGGCGCGGGCCCGGCTCGTCGGGGACGTGGTCAAGACACGGGGACGGATCACGTACCGGGAGGGTGAGCGCGGCGCGGTCGAGGTGTCCACCGACGTCACGTACGTCTATCCGGTCGCACCCGCGGCGGAAGGCGACGAGGTCACGCGGACCATCGTGCGCCGCGAGGTCGTGGTGAGCTGGGACGACCCGGCGAAGGTGGTCATCGAGCCGGGGACGTTCTCCCTCGTCTCCTACAGGGTGGACACCGCCAACGGCGGCTGCGACACCTTCACCGGCTATCTCACCCCCCGGTTCGACACGGACGGCGCGGGCAAGGGAGACGGTCCTGAGGTGGACCCGTACGACCGGAGTACGTCGATGGACGCGCGCATGCGGGGGGCCGGCGACGCCGGGTGCGGGACCGCCTCGCGGCTGTGAGCGACCGGCATACCCGGCGGGCATGCGCAGAAGGGCCCGGGTGACGCACGTCACCCGGGCCCTTCTGAAGTGGCGGTTGTCGTCAGCCGCACTGGCAGGGGTTGCCCGACTGGCACCCACAGCCGCAGCCCGAGCCGCAGCCGCACGCGCCGATGAGCTGGAGCTTCCTGATCTCGGTGGGCTGTTCGGTCTCGCGCTCCCGCGTGGGGTCGGGCATGGTGCTGGGGGATTCGGCCATGGGTCCTCCTGGAGACCTAGAGGCTGGCGCCTGGCGCCTTCTGCCCATTCCATGCCCGTTCCCTCGGGCGCATCAACGGCGCACGGAGGCGCCCGCACATCCGGAGCGCCCACGTCCGAGCCCCGAGCACCCACCACCCGAGCCAGTACGGTCCCGAAGGAGCCGGGAGCGTCCCGAAGGAGCCGGGACCGTCCGTGAAGGAGCCGGGAGCGTCCCGAAGGAGCCGGGACCGTCCGTGAAGGAGCCGGGACCGTCTCCGAAGGAGCCGACCGACGCCGAAGCAGCGAAAACCGTCCCCGGACGAGTGAGGAAGGACCGTCCGTGAGGGAGCCGGTGCCGTCCCCGGACGAGCGAGGACCGTCCCCGGACGAGCGAGGGCCGTCTGTGAGGGAGCCGTGCCGTCCCTGAAGGAGCGAGGACCGTCCGTGAGGGAGCCGTGCCGTCCCGGAAGGAGCCGGGAGCGTCCCCGGACGGCCAGGACCGTCCCCGGCCCTGGCCGTCGGTTCTTGGGCAGTCCGTTCCCGGTCCTGCCCGTCCGTTCCGGCGTCCTGCCCGTCCGCTCCCGGTTACCGGGCTGTCCATTCCCGGCCTTGGCCGTTGGTTCCCGGGCCGTCCGTCCCTGGCCCTGCCCGTCCGATCCCGGCTCCCGGGCCGTCCGTTCCCGCCCCTGCCCGCCCGTTGCCGGCGTCCTGCCCGTCCGACCCGGTTACCGGGTCGTCCGTTCCTGGCTCCGGGTTGTCCGATCCCGGTTCTCGGGCTGTCCGTTCCCGGTCCTGCCCGTCCGATCCCGGCCGGCCAGCCGTCTGTTTCCGGCTCCGGCCGTTCGGTCCCGGCCCAGCCCCCGGAGGGCTACGCTTCCTCGACCCCCGTCACCGGCTTGATGTCCGGCTGCAGTTCGTCCGCGTGCTCGCCCGTCACCAGGTACACCACGCGCTTGGCGACGGCCACCGCGTGGTCGGCGTACCGCTCGTAGTAGCGGCCGAGCAGCGTGACGTCCACGGCGGTCTCGATGCCGTGCTTCCAGCGGTCGTCCATCAGGTGCTGGAACAGGGCGCGGTGCAGGAGGTCCATCTCGTCGTCGTCCTGCTCCAGCTGGAGCGCCAGGTCGACATCCTTGGTGATGATGACCTCCGCGGCCTTCGCCATCAGCCGCTGCGCGAGCTGGCCCATCTCCAGGATGGTGGCGTGCAGGTCGTGCGGGACCGCGCGCGCCGGGAAGCGCAGCCGGGCCAGCTTCGCCACATGCTGCGCCAGGTCGCCGGAGCGCTCCAGGTCGGCCGACATACGCAGGGACGTGACGACGATCCGCAGGTCGGTGGCCACCGGCTGCTGCCGGGCCAGCAGGGCTATCGCCCGTGCCTCAAGGTCGTGCTGGAGTTCGTCGACCTTCTGGTCGGCCTCGATCACGTTCTCGGCCAGCTTGAGGTCGGAGTCGAGGATCGCCGTCGTGGCGCGCCCGATGGCCGATCCGACCAGCCGGGCCATCTCCACCAGTCCGTCGCCGATCGAGTCCAGTTCCTCGTGGTACGCGTCCCGCATCAGGGTTCCCTCTCGTACGTGTCCTTCGGTGGGGTTTCCGGGGGCCGGGGCCCGTGGTGAAACCAGGCGGTGCGAACCCCACGCTCCCACGGTCCGGCTCGTACGCGTCCGTTTGTGCCACCCCAAATGAACCAATGCTGGCTCCAAGGTGAACTCTGGGCGACGAGTGTTCGAGGTCGCACTCCGACGGCTGTGGGCATGTCGTACCCCATGCCTAACCTTGATGCATGGACGTGAACGCGGCGGTCGCCGCAGCGGCAGCGATCGCCGGGGTGCTCACCGGTGTCATCGCCATGCTGGCGTTCCGCTGGAGCGAGCGGGAGCAGAAGCGCCCGACACGGACCTCCCTGCATACGGACCCGGTGCTTCCGCCGGGTGTGGACACCGTGCTGTCCGTGCTCCGCTCCTCCGCCGTCGTGCTCGACGAGGCCGACGCGGTCGTCAAGGCCAGCTCGGCCGCGTACGCCCTCGGGCTGGTGCGCGGCGGCAAGCTGGCCGTGGAGCCCATGCTCCAGATGACGCGGGACACCCGGCGCGACGGGGAGATAAGGCAGGTGGAGCTGGACCTTCCCCGGCGCGGTACCGGCCGGGGCGAGGCTCTGGCGGTGTCCGCGCGGGTGGCGCCGCTCGGCTCAAGACTGGTGCTGCTCCTGGTCGAGGACCTCACCGAGGCCCGCCGTATCGAGGCGGTACGCCGCGACTTCGTCGCGAACGTCAGCCATGAGCTGAAGACCCCGGTCGGGGCGCTGTCCCTGCTGTCGGAGGCCGTCATGGACGCCTCCGACGACCCGGAGGCCGTGCAGCGCTTCGCCGGCCGTATGCAGATCGAGGCGACACGCCTGACCAACCTGGTCCAGGAGCTGATCGACCTGTCCCGGGTGCAGAACGACGACCCCCTGGAGGACGCCGAGCCCGTCCGGGTCGACGAGCTGGTCGCCGAGGCCATCGACCGCTGCCGCCACCAGGCCGGCACCAAGCAGATCACCATGGCCGCGGGCGGCACCGCCGACCTGCATGTCTGGGGGAACCGCGGACAGCTCGCCGCCGCCCTCGGCAACCTTGTCGAGAACGCCGTCAACTACTCACCGGCCCGCACCCGCGTAGGCATCGCCGCCCGCCGGCTCAGCGGGTCGGGCGGCGACATGATCGAACTCGCGGTGACCGACCAGGGCATCGGCATTTCCGACAAGGACAAGGAGCGTATCTTCGAGCGCTTCTACCGCGTCGACCCGGCCCGCTCCCGGGCCACCGGTGGCACCGGTCTGGGTCTCGCGATCGTCAAGCACGTGGTCGCCTCGCACGGCGGGGAGGTCACGGTGTGGAGCGCCGAGAACCAGGGCTCCACGTTCACTCTGCGGCTGCCGGAGGCGGGTGCGGCCCGCGACCGTGCTCAGCAGCACCCCGACCTCAACGAAGAGGACGGGCAGTCCCCAACCCACGACCCGACCGCGTACGAAACGCTTCCCGCCCCGGAGGTCCTTCCGTGACCCGAGTGCTCGTCGTCGAGGACGAGGAGTCCTTCTCCGACGCCCTGTCGTACATGCTCCGCAAGGAGGGCTTCGAGGTCGCCGTGGCGGCCACCGGGCCCGACGGACTCGACGAGTTCGAGCGCAACGGCGCCGACCTCGTCCTCCTCGACCTGATGCTGCCGGGCCTGCCCGGCACGGAGGTCTGCCGCCAGCTGCGCGGCCGCTCCAACGTCCCGGTGATCATGGTCACCGCGAAGGACAGTGAGATCGACAAGGTCGTCGGCCTGGAAATAGGAGCCGACGACTACGTCACCAAGCCGTTCTCCTCGCGGGAGCTGGTGGCCCGTATCCGGGCCGTGCTGCGCCGCCGTGGCGAGCCGGAGGAGGTCACGCCCGCGGCCCTGGAGGCCGGCCCGGTCCGGATGGACGTCGACCGGCATGTGGTCACCGTCGCGGGCTCCAAGGTCGACCTGCCGCTCAAGGAGTTCGACCTGCTGGAGATGCTGCTGCGCAACGCCGGGCGCGTGCTGACCCGGATGCAGCTCATCGACCGCGTCTGGGGCGCCGACTACGTCGGCGACACCAAGACCCTGGACGTCCACGTCAAGCGCCTGCGCGCCAAGATCGAGCCCGACCCGGGCGCGCCGCGCTACCTGGTGACGGTCCGCGGCCTCGGCTACAAGTTTGAGCCGTAGACCGCTGTGTGCACACGGTGAAGGGCGGCGCCCCGAAAGGCGCCGCCCTTTGCCGTAAGGCGGTGTCGTCGCGGACCGGCCGCTCAGTGACCGGCCGACGTGGTGGCGGAGGCCGTGGCACTCGCGGTGGTCTCACCCGAGGCCGACGGGTCCGCGGCGGTGCCGCTGTGCGACGGCTTGGCGCTGGTGCTCGCGGTGGCGCCCGGGGCCGCCGGGGCCGAGGCGGTGGCCGACGGGATCTCGCTCGGGCCCCAGGAGCTGAAGTAGCTCTCGGCGGGCACCACGAAGGCGCGCAGGCTCACATCACCGGCCTTGCTGAAGGTGAAGGTGATCTTCTGGGCGTTGCCGTCCTGGATCGCCTCGCGGCTGCTGGGCAGCACGGCGGAGGCGTTGTTCTTGCCGCCGAGGATCAGTGAGCCGCCGGGCGGGATGGTGAGCGACTGGCCCTTGGCGGGAGAGAGCTGGGCGGACTTGTTGGTGCCGGCGACGACGATCGACTGCAGGGTCTCGTCGGTGCTGCCGTCGTTGAAGATGGTCGCGGCGACCACCGCCGGACCCGTGGACTGCAACTCGGGCTGGGTCACGACGATCGCGTTCTGCACCTTGAGAGTGCCGACCTTCGTGGCCGCGTTGTCCGGCTTGACCTCCAAGGTCTGTGCGTTGTTTCCGGCGCCGCATGCGGCGAGCGAGGCGATCGAGAACACGATGGCGGAGGCGGCGAGGGCGCCGCGTCGAAGGCTGCTGCTCACGGCGGCGGCAACTCCTTGAACGCAGGGGCGGCTCCCTGATAAAGCCGCCCTAAGTATCTGTCGGCGCGCTCAGGCTACCGAGCCGTTCACACGGGCCCGCACCCGACCCTCCCCAAGCGCCCCGCATCCCTCCCGCAGGGGGTACGCCCACGCCGCACAAGTGACTGCCGAGTCACTCTGACTCCGTTTGGCTCCGTGCTCGTGCGGCATTCACATAACAGGTGGCGCAAAATTTACGTGAAGGAATGCGGGGACGCTCCGGATATTGATCACGTACCGCTCGGCCGTACGGCTGTGATCAATTCCGGATTCGTCTCGCACCCGGCTCAAGCCGCCGAACGGAGTAGCGGAAGTCGCACGCCTGGAACCGGACAAATGGGGACGTTCGTCCACTCGGAGGTGCCGCCAGAGGTGTGTAAGGCATGCGTTTCCCTCCGCCCGGAGAAGCGCTCCGACCTGCGAATACCTGCTTCCGGTGACCCCGCGAAGCACGTTCCTGGCGTAGTTGTCAAGCCCCGAGATATGCCCTGACCTGCGAAAACGCCATTCAGAAGACGCCGTATCCGTGTTACCCTGGATAGCCACGGAAGGGGTACCTGTCACATGACGTTCAAGGTTGGCGACACCGTGGTCTATCCCCATCACGGGGCCGCGCTGATCGAGGCCATCGAAACTCGTCAGATCAAAGGCGTGGACAAGACCTACTTGGTGCTGAAGGTCGCCCAGGGTGACCTGACGGTGCGTGTGCCAGCGGACAATGCGGAGTTCGTCGGCGTGCGTGATGTGGTCGGTCAGGACGGGCTGGACCGGGTCTTCGAGGTGCTGCGCGCGCCGTACGCCGAGGAGCCCACGAACTGGTCGCGTCGATACAAGGCAAATCTGGAGAAGCTCGCCTCCGGCGATGTCATCAAGGTCGCGGAAGTCGTGCGTGACCTGTGGCGTCGTGAGCGCGAGCGTGGACTCTCCGCCGGTGAGAAGCGCATGCTCGCCAAGGCCCGCCAGATCCTGGTGAGCGAACTCGCCCTCGCGGAGAACACCAACGAGGACAAGGCCGAGGCCCTGCTCGACGAGGTGCTCGCGTCCTGACACGAGGCAGGCTACGCCCGCTCTGCTCAGCACAGTGAAATGCCGCGGTGCCCGATGACGATCTTTTGTCGCCGGGCGCTGCGGCATGTCCGTCCCCTCAGGCATCGACGTCCGGACATCCGGGCGTCCGACGTCCCGGATATGCGTGTCCTGAATGTCGTACGCCGCAGGAAAAGCCCCCGTGCACCGCGGGGAAACCCCCGGATACTCGATGTGCCGGGCCCGGGCAGCAGGCTCGACCGGGGTCACGGAAGGGTCCGGTCAAGGCGTCGCGCCCGGCACTCTCCAGGCCATACCCACGTAGGCCGAGCACACAAACCTGACAGGAACCGATGTCTGACGTTTCCCGCCCTTCCCCCACGCCGTCCCTCGTCGCCGCCGTGATTCCGGCCGCCGGCCGGGGCGTACGCCTCGGCCCGGGCGCTCCCAAGGCGCTCCGCGCGCTGAGCGGCACCCCCATGCTCATCCACGCGACGCGCGCGCTCGCCGCGTCCCGCGCCGTCTCCCTCGTGGTCGTCGTGGCCCCGCCGGAAGGCGCCGCCGAGGTCAAGTCGCTGCTCGACGCGCACGCGCTGCCCGGGGACACCCCCGGCGGTAGCTGGGGGAGGACGGACTTCCTGGTCGTGCCCGGCGGCGACTCGCGCCAGGAGTCCGTGCGGCTCGGCCTCGACGCGCTGCCGCCGGAGTACGGCATCGTCCTCGTGCACGACGCGGCCCGCCCGCTGGTGCCGGTGGACACGGTGGACGCGGTGATCGAGGCGGTCCGGGACGGGGCCCACGCCGTCGTGCCCGCGCTGCCCCTCGCCGACACCGTCAAGGAGGTCGAGCCCGCCGCGCGGCCGGGCGCGCCCGAGCCGGTGCTGGCCACCCCCCCACGGGCCAGGCTGCGCGCGGTGCAGACACCGCAGGGCTTCGACCGGCGGACGCTGGTGCGGGCCCATGCGTCGGTCACCGACGATGTGACCGACGACGCCGGCATGGTCGAGCGGCTCGGCGAGCAGGTCGTGGTCGTCCCGGGCCACGAGGAGGCGTTCAAGGTCACCCGCCCGCTGGACCTGGTCCTCGCCGAGGCGGTCCTCGCCCGCAGGAGGCTCAACGATGGCTTCTGACGCTCTCGGCGCCACCGGTACCTCCGGCGTCTCGGACGCTTCTGACGCCACCGGTGCCTCCGGCGCTGCTGACCGGGGGCCGCTGCTGCCCCAGGTCGGCATCGGCACCGACATCCACGCCTTCGAGGAAGGCCGCGAACTGTGGTGCGCCGGCCTGAAGTGGGAGGGCGAGGGCCCCGGCCTCGCGGGCCACTCCGACGCGGACGTCGTCGCCCACGCCGCGTGCAACGCGCTGTTCTCCGCCGCCGGCCTCGGTGACCTGGGGCAGCACTTCGGCACCGGGCGCCCCGAGTGGTCCGGCGCGTCCGGCATCACCTTGCTCACGGAGGCGGCCCGCATCGTGCGCGCCGCCGGCTTTCGTATCGGCAATGTCGCGGTGCAGGTCGTCGGGTCCCGCCCGAAGATCGGCAAGCGCCGTGACGAGGCCCAGAAGATCCTCTCGGCGGCGGCCGGTGCCCCCGTCTCGGTCTCCGGCGCCACCACCGACGGCCTGGGCTTCCCGGGCCGGGACGAGGGGCTGATGGCGATCGCCACGGCGCTCGTCGTGCGGGTGGATTGAGGGCGTGCGAGGGTACCCGCAGAGTCGCCGTATCGTCGCCGCAGACCAGGAGGTACCCCGCATGTCCGCCGCCCTGTCCGACCGGCTCAAGGCCCTGCTCGACACCCCCGTCTTCATCGTGCTCGGCACGCTCCAGCCCGACGGCGGCCCGCAGCTGTCCCCTGTGTGGGTGAAGCGGGACGGCGACCAGATCCTGATCTCCACGACGGCCGACCGCCGCAAGAAGCTCAACCTCGACCGCGACCCCCGGGTGAGCGTCGTCGTGCAGGACCCCGACTCGCCCTACGAGTACGCCGAGATCCGCGGCGTCGCCGAACTGACCACCGAGGGCGGCCAGAAACTCATCGAGGAACTCAGCCTGAAGTACACGGGCAAGAAGTACGCCGAGTTCAACCCCGCGTCGGCCCAGGACGCCGAGCGGGTGGTGGTGCGGATCACCCCCCACCGGGTCGCCGGCTCCGTGTGACCCGTGCGCGATCCGCCGCCGATCACAGAGGGCCCCGCGCGCGATCAGCCGCCGATCGGACAGGGGCCCGTGCGCGATCCGCCGCCGATCGCCGATGGCCCCGCGCGATGCGGGCCGGGGCCCGGCACCGCCGGGGTCCCGCACGCGATGTCACGAATGCGCGGCCCTTGGGCGAAGGGTCGCGAGGCACTGCCCCGCGCCCACTACCCTGGAGTGGTGACCATTCGCCTGTACGACACCAGCGCCCGGCAGATCCGTGACTTCACCCCGCTCACGCCGGGTTGTGTCTCGATCTACCTGTGCGGCGCCACGGTGCAGGCGGCACCGCACATCGGGCACATCAGGTCGGGCCTCAACTTCGACATCATGCGCCGCTGGTTCGAGTACCGCGGCTACGCCGTGACCTTCATCAGGAACGTCACGGACATCGACGACAAGATCATCGTCAAGGCCCGGGAACAGGGCCGGCCGTGGTGGTCGATCGGGTACGAGAACGAGCGCGCGTTCAACGACGGCTATCAGGCGCTGGGCTGCCTGCCGCCGACGTACGAGCCACGCGCCACCGGCCATGTGCCCGAGATGGTCGAGATGATGCAGGGACTCGTCGAGCGCGGACACGCCTACGCGGCGGACGGCAACGTCTACTTCGACGTGCGGTCCTTCCCGCAGTACCTGGAGCTGTCCCGGCAGGAGCTGGACAACCTCCAGCAGCCCGCCGGCGCGGGCGAGACCGGCAAGCGGGACCCGCGCGACTTCGCCATGTGGAAGGCCGCCAAGCCCGGCGAGCCGACCTGGCCCACGCCGTGGGGGCCCGGACGCCCGGGCTGGCACCTGGAGTGCTCCGCCATGGCGCACAAGTACCTGGGCACCGCGTTCGACATCCACGGCGGCGGTCTCGACCTGATCTTCCCGCACCACGAGAACGAGATCGCCCAGGCCAAGGCGTACGGCGACGACTTCGCCCGGTACTGGGTGCACAACGCCTGGGTGACCATGGCCGGCGACAAGATGTCCAAGTCGCTGGGCAATTCGGTCCTGGTCTCCGAGATGGTCAAGCAGTGGCGGCCGATCGTACTGCGCTACTACCTCGGCACCCCGCACTACCGCTCGATGATCGAGTACAGCGAGGAGTCGCTGCGCGATGCCGAGTCGGCGTTCGCGCGGATCGAGGGCTTTGTGCAGCGCGTGATGGAGAAGGCCGGGGGAGTGGTCGAGCCCGCGGTCGAGGTCCCGCCCGCCTTCGCCGAGGCGATGGACGACGACCTGGGCGTCCCGCAGGCCCTCGCGGTCGTGCACACCACCGTCCGGCAGGGCAACTCCGCCCTCGCCGCCGACGACAAGGAGGCCGCCGTGGCCCGGCTCGCCGAGGTGCGGGCCATGCTCGGCGTCCTCGGCCTGGACCCGCTGGACGCGCACTGGGCCGGCGAGGCCGACCGCGGCGAGGATCTGCACGGCGTGGTCGACAGTCTGGTACGGCTCGTCCTCGACCAGCGCGAGTCCGCCCGCGCCCGCAAGGACTGGGCCACCGCGGACGCCATCCGCGACCAGCTCAACCAGACCGGCCTCGCCATCGAGGACAGCCCGCAGGGTCCCCGCTGGAGCCTCGGCCCGCGCTGAGCCCGCCGGGAACCCGGTGATCGACGGTGTTGCCCGGCCGCCCGGGCGGCACAACCGCACAGACATACGTACGACGCTTCAACAGACAGGTAGTGGGTCATGGCCGCGAACAACCGCCGCATGTCCGGCAAGAAGGGCGCGCAGGTCGGCAGCGGCGGCAAGCGGCGCCGGAGCCTAGAGGGCAAGGGACCGACCCCGCCCGCCGAGATGCGCAAGGGGCACGCCAAGCAGCGCGCCGCCGCGGCGCACACCCGCCGCACACAGGGCCGTCCGCCGCAGCGCCGGGGCGCCGGGAAGGCGTCGTCCGAGATGGTCGTCGGCCGCAACCCGGTCGTCGAGGCGCTGCGCGAGGGCGTGCCCGCCTCCACCCTGTACGTACAGCAGTTCATCGACAGCGACGAGCGGGTCCGTGAGGCCCTGCGACTCGCCGCCGAGCGCGGCGGCATCAACCTCATGGAGGCGCCGCGCCCCGAACTGGACCGGATGACGGGCGGCCTCAACCACCAGGGGCTGGTCCTACAGGTCCCGCCGTACGAGTACGCCCACCCGGAGGACCTGGTCGGCGCCGCCCACGACGCGGGCGAGGACCCGCTGATCGTGGCCCTCGACGGGGTGACCGACCCGCGCAACCTCGGTGCCGTCGTCCGCTCCGTCTCCGCCTTCGGCGGGCACGGCGTCGTCGTCCCCGAGCGCCGCGCGGCGGGCATGACCGCCGGCGCCTGGAAGACGTCCGCCGGTACAGCCGCCCGTACACCCGTCGCCCGCGCCACCAATCTGACCCGTGCCCTGGAGGCGTACAAGAAGGCCGGGATGGTCGTCGTCGGCCTCGCCGCCGACGGGGAGGCCGAACTCGGCGCCCTGGACGCCCTGGACGGCCCGGTCGTGATCGTCGTCGGCAGCGAGGGCAAGGGCCTGTCCCGACTGGTCGGCGAGACCTGCGACTTCCGGGTCCGCATCCCCATGCCGGGCGGCGCCGAGTCGTTGAACGCGGGCGTGGCGGCCGGCATCGTGCTGTACGAGGCGGCTCGCCGACGGGCCTGAACGCGCATGCGTCAGTTCACCCGTACGGGTTAATTCCGGCGTCCTGGACATGCTTGACGCGGTCCGGACAGATCCGCCCGGTCCAGGCAGTGTCCTAACTCCGCATCACTCGGTTAGATGAGTGTGGACACCAGAACACCCCGCACACCCACGGGGGACCGCTCGTCGGGATTCGACGACGCTCCCGCGCTGAGCATGGTGAAGGTGCCGAGCGATCCGGCGCAGGTCATCGTCAACCACGCGAGCTTCCGGGTGCAGCTGGGCGCCTCGACATGGCGTAGCCAATACCCGCGCATCGGCGGGCAGTCGAGTGCCGCCCACGACACCGCGCGCATCCCCGTCGGCGGCGCCGCGGGCGGCGTGGGTCCGGCCGTGGCGCGGCGCCGGCCGGTCATCTGGAGCGGCCGCTCGGCCCCCGACGACAGCGGCGCCCACCGGCTGCTCCAGGCGGTGCGGGGCGGCAGCGTCCGCCACGCCGACGAGCCGTCCCTCGACATCGCGGGCACCCGGGTCATCCCGCGGATCGACCCCGACCACGGCAGGTACGGCGACTACGGCTACGGCGGCTACGACGACCTCGACCGGACCGTCGAGACACCCGTGGTCGGCCACCAGCGCACGCCCGGCCCCGGTGAGACCAGACTGCTGCCGCGCATGCGGACCGTCGGCAGCGCGTACGACGAACCCGGCTACAGCGACGAGCAGTTCGAGGACTACGAGGACTACGACGAACCGGCCGGGACGGACGAGGCGCCCTCGGGCAGGCGGCACGGCGACGACCCGGCCCGGCACGCCTACTACCCCGGCCGCCGGATGAACCTCGGCGTCGTCCTGCTCCCGCTGCGCATCTTCCTCGGCTTCATCTCCGTCTACGCCGGCATGGGCAAGCTCTGCGACCCCGTCTACTTCGACGGCGGCAAGCGCGGCTCCATGGTGAAGTGGCTCAACACCCTGCACCCCTGGGACGTCGCCGAGCCGCTGCGCCAGTTCGCCCTGCAGCATCCGGTCGGCTCCGGGCTGGTCATCGCCTTCTTCCAGGTCGTCGTGGGCGTTCTCACGATCCTGGGCTGCTGGCAGCGGGTCGCCGCGGTGGTCGGCGCCGGGCTCTCGGCCGCGCTGATCGTCACCGTCAGCTGGAAGACCGTCCCCGCCTACGACGCGCCCGACATCATCTACCTCGCCGCCTGGTCCCCGCTGATCATCGCCGGCGCGCCCGTCTACTCCGTCGACGGGCGGCTCGCCGGCCGGGCCTGGCGCACCCTCGGGCCGCGCTCCGACATCTGGGAGCTGCGCCGCTATGTGCTGCGCCGGGGCGCCCTCGTCACCGCCGTCACCGTCGGCCTCACCCTGCTCATCGGTTCCCTCCTCGGCGGTGCCGTGCGTGACTCCAGCCGGGTGGTGGTGCCCCGACCCGGCGAGGCCCCGCGCAACAACGTGCCCGGCTCGCCGCTCCCCGACGAGTCCGGCAGCGGGCACCCGACCGGCCCGTCGGCCTCCGACGCGCCGAGCGGGGGTGCCACGGCCGGCGCCGATCCGTCCGGGTCCGGCGCGGCGACGACCCCGGGCGCGGCCCACTCGTCCGGCACCGCCACCGGCGGCTCGCCGAGCCAGACCCAGGGTGCCGTGGGGCAGGCCCCGCCGCGGCGGACCTCGCCGGCCGGGCAGGCGCCGAGCACCAGCGCGGGCCCCAGCTCCGGCGGCACGCAGACCGGCGGTTCGGGCGGTGCGGGCGGCTCCGGCGGCTCGGGCGGTTCGCCCGGCTCAGGCGGTACGGGCGGCTCGGACGGCGGCGGCTCCTCCACCTCGGGCCAGCCGGGCCACCTGGTCGGCGGCCTCCTCGGCTGACCTGCGCCCCAGCAGCCCCCACAAGGGCCCCGGGCACCGGCCTCCTTCAGCCGGGGTCCACCTCCCCCGTACCCGGTTCTTCGAAGGCATGGCTGCCGTACGGGCTTCTGACCCGCACCAGTGCCAACTCCGGCCCGGACAACCCGTGCCGGAGCGTAACCGCCCCCCGAGAAGCCCGCGCCGGCCCGTCGGCCGGGGCGCCCTGTGCTTGGAAGGGCTGTGAGGCGGGGGCCTCCCGCGTTATAGGGGGCCCGTGCTCCGGAGACTCCGAGGCGGGGGCCTCCCGGGCCGTGGGGGCCCTGGGCCGCAAGGGCTCCCGAGTTGGGGCATGCCGTGCTGGAGGGGGCCGTCCGCCGGAGGCACGTGGGGCTGTCCGGGCCCTTCTACGTGCGGGCCCTTTCCCTGAGCTGGATCCTTTGCGGTGCCGGGGCTTCCGGCTCTCTTCCCCCGTGCGGTGCTTTTCCTCCGTACGAGCGATGGACGTGCGGCCCCTTCCCGCGCCGGGGCCCCCGTGTCGGCGGGGGCGGGTGCCCGGGGAACTCCGTGCTGTAGAGGGCCGGATCCCCTGGGGCTTCCCGTACTTCGCTCGCGCGGGGGGACCCCCATCGCCGCCTGGCGCCTGGACACACACGGCAACCCCGTCGGCCGGCCCCTCCGCTTCGGCTACGACCTGACCGGCACCACCAGCCACCGCGACGCCCAGGTCAGGCACGCACTGATCCGCCTGCTGCACTGGGCCAGGTACCACCACCTCGCGATCGCCGTCGAAGACCTCGACTTCACCGCCGGGACCACCCGGGAGAAACACGGCCGCAAGAAGCGCTTCCGCAAGCTCATCTCCGGCATGCCTGTGTCCAGGCTGCGGGCCCGGCTCGTATCCATGGCGGCCGAACTCGGCATCCCGCTCGTCGCCGTGGACCCGGCCTACACCTCCCAGTGGGGTGCCCAGCACTGGCAGAAACCCCTCACGGGCAACAACCGCACAACCACTCGCCACGACGCGGCCGCCGTGGCGATCGGCAGGCGCGCCCTGGGACATCCGGTCCGGCGACGGACGGCACTGCCCCCGCACGAGCGGAGTGATCGTGCGGGGCATCGGACCGTCCAGGCCGGATCGGTGGCCCCGGGGCGTGAGGGAAACCGCCCCCGCATTCCCGGACCACGGACACGATCCGTGCGCGCCGGATACGGAGTGAACGCGGTGGACCAGAACGCCCAACACCGTTCGGGGCGTTCGGCTGAGCACGGGTTCCGGCAACAGGACCCACTCCCGCTCAGTCTCTAGGAACGGTCAGTGGCCCAAGGCTGTCAGTTCCTTTGCTGCTTCCGTGAGGTCCTTCGCGGTGTCGATGGCGCGCCAGTACGCGCCGTGGGGGATCGGGAAGCCGGCCAGGCGGCGTTCGCGGGCCAGGCGCGGGAACGTGGTGCGCTCGTGGTCGCCCCGCTCGGGCAGCATCGCGGCGAACTCCGACGAGAACACATACACACCCGCGTTGATCTCGAAGGTCGACGGCGGCGCCTCGATGAAGTCCGTGATGTGGCCGAAGCCGTCCGTCTTGACGGCGCCCCACGGGATGCGCGGCCGGGCCAGGGCAAGGGTCGCGACGGCGTCCCGCTCGGTGTGGAAGTCCGCCATCTCGCGCAGCGAGAAACGGGTCCAGATGTCGCCGTTGGTCGCGTACCAGGGCCGGTCGGGGTGGGGAAGGTGGGCCGCCGCGTACTTCAGCCCGCCGCCGCGGCCGAGCGGCTCGGTCTCCACGACGGTGCTGACGCGGACCGGCAGGTCGGCCGTGTCCAGCCACTTCTGCAGCACCTCGGCGAGGTGCCCGCAGGAGACCACCACGTCCGTGACGCCCTCCTCGGCGAGCCAGGACAGCTGGTGGCCGATGATCGGGGTGCCCGTGCCCGGGATCTCGACCATCGGCTTGGGCCGGTCGTCGGTGTAGGGGCGCAACCGGGAGCCCTGGCCGCCGGCCAGGACGACGGCTTGAGTGGGGCGCGACGCGGCGTTCGGATCGGTCATGCCCGAACTGTACGTGGCGCCCCACCCGTGGTGGCCGGTCGCGACCGGCCCCTTGTGCAGCCGTTACCCACTTCTCGACGGCCGCTTGCCCGGCGGTCGCAGCACTAGTCGTGCGCGGTCAGCACGCCGGAGGCGAAGGAGGTGTCGCAGACGGGGCGGGCGTACGACTGCGCGCGTGGGGCGCCGTAGATGCGCACGGCCGCCTGGCCGAGGGCGCGGGCGATGGACGTGCAGTGCCTGGCCAGTGACGGGCGCCCGTTGACGGCCTGCTGGAGGTGGGTGAGGACCGCGCCCGGGTTCTTCTCCTGCAGTTCGGCCATCAGCTGGTCGCGCAGTACGTCCTGTGGCGCGCGCTGCACGGTCCGGGCGGAACTGCTCACCGAGGAGACGTCCGAGGCGGTGAGCACCGAGTTCGACGGGTTCCCCGACCAGTTGACTCGGGTCACCGCGAGGGTCCCGGAGAGCACCAGGACGACGGGCAGGACGAGGGCGAGGGTGCGGCCGATACGGCGGGCGGGGCCCCGGCGACCGCGCCGCGTCTGTTGGGTGGTGGAGTGCTTCACGCGTGTGAGGGTAGCGCCCGGTAATGATTTGGCGACATTTGGTCACCGGTTCGAGGGACGGAGAAGTGCCCTTTCCTGGATGGGAGTTGACGCACACTGCTCGAAATGCGCTTGTTTGTCGGGGAATTTATCGACAACGGCAAGGGCCCCGCAGCAGCCTGCGGGGCCCTGATTCGTCAACCTGGGTGAATCACCGGGATTGTTCCGCTCCGAGGGGAGACCGGGCGGAGGCCGGACGGTGGTCAGTCGGTGAGGCGCTCGCCCGTGGAGGTCGAGAACACATGGGTCTCGCCCGGCCGCGGCACGACGTGCACCTTCGTGCCCTTCTCGGGGACGGAGCGGCTGTTGACGCGGACGACCAGGTCCTTCTGGGTGCCGCCGACCTCGACGGAGCCGTAGACGTAGCCGTCGGCGCCGGTCTCCTCGACGACGTTCACCGAGACCGCGAGGCCCGCCGGGGCGTCCTCGCTGTCCTTGGACAGGGACGCGCTGGCGCCGCCGTTGTGCTCGACCACGTCGAAGTGCTCGGGGCGCACACCGACCGTGACCGTCTTGTCACCCTTGTCGGCGGCGGCCTTCAGCGCCTCGCGGTTGACCGGGACGACGCTGTTGCCGAACTTCACGCCGCCGTCGGCGATCGGCACCTCGATCAGGTTCATGGCCGGGGAGCCGATGAAGCCGGCGACGAACAGGTTGGCCGGACGGTCGTACATGTTGCGCGGCGAGTCGACCTGCTGGAGCAGACCGTCCTTGAGGACCGCCACGCGGTCGCCCATCGTCATGGCCTCGACCTGGTCGTGGGTGACGTAGACGGTGGTGATGCCGAGGCGGCGCTGGAGGGACGCGATCTGCGTACGGGTGGAGACGCGGAGCTTGGCGTCCAGGTTGGACAGCGGCTCGTCCATGAGGAAGACCTGCGGCTCGCGGACGATGGCGCGGCCCATGGCGACACGCTGGCGCTGACCGCCGGAGAGCGCCTTCGGCTTGCGGTCCAGGTACTGGGTGAGGTCGAGGATCTTCGCGGCCTCCTCGACCTTCTTGCGGATCTCCGCCTTGTTGACGCCGGCGATCTTGAGCGCGAAGCCCATGTTGTCGGCGACCGTCATGTGCGGGTAGAGCGCGTAGTTCTGGAACACCATGGCGATGTCCCGGTCCTTCGGCGGCAGGTGGGTGACGTCGCGCTCGCCGATGCGGATGGCGCCGCCGTTGACGTCCTCCAGACCGGCGAGCATCCGCAGGGAGGTGGACTTGCCGCAGCCGGACGGGCCGACCAGGACGAGGAACTCGCCGTCCTCGATCGCGATGTCGAGCGAGTCGACGGCGGGCTTCTCGGAACCCGGGTAGATCCGGGTCGCCTTGTCGAACGTAACAGTGGCCATGGTGAGCAGGCCCCCTTCTACCGGCAGGAACGTGCCGGACGATCCGAGTAGGAAGGTGGATGGTGTAGTCCACGTGGGTGAACTGGATCAGGACGGTACCTCGCGTTTCCCCGATCTGTCATTACCTGGGGGACTGTGAACTTCGCGGAAACTTTCGACAGGACGCCCCGGGGACCTGGGTACACTGCACGAGCGCGCATCCGCACGCCTCCTTAGCTCAGCTGGTCAGAGCGCCGCTCTTGTAAAGCGAAGGTCGTCGGTTCGAATCCGACAGGGGGCTCTGGTAAACCCACTCTGACCTGGGACTTTTCCCGGCTGAGAGGCTCTGTTCGGCCTCGGACTCCTCGTCCGGGGCCGTTCGTGTGCCGGTCCGTCTCCGTCCCGGCCGCCTGCTTTGTCGGGCGTGCGGGAGCCTCCGGCGGACGAGCGCGTCGAAGAAGTCGAAGAAGTCGAAGAAATCGTCCTGCGTGCCGGCGACCGGCTGTTCCCGCCCCGGGGCCGGTGGCACGCGGTGGAGGCCGTCGAGGGCGCTTGGAGCGAAGGCGGTGACGGCCTGGGGCGGCCCGGTTCGACGCCGTCCCGCGCGGTGGGGAAGTCTCCGGTCCCGCCTTCGTTGGAGAGCGCTGTGAGCGCTGTGAGCGCCGTGGGCGCCGTGACCTCCTTGCGGAGGAGTTCGAGGCGGCCGGCCGGTTCCCGCGGCGGAGGGAGCGAAGGCGGGCAGTGGCGCACGTACGGTTTCCGAGGTCCGCAGCCGGTCCGAGAGCCGGCCCGGCGAATCCGCGCCGGTCGTTGTCCGGAGCCCGCACGTCAGATTCGGGGAGGCCCCGCGACGATCTGCATGTCCGGCTCACCACTGCCCGGGTCCCGGCCGGTCGGCGATGCGTTCAGCCGGCGATCCGCTCCGGATCGAGGACCACGGGCAGCTCGGCGAGTCCGCGGAACGCCGGGAAGGGCACGGTCAGCCAGCGCACCTCGTGC
>NZ_JBEPAP010000018.1:105902-138387 GCF_040298665.1 Streptomyces sp. NPDC001508
CGTTCAGCCGGCGATCCGCTCCGGATCGAGGACCACGGGCAGCTCGGCGAGTCCGCGGAACGCCGGGAAGGGCACGGTCAGCCAGCGCACCTCGTGCGGGGGCACAGCCAGCGTGATCTCGGGGTACCGGCGGAACAGCGTGGTGAGCGCGATGTGCATCTCCAGGCGGGCCAGCGGCGCTCCGATGCAGTAGTGGGGGCCGTGGCCGAACGCCAGGTGGGGCTGACCTCCGGTACGTGTGACGTCGAGCCGGTCGGGTTCGGCGTACACCTGCGGGTCGCGGTTCGTAGCGGTGATGGCGATCTGGACGAGGGCCCCCTTGGGGATCACCACACCGCGCATCGGGATGTCCTCGGTGGCGTGGCGGAAGGTGGAGCTTTCCACCGACCCCTCGTACCGCAGCAGTTCCTCGACAGCCAGCTTCAGCGCCTCGGGGCTCGCGAAAGCCTCGCGGCGCTGGTCCGGCTTGGAGAGCAGGTGGTACACGGCGTTGCCGATGAGGTACGCGGTGGTCTTGTGGCCCGCGAAGAACAGCACCCACGCCGTCGAGACCAGCTCATGGTCCGTCAGGGCGCCGTCTTGGTCCTGGGCCGCGATGAGCGCGCTCATCAGGTCGTCGCCGGGCGTGCTGCGCTTGCGCGCCACGAGGTCGACCAGGAGGTCGCGCAGCTTCCCCTCGGCCTCCTCCAACGCCTTCTTCGCCTCCGGGCCGAATCCGGTCTTCGCCACGGTCACCGCCCACTGGTGGGCGCGCTCACGCTCGTCCTCCGGCACGCCGAGGAGTTCGCAGATGACCTGGAGCGGCAGCGGGAACGCGAAGTTCGGGAGCAGGTCGACGGACGCGTCGGTCGGGCAGCGCTCCAGCAGTTCTTCGGTGACCTGCTGGATACGCGGGCGCAGCGACTCCACCCGGCGCGGTGTGAAGGCGCCCTGCACGATCCGCCGTAGCCGGGTGTGCTTGGGCGGGTCGGAGAACAGCATGTTGTCGTCGAGCGCGATGGAGGAGTCGCCGAAGATGCGCTGGTACGCGTCGAGGGCGCCGTACATGTCCTTGCTCAGCCGCGGGTCGGCCAGCGCGGCGCGCGCGTCGTCGTAACGGGTGATCAGGTAGGTCTCCACGCCGTGCGGTGGATTCAGCGGGCACACCGGGGCGGTCCCCCTCAACTCCGCGTACACGGGGTGCGGGTTGGCGCGGAAGTCGGGCGTGCATCGGGAGGCGGCGGCCACGGGGTCCGCTGGCCCGGGTTCGGTGTGCGTGGGTGTTTGCGTCATGGCCTCGACGGTTCCCGGCGGGCCGTCGCCAGCAAACGTTCTTAGCCCGTCCGGGGCGGCGCAGGGACGGGCGTCGCGATCGGAGCAACAGAAGGTGCGGGGCCCCTGGAGCGGGCGAAAAGTTGATGCCGATTGGAAACACCCCGAGCCGCCGTTTCCTGGGGGCTCGGGGCGTTCGGCTTCGTACGGCAGACGATGACGAAAGATGTTAGGGGATCAGTCGATGAGCAAACGAGCCGTGGAGTCCGTACCGGTTCTGGTGGTGGGCGGCTCCTTGGTGGGCCTGTCCACGTCAGTCTTTCTCAGTCGCCTCGGCGTCGAGCACCTTCTCGTCGAGCGTCACGCCGCGACGTCCACTCACCCTCGCGGCCGTGGGAACAACCTGCGCACCATGGAGCTGTTCCGGACCGCGGGCGTCGAGCAGGACATCCGCGCCGCGGCGGGCGCCCTGGCGGGAAACGACGGCGTCCTCCAGGCGAGCACGCTCTCCGGCGGCGACCGCCGGTGGATCGTCAAGGCGATCGACACGGGCCCGTCCCTGTCGCAGATCACCTCGTCCGGCTGGTGTCTGTGCAGCCAGAACGACCTTGAGCCGGTCCTCCTGCGCTACGCCCGCTCCCTCGGCGGCGACATCCGCTTCGGCACCGAGCTGGTCTCCTTCACACAGGACGCCGAAGGGGTGCACGCGGAGGTACGGGACCGGGACAGCGGCGAGACGCGCATCGTGCACGCCCAGTACCTCGTGGCCGCCGACGGGCCCCGCAGCCCGGTGCGCGAGCGGCTGGGCATCACCCAGACGGGACCGGGCGCGCTGTTCCACAACGTGAGCATCACGTTCCGCAGCAAGAAGCTGCAGGACTTCGTCGGCGACAGGCACTTCGTCGTCTGCTACCTCACCGATCCCGCCGGCGAGGGAGCCCTGCTGCCGGTGGACAACCGCGAGCGGTGGGTCTTCCACGCCCCCTGGGCCCGGGATGAGGGCGAGACGCTGGACGACTTCACCGACGCGCGTATCGTCGCCCATATCCGCGCCGCGGCGGGCGTCCCCGACCTCGATGTCGAGGTCACCGGCAAGGCTCCCTGGCACGCGGCGGACCGCGTGGCCGACAGCTACGGCGAGGGCCGGGTCTTCCTGGCCGGTGACTCGGCGCACGAGATGCCCCCCACCGGGGCCTTCGGCTCCAACACCGGTATCCAGGACGCCCACAACCTCGCCTGGAAGATCGCGGCCGTCCTGCACGGCTGGGCCGGTCCGGGGCTGCTCGACACGTATCAGACGGAACGTCGGCCGGTCGCGATCGCGACGACCGCCCGCGCCCTGTTCCAGGCGGGCGAGGAACAGCACCCGGGCTACACCCCGGAGAAGCGCAAGGACGATCCGGCCGACGCCTTGACCGTGGCCCTGTGCTACCGCTACCCGTCGGGCGCCGTCGTCGGCGCCGACCCGGACGCCGCGATCGTGCCCGCCGAGTTCCAGCTGGGCGGTGCCCCCGGGAGCCGCGCTCCCCACCTGTGGGTGACCGCCCGGGACGGCCGGCGGATCTCCACCCTGGACCTCTACGAACGGTCCTTCGTGGTCCTCACCGGCCCCGGAGGCGAGGCTTGGCGCACCGCGGCCCGCGACGTCACCGCACGCCTGGGCGTCCCGGTGGAGGGCTACGTCGTCGGCGCGGGACATGACCTGGTCCCCGAGGACGGGGCCGACTGGGCGGCGCTGCACGGCACGGCGGAGTCCGGTGCCGTCCTGGTCCGCCCCGACGGCTTCGTGGCATGGCGGTCGCCCGGGCTCGTAGCGGACCCGGAACAGGCCCTCGCCGAGACGCTGATGACGGTGCTTCGCCGTGAGACGCCACCGGACGCCGTGGCCGAGCCGGGGCGGACGACCGCGACGGAGCAGCCACTGGCGACGACATCCGACGGGCGCGGCTGAGCGCCTCCACCTGAACGCCGCTTCCGAACGCCGCTTCCGGACGCCGCCTCTGAACGCCGCTTCCGGACGCTGCCTCTGAACGCGGCTTCCGGACGCCGCTTGCGAGCAGCCGTATCCGAACGCCGTATCCGAACGAGGAAAGAGCCCGCCATGATATCGACGCACCTCACTGACCTCTCAGAGTCCGCCCCGGCCGACGACGACGCCCGAACCTCCCGTGTGGACGTCCACCACCACTTCACCGCGCCCGCCTGGCTCGACTGGGCCGAGGCACAGGGCCTGGTCCGGCGCGACAGACTGCCCTGGTGGACCCGCTGGGATCTCGATACCGCGCTCGCCCTCATGGACCGCACGGGGATCCGCACCACCGTCATGACCGTGGCCATGCTCGGCCGCATCCAGGAGCGCAGCAAGCGAGAGGAGAGCGCACGGGTCGCGCTGGAGGCGGCGGCGGAAGTCGCCGCGAGCCATCCCACCCGCTTCACCTTCTTCACGCCGGTCTTCCTCGACGACCTCGATCTGTCGAGTTGGTCGCTGAAGTACGGCCTCGACGACCTCGGCGCCGTCGGGGTGAGCACACGCACCAGCGCGGGCGGCGTCTATCTCGGCGACCCCTCCCACGACCGCCTCCTCAGCGAGCTGAACGACCGCTCCGCGGTCATCAGCACACATCCGATGGACGTCCCCGGTGGCAACGCCGACGGGGCGGGCGTGCCGGGCCTGCCGCCGTTCATGTGCGACTTCCTCATGGACACGACTCGCGCGGCGATCAATCTCATCCTCAACGGCGTCCTCGACCGCTACCCCGACCTCACCTTCGTCCTCCCGCACGGCGGCGGCTTCCTCCCCTACATGGCCACCCGCCTGGAGCTCCTCAGCGACCACCTCACCCCCGCGATCGAACCGTCCCGGATACGCGACTATCTGCACCGCTTCTACTTCGACACGGCGGGTCCCATGTCCCCGTCGGCGACCCCCACCCTCATGGCCACGGTCGACCCCGCCCGGATCCTCTACGGCACCGACTGGCCGCCCACCCCCGCCCATATCGTCTCCGACATCTCGACACCGGCCCTGGACAGCGACCCGGCCATCGCCGACCATCAGCTCCGCGGCATCAACCGGGACAACGCGCTGCGCCTGATACCCGCGCTCGCACGGGCCTGAGCCGGTCAGGCCCGAAGCCGGCGGGGGTATGCATCACGCAGCTCTGAGGGCGTCGTGGACGAGGCGGGCCGGTTCAGCCGGGGACAGCGGCGTCGACCGGAGCCGTGGCCACGGTGCGGGCGGCTGTCTCCGCGCCGGGGCCGAGGTCCGGCCAGGCGCTGACCTTGGTGCCGGCGCGGAGCGGTACCCGTCGCCGGGCGAGTGATTCCCGGCGGCCTCGCCCTGACCGGCACTGCCGCCTACGGCGCGGCCAAGGCCGCACCGGCGTCACCGACCCGAGGCCGGCCGGGTACCGCGGCTTCGGCGCCCGCTTCGACACCGTCGCATTCCTCGTCTCACCGAAGGCCCGCTACATGAGTACAGGCCCTCTGTGGAGATCACCCGTACCCGTCAGGGCCTGCCCACCGGGGCGTCCTGCCACGGCTCCGGACGACGAGGGCCACCCGTGCTCTTGCGGCGCGGGTGGCCCTCGTGTCACCGGCAGGGCCGGTGTCGCCGTCTCAGCCCGTGCGCAGGACTTCCTTGAGGACGCCGCGCAGTTCTGCCTCCGGGTCCGCCACCGCGCCGGAGGACCGCCAGGCCACGAACCCGTCCGGCCGCACCAGGACGGCACCGTCGGCCGTCGTGCCGTGCAGCCGCGTCCAGTCCGCCGGTCCGGCGGCGCGCTCGGTGTCGTACGTCAGGTCCGCGTCGGCGCCCGGGCCGATCCGGTAGGCGTCGAGCCGTACGCCGTCCTGCTCGGCGATCCGGCGGGCCGCGGTGTGCCAGCCCGCGTCGTCCGGGGCGTCGGTGAGCAGGACCATGGAACGCTCGTACAGGTCGACGGTGGAGATCCGCTCGCCGTCGCGGCGCAGCCACAGGTGCGGGGCGCGGCTGCCGGGCTGTCCGGCCAGGCGCAACTCCTCGGGGACGACCGGCTGCTCGGGGTCGGCGCCGACGACGGCGCCCTGCGGATAGTGGTAGCCGAGGACGACGTTGAGGATGCCGCCGCGCCGGCCGCCGCCGACGCCGGGGGCCGGGACGAAGCCGGGGTGGCTGTGCTCGACCGAGCGGGCGGAGGCGCGGGCGCTGGTCGCCAGGGCCACCGGGCGGCGCTCGGTGCCGTAGGTCTCCAGCAGGCCGGGACCGGCCCAGCCGTCCAGCACCGCGGCCAGCTTCCAGGCCAGGTTGTGGGCGTCCTGGACACCGGTGTTGCAGCCGAACGCCCCGGTGGGGGACATCTCGTGGGCGGAGTCACCGGCGAGGAACACCCGGCCGGACGTGTACCTGTCGGCGACCCGTTCGGCCGCGCGCCAGGACGCCTTTCCGGTGATTTCCACATCGAGGTCGGGGACGCCGACGGCCCGCCGGATGTGCCGCTGGAGGCGTTCCTCGGTGAACTCCTCCAGCGTCTCGCCGCGCTCCGGATGCCACGGCGCGTGGAAGACCCAGCGTTCCTGGTTGTCGATCGGCAGCAACGCGCCGTCGGCCTCCGGGTTGTTGAGGTAGCAGCAGATGAAGTGCCGGTCGCCGACCACGTCGGCGAGCATCTTGGACCGGAAGGTGACGCTGACGCTGGCGAACAGGTCACCGGGTCCCGACTGTCCGATGCCGAGGCTGCGGCGCACCGGGCTGCGCGGGCCGTCCGCGGCGACCAGGTAGTCCGCGTGGACCGTGTAGCGCTCGTCGGTGGTGCGGTCCAGGACGGTGACCGTCACCCCTTCCGCGTCCTGCTCGAAGGACTCCATCCGGTGGGAGTAACGCAGGTCGCCGCCGAGTGCGCGGGCGCTTTGAAGGAGTACCGGTTCGAGGTCGTTCTGGCTGCACAGGCACCACTCGGTGGGGCTGAGCCGGGCGAGCCCGCCACCGGGGTCGATCTGTCTGAAGAGCCACTCTCCCGCGTCCCCGACCAGTGTCGGGGCTTGCAGGATGCCGTGGTTGTCGGCCAGCAGTGAGGCCGCGGTCTTGATGTCCGGCTCGACGCCGGCCACCCGGAACAGCTCCATCGTCCGTACGTTGTTGCCCCGTCCGCGTGGATGGACCGAGGTCCCGGAGTGCCGCTCGACCAGCATGTGCCGCACACCGAGACGGCCCAGGAACAGGGACATGGACAGGCCCACCAAAGAGCCGCCCACGATGAGGACGGGAATCCGGTGGTTGGCTTTTTGATGCATCGCAGTCTCCATGGGCAGTGGTGCGCCGATGGGCGCCTGTGATTTTCCATGCCCTCTGCGGGCGGCTCGGTGCCTCTCGGCGTTCCCAATCACCCACGTGGTTCACAGCCTTGGGCGGGCGTCTCGACGCGTCTTCGCGGTGCCCATCACCCGCGTGGTTCATACGAGTCGCGCGCTTCTGGGGACCGGCACAGGATCAAGGAACGCTGACGTCGCGTCATCATCGGCCGGCGTCCGCATCTGCACACGAAGGAGATCTACGCAGATGACCACCATGGCTGAACGTGTGTCAGAAGAGCTGACACGACAGGTGTCGAAAGTCTCCCAGTCCGTGTTCGACGGCTCCCGGCTGCGGGTCGTCCTGCTGGTCGACGTCTACGACGGAGCCCAGCAGCAGTTCCTGAAGGCGTACGAGAAACTGTGCAACCAGGTTGCGTCCGTGCCCGGCCACGTCAGCGACCAACTCTGCCAGTCCATCGAGAATCCCTCCCAATGGCTCATCGCAAGCGAGTGGGAGAGCGCCCCGCCGTTTCTCGCCTGGGTGAACAGCGAGGAACACGTGGAGATGGTGAAGCCGCTGCACGGCTGTGTCCGGGACACCCGGTCGCTGCGCTTCCACGTCGTGCGGGAGACCGGCGTGGGCGTCGAGCGGTCGCCGCAGCGCCGGCTCCAGAACGCGCCGCGGATCGGTGACGGGCTGATCCGGCACGCGCTGACCTTCACGGTCCGGGCGGGCAGCGAGGAGAAGGTCCAGAAGATCCTCGCGGACTACCGCTCGCCCGACCCGCGGGTCGACGACAGCACACGGCTGTGCCGGACCTCCCTGTTCATGCACGGCAACCGGGTGGTGCGGGCCATCGAGGTACGCGGCGACCTGCTCGCGGCACTGCGGCACGTCGCCCGGCAGCCCGAGGTGCGCGCGGTCGAGGAGGCCATCAACCCGTACCTGGAGCAGGACCGGGACCTCAACGACCAGGAGTCGGCGCGGATCTTCTTCACCCGGGCGGCACTGCCGGCCGTGCACCATGTGACGACGGACGCGATGGCCTGGGGCGAGCGGTACGCCCTGTACTACCCGGCGGTGCCCGGCCGCGGCATGCGGCTGGCCGAGTTGCTCGCCGAGTACGACGAGATGATCGCCGAGGATCCGACCAGCCCGGTGCTGCGCAGCACGATCTTCCAGCGCGACGACGTCGTGGTGCGGCTGCTCGACCTGCGCGAGGAGAGCGGTGTCCAGCCCGTGGTGCCTCCGACGGCGCGCGCGGCCGAGCTGAAGTCGCTCCTCGACGGCGAGGCCGCCCGTATGACCCTGGTCACCGACCGCCGTTCGAACGCCTGACCCGGCGGCCCGATCCGGCGTGGCCCGTTCCATGGCCATGTCCCTCATCCCGCCGCAGCACACCAACGGAGGAACGTCGTGATCAAACCCAGTCCCAGAATCGTGGACCTCAGCGAGGTCGAGCCCAACGTCCGGCGCGGCGGCGATCTGCGCGCCATGCTCACCCCGGCCACGGTGGGTGCCACCAGCGGTTTCATGGGCGTGGCCATCGTGCAGCCCGGCGACCGCATCGGTGAGCACTACCACCCCTACTCCGAGGAGTTCGTCTACGTCGTCTGCGGTCAGCTGGAGGCGGACCTGGACGGCGAGGCGCACACGCTGCGGCCCGAGCAGGGGCTGATGATCCCCGCCTATATGCGGCACCGCTTCCGCAACGTCGGCAAGGTGGAGGCCCGGATCGTCTTCCACCTCGGCCCGCTCGCGCCACGCCCGCAACTGGGCCACGTCGATACGGAGGAGACCGAGGTGATCGGTGCCGCCGCCGTCACCACCGAGACGGTCGCGGCGGGCGCAGGGCACCCGGCCGACGCGGGGAAGGTGCCTTCATGACCCGGCGCGTTGCGGTCACCGGTATAGGCATTGTCGCCCCGGGCGGCATCGGCGCACCGGCCTTCTGGGACCTGCTCGCATCCGGCCGCACGGCGACGCGTGGCATCACGTTCTTCGACCCGGCGGGCCTCAGGTCCCGGATCGCCGCCGAGTGCGACTTCGACCCGGCTGCGCACGGGCTGGACGCCGAGCAGGTCGAACGGGCGGACCGTTACATACAGTTCGCGCTGGTCGCCGGTGACGAGGCCGTGCGGGACTCGGGTCTCGACCTGGCCGGGGAGAACCCCTGGCGGGTCGGCGTCTCCCTGGGCACCGCGGTCGGCGGCACCACCCGCCTCGAACACGACTACGTCCTGGTCAGCCACCGTGGGCAGCGCTGGGACGTGGACCACCGGGAGGCGGAGCCGCAGCTGCACCGGGCGTTCTCGCCGAGCACGCTCGCCTCGGCGGTGGCGGAACGGTTCGGCGCGCGGGGCCCGGTACAGACCGTCTCTACGGGCTGCACCTCAGGACTCGACGCGGTCGGGTACGCCTTCCACACCGTGGAGGAGGGCCGGGCCGATGTCTGCATAGCCGGTGCCTCGGACTCGCCGATCTCACCGATCACCATGGCGTGCTTCGACGCGATCAAGGCCACGTCCCCCAACAACGACGACCCCGCACACGCCTCCCGGCCCTTCGACAACAACCGTGACGGGTTCGTCATGGGCGAGGGCGGTGCGGTGCTCGTCCTGGAGGAACTGGAACACGCGAGGGCCCGAGGCGCCCATGTCTACTGCGAACTGAGCGGCTACGCCACCTACGGCAACGCCTACCACATGACCGGCCTGACCAGCGAGGGCCTGGAGATGGCCCGGGCCATCGAAGACGCCCTCGACCACGCCCGGCTCGACCCCACGGCCATCGACTACGTCAACGCCCACGGCTCGGGCACCCGGCAGAACGACCGGCACGAGACGGCCGCGGTGAAACGGGCCCTGGGACAGCACGCGTACCAGACGCCCATGAGCTCCATCAAGTCCATGGTGGGGCACTCCCTCGGCGCGATCGGCGCGATCGAGGTCGTGGCCTGCGTGCTCGCCCTGGCCCATCAGGTCGTACCGCCGACCGCCAACTACGAGACCCCGGACCCCGAGTGCGACCTGGACTACGTCCCCCGTGTCGCCCGCGAGCGCTCGCTCAGCAGCGTGCTCTCCGTGGGCAGCGGGTTCGGCGGCTTCCAGTCCGCGGTGATCCTGACCCGGCCCCGGGAGTAGGAGAGGACACGAGATGAGCGCACCCCGCGAACGCCGCGCGGCCATCACCGGAATCGGTGTCGTCGCACCCAACGGAACCACCACCGACACCTTCTGGAAGGCCACCCATGAGGGGCTCAGCGTTCTCGACCGGATCACCCGGGAGGGCTGTGAGCACCTGCCGCTGAAGGTGGCCGGCGAGGTCCGCGCCTTCGACCCGGCGGCGGCGGTCGAGGAGCGCTACCTCGTCCAGACCGACCGGTTCACGCACTATGCGATGGCCGCGGCCGACCTCGCGCTGGACGACGCCCGGCTCGGCGCCGCCGACACCGCCGACGAGCCGTTCTCGATCGGTGTGGTCACCGCGGCCGGTTCCGGCGGCGGTGAGTTCGGCCAGCGGGAGCTGCAGCGACTGTGGGGCAAGGGCAGCCGGTTCGTCGGCCCGTACCAGTCCATCGCCTGGTTCTACGCCGCCTCCACCGGTCAGATCTCCATCCGCCGCGGCTTCAAGGGGCCGTGCTCGGTCGTCGCGGCCGACGAGGCGGGCGGTCTCGACGCCCTCGCCCATGCGGCGCGGGCGGTGCAGCGCGGCACCGACGCGGTCGTGGCCGGCTCGACCGAGGCACCGCTCGCCCCGTACTCGATGGTGTGCCAGCTCGGCTACGAGGAGCTGAGCACCGTCGGGGACCCGGCCCGCGCCTACCTCCCCTTCACGACGGCGGCGGCCGGGTTCGTGCCCGCCGAGGGCGGCGCCATGGTCGTGGTGGAGGCGGAGCGGTCGGCCAGGGAGCGCGGTGCGCCGCTGCGCGCCCTGCTCGCCGGGCACGCGGCGACGTTCACCGGCGCCTCCCGCTGGGCGGAGTCCCGCGCGGGTCTCGCCCAGGCGATCCGGGGCGCCCTGGACGAGGCCGGCTGTGCGCCGCAGGAGATTGACGTGGTCTTCGCCGACGCGCTCGGCGTGCCGGAGGCGGACCGCGCCGAGGCGCTGGCGATCGCCGACGTACTGGGCGGGCACGCCGCGCGGGTGCCCGTCACCGCGCCCAAGACGGGCATCGGCCGTGGCTACTGCGCGGCGCCCGTGCTGGACACCGCGGCGGCGGTGCTCGCGATGGAGCACGGTCTGATCCCCCCCACCCCCAACGTGTTCGACGTCTGCCACGACCTGGACCTCGTGACCAGCCGGGCCCGCGCCGTCGATGTGCGTACGGCGCTGGTCCTCAGCCGGGGGCTCATGGGGTCGAACTCGGCGCTGGTGCTGCGGCGCGGCGCCGGCGAAGGGGTCTGAAGAACCTGACGCCTCCTATCGAGGCCGTCTCACAGCACCTCCCGGAGAGAAGGAGAACAACGTATGAGTGCCCACATCACCGTGGAAGAGCTGTCCGGGCTCATGAAGCAGGCCGCCGGGGTCACCGTCGCCCCGCAGGAGCTGGCGCAGCGGTCCGACACCGGCTTCGACGCGCTCGGCGTCGACTCGCTGGGCCTGCTCGGCATCGTGGGTGAACTGGAGAACCGGCACGGCACCCCGATGCCGCCCGACGCGGAGCGCTGCAAGACGCCCCGGCAGTTCCTCGACCTCGTCAACAGCACCCTTATGGCAGGAGCCTGACATGGCTGGACACACGCAGAACGAGATCACCATCGCCGCCCCCCTGGACCTCGTCTGGGACATGACCAACGACCTGGAGAACTGGCCGCAGTTGTTCAGCGAGTACGCGTCGGTCGAGATCCTCTCCCGCGAGGGCGCGAAGACGACGTTCCGGCTGACCATGCACCCGGACGACAAGGGCGTCGTGTGGAGCTGGATCTCGGAGCGCGAGCCGGACCGCGAGTCGCTCACCGTCAAGGCCCGCCGGGTCGAGACCGGTCCGTTCGCGCACATGGACATCCACTGGCGCTACGAGCAGGTCCCGGCCGGCACCCGGATGGTGTGGACCCAGGACTTCGCGATGAAGCCGGACGCCCCGGTGGACGACGACTGGATGACCGACAACATCAACCGGAACTCCAAGATCCAGATGGCCCTGATCCGGGACAGGATCGAGAAGGCCGCGGCCGGGCAGCGGTCCGCGGCCGCGCTGGCCGACTGAGCACGGAAGGACGCATCCGATGCACCAGGCCCTGATCGTCGCCCGCATGGCCCCGGGCTCCGCCCCCGACATCGCCAAGGTGTTCGAGGAGTCCGACCGGGGAGAGCTGCCGCACCTCGTCGGGGTCGCCCGGCGCAGCCTCTTCCAGTTCGGCGATGTGTATCTGCATCTCGTCGAGTCCGAGCGCGAGCCCGGACCGGCCATCGCCAAGGTCACCGGGCACCCGGAGTTCCGGGACATCAGCGAGCGGCTGTCGGCGTACGTCAGCGCGTACGACCCCGAGACCTGGCGCTCCCCGAAGGACGCCATGGCGCACCGCTTCTATCTGTGGGAGCGCGACTGAGCAGGCCGCACACACGGACACCGGTCGCGGCGAGGCTCCGCAGGGCCTGTCGGGCAGACCCCGGAACCGGGTGCCGCCTGCACGGCAGGCACACCGGCCTGACACTCCGCACC
This sequence comes from Streptomyces sp. NPDC001508, assembly GCF_040298665.1. Taxonomy (NCBI): domain Bacteria; kingdom Bacillati; phylum Actinomycetota; class Actinomycetes; order Kitasatosporales; family Streptomycetaceae; genus Streptomyces; species Streptomyces sp. NPDC001508. Next base: position 118,091 of record NZ_JBEPAP010000018.1, read on the forward strand.
GCACCGCCCGGCCGTGGCCCGGTCGGGCGGTGCGGCCTCAGCGGAGGTGGGACACACCGCCGTCCGCCGACGGCCGCGCCCGCATCGCCGGCAGCCGGGACCGCACGGACACACCGCCGTCCTCAGCCGCACCGGCGGAAGCGGGCCCGCACCGGCACACCGCCGTCCGGGTCAGCCCGGGACGTGGCAGTCGAACGCGTCCAGATACGGATTGACCGGACTGATGTCGTCGACGACCAGGCCGGCCGAGGTCAGCCTGCTCACCATGGACTCGGTGGTGTGCTTGGCCCCGCCGACGTTGAGCAGCAGCAGCAGGTCCATGGCGGTGCTGAAGCGCATCGAGGGGGTGTCGTCCACGAGGTTCTCGATGACCACGACCCGGGTGCCCGGGCCGCCCGCACCGATGACATTGCCCAGCAGCCGGGCCGTGCTCGCGTCGTCCCACTCCAGGATGTTCTTGATGACGTAGACATCGGCCTGCACCGGGACCGACACCCGGGCGTCGCCGGGCACGATGCGCACCCGGTCCGCGAGGTCGCCGCCCTTGCGCAGCCGCGGCACGGCGTTGTCCACCACGCGCGGCAGATCGAGCAGACTGCCGTGCATCGAGGGGTACTTGTCGAGCAGGCTCGCCACCACATGGCCCTGGCCGCCGCCGATGTCCGCCACCGAGGCGCTGCCGGACAGGTCGAGCAGGGCGGCCACGTCCCGCGCCGACTGCTCGCTGGACGTGGTCATCGCACGGTTGAAGACGTCCGCCGACTCGGGGGCGTCCTCGTTGAGGTAGGCGAAGAACTCCTTGCCGTACAGGTCCTCGACCACGTTACGGCCGGTGCGCACGGCCTCGTCCAGCCGGGGCCAGGCGTCCCAGGTCCACGGTTCGGTGCACCACAGGGAGATGTCGCGCAGGCTGTTCGGGTCGTCCTCGCGCAGCAGCCGGGACATGCCGGTGTGCGCGAAGGTGCCGTCCGGCCGCTCCTCGAAGACGCCGTAGCAGGACAGCGCCCGCAGCAGCCGGCGCAGCGGCTCCGGTTCGGTCTGCACCGCGGCCGCGAGGTCCGCCACGGCCATGGGGGAATCCCCGAGGGCGTCGGCGACGCCGAGCCGGGCAGCGGCCCGGACGGCGGCGGCACACGCCGCGCCGAACACGAGTTCTCTCAGCCGCATGGACGGCGGCGGGGACGCCGATCCCCCCTTGCGGTGCGGGACCGACGGCTCGGCGGAGATTGCGGTCGTCATACGCCGCCTTCCTTCCTTGGGTCGGGCGTGTGGGGGCTACGGGATGCGGTGGCCGCCGGTCAGCACATGCCCGAGGGCTTGGAGGCCCGGCAGGAGTTGCCGCTGAACGTGTTGCCCCGGCCGGGGTCCGTGTTGACGAGGTCCGCGGGGGCGTTGTCCGCCAGCAGGTTGTCGCTGATCCGGTTCCGCTCGCTGGTGACACCCACGAAGCTCTTGAACAGGACGATGCCGCCGGACAGCGGAGACCCGCCGGCCTGGCCGGTGATCAGGTTCCGGGTGACCAGGGTGTCCTCGGCGCCGGTCAGCACGATCCCGGAGCCCTGCAGCGCGGGCAGCCGGTCGGTCTTCGGACAGGACCTGTTGTTCTGCGTGATCCGGTTGTCCCGCACGGTCAGGGCGCCCGCCCGCGGCTTGTTCTCGTCGCCGACGACGAACATGCCGACGCAGTTGCCGGTGACGTAGTTGTCCGCCACCGTCAGGTTGCGCAGCCGCCGGACGGTGACGCCGATCCGGTTGCCCTCCAGCCGGTTGCTCTCGACCAGTGCGCCCCCGGTGTCCTGGGCGCCCTCCTCGGCCGTGACGGTGTTGGCGAGGAAGAGACCGGCGTCCCCGTTCTCCATGGCGTAGTTCTGCCGGAACGTACCGTGCACGGACCGCTGTTGGGCGATGCCCCAGACACCGTTGCGGACGGCGTACACCTTGCTCACGGTCAGCCCGTCGGTTCCCATGCCGAACACGCCGGCCCGGGGGAAGCCGGTCACGGTCAGGTCGGCGACCGTGACACCCTCCACGTCGCGGGTCTTGCTGCCCATCACACAGATGCCGTTGCCGCGTACGGCGCATTCGGTGGTGGCCTTCTGCCCGGACGGCTGGAGCACCGTGCCCTGGCCCATGCCGCGCAGAGTCAGCCCTGGCGTGCTCACCGTGACGCTCTCGCGGTAGCTGCCGGGGGTCAGCAGGACGGTGTCACCGGGCCGGGCGGCGTCGACCGCCTTCTGGACGGACTGGCCCGGGCGGACCACATGGGTCGTGGGGGCGGCGGCGGCCGGAGTGCCGGCACCGAGCGCCGCGCCGGCCAGCGCGGCGGCGCAGGCCACATACGCGATATGCCATTTCGTCATATCCGGTACGCTATGTGCGATTAACGGATGAACAGGGTGGATGGGCCATCCGGTGGCGTGTCATCCGCGCAGTGCACGCCCGATCTCCAACTGGACGGCCTCCAGCGGCCGTCCGTCCTCCATCTCCCACAGACAGTTCTGCAGCACCCGCCCCAGCGTCCAGGCCCGCGCCCGCTCCCGGTCAAGGCCCAGGGCGTCGGTCAGCGCGTCGAAGCGCCAGTGGGTCTCGGCCGGGTCGTAGCGGTTGTCGATCGCGGGAAGCAGCTCGAACCCGGGGTCGCCGGCCAGCGGCTTGGGGTCGATGGCCAGCCAGTCGGCCCGCCGCGCCGCGAGCACGTTCTCGAAGTGCAGGTCCCAGTGCAGCAGCCGGTCGCCGGGCTCGGCCAGCACCTCGCGCACGGCCGCCGCGCAGTCCGCCACCAGCCGCCGGTCCGCCGGGTCCGGGATGCGGCCAAGGGCCCACGGCACCTGTTCCAGCATCAGCCGCGCGATGTCCCCGAGCCGCCGCATCCCCGGCGGGGCCGGGTGCGCGGTCAGCCGGGCCAGCAGCGCGCCGATGACCCGCACGGCCGCCCGGGCGTCCGGCATGTCGCCCAGCACGCGGCCCTCGTCCAGCCGCTCCAGCAGCAGTGTGCAGGTCGGCTCGTCGTGCTCCAGCAGCCGCACCGCCCCGTCGCCGTCCCAGGCCCGCAGGGCGAGGGGTTCGCCCGCGCTCTCCTCGTCGAACGGCTGGAGCTTCAGCACGGCCGGCCCGCCGTCGGCGCGTACCACTGGCAGGACCAGCGCGCACACCCCGTACATGGCCGGACCGTCGACCCGCAGCTCCCACCGCCGCAGAAACTCCGCGGCCCGCCGTGGCAGGTCCGCGATGAACGCGCGCCCCGCCTCCCCGTTGAACTTCTCCTGTGAGGCGGCCAGCTCGCCAGGCACTTCGATCACCTTGCCGACCATACTGACGGATGTGAACCGGGTCATCCGAATTCGGCGCCGGCTCAGGGCGGTGGCGGGCTATGTGCGCAGCGCCCCGGGGACCTACGTCTGGCTGCTGATCCTGTTCGTCACCACTGTCGCCCTGCACTACATGTCCCCGGCCTTCGAGCGGGAGTTCCTGCGGCAGCGCTCGACCAACATCCACGAGCTGTCGCGGGACCCGGTACGGGTGCTGATCAGCAGCGCGATGTGGATCGACAGCGGCCACTGGCTGCCGTACGCCGCCCTGTACACGGGCTTCCACGCCCAGGCCGAACGCTGGCTCGGCACCCTGCGCTGGCTCGCGGTGTGCGTCGCCGCCCATGTGCTGGCCACCCTGATCAGCGAGCTGACGCTGCTGAACGCCATCCGGGAGGGTGCCGCACCGCACCGGGCCGTCGACACCCTCGACATCGGCGTGAGCTATGCGCTGGCCGGCGTGGTCGGCGTGCTCACCTACCGGATCGCGGCACCCTGGCGTTATCTGTATCTGGCCGCTGTGCTCGCGATCGTCCTGGTGCCGCTCGTCACCGGCGCCACCTTCACCGATTTCGGGCACTTCCTGTCCGTACTGATCGGCCTGGCCTGCTATCCGCTGGTCAGGGGCCGGGGAAAAGCATGGAATCCGAAGGAGACACTGACCACCCTCAGGGGTTGAGCCCGCGCATGAGCAACACCACGGCAAGCAGTGCCTTCAGGGGCGGCATCACCTAGGGCGCATCCGGTCACCTAGGGCGCATACGGTCACAGCGGCGGCATCGCCTTCGGCGGATTCGGTCACAACGGGGGCATCGCCTTCGGCGCATCCGGTCACAACGGGGGCTGGTTCGCCCCGCGGTTCGCCGTCGGGAGCCCGAACCCTTCCGCCGGTTGGGCGTGTGGGGCATGTACGCCACCTGCCGTGCCGCCGACCGGCGCGAACGGCTCCGCCGGGGTGCCGAGTCGTCCCGCCCGGCGGGGGCGGCGGGACGGGTGGCGGGGCGGCGGACTGGTGGCGGAGGCGGCGGACGGGCTTGTGGGGCCCGCGGACCGGGTGGTGGGGCGTGCGGACGGGCTTGTGGGGCCCGCGGACCGGGTGTGGCATGCGGACCGGGTGGTGGGGCCGGGGGACGGGTTGGTGGGGCTGCGGACCGGGTGGACATGCGGATCGGCTGGTGGGACTGCGGACCGGGTGGGGCTGGCGGACCGGCTGGACATGTGGACCGGCTGGTGGGGGCGGCGGACCGGGTGTGGCATGCGGACCGGGTGGTGGGGTCGGGGACGGGTTGGTGGGGCGGACCGGCTGCCGCCGCGGTGGGAGCCGGTGACAATGGCTCGGTGCGGTACGGAATTCTGGGCGTGGCCCAAGCGACGGAGGCGGACGGGCTGGCGCGGCCGGCGGACCGCGTGTGGCATGCGGACCGGCTGGTGGGGCTGGCGGATCGGGTGGTGGGGCCCGCGGACCGGGTGGTGGCACGGCAGGCGTGATCCGCGGCGCGACCCCCCGCCGAACATCCCCGTCATCCACGCCCTGAGCCGGGAACCGGCCGCCTATGAGGAGGCCGCCGACGTGGCCAGGGCCACCCCCGAACAGCTGCACGCCGCGCTCTTCGGGCCGCGGCCGGCCGTCTGTCCCGGTCATGGCCCGGCTCGGCCAAGGGCCCTGACCGGGTCGCGGTGCCGGGTCGGGTGCGGGCCGCGGCAGGCGTCACGGTTCCAGGACCACCTTGCCTGTCGTCGCGCGAGTCTCCAGTGCTCGGTGGGCGGCTGCCGCCGCGGCAAGGGGGAAGCGGGTGACGGCGGGCCGCATGCGGCCCGCCGCCGCCTCGGCGAGCGCGCGCAGCTCCAGCGTGCGCATCGGGTCGGTGCCGCCCACCCGGCCCAGCATCACCGGGCCCAGCACCTGCTCGGAGACCCCCTCGACGAGGTACGGGCCACCCGCGCCGATGCCCTCGGCCGACCAGCCGAAGACGAGGTGCCGCCCGCCGTCCCCGAGCAGCGCGACCGCCTCCCGGGCCACCTCCCCGCCCACCCCGTCGAAGACGACCGTGGCCCGCCGCCCGCCCAGGTACGCGCGGACCTTCTCCGGCCAGCCGGCCTCCGTGTAGTCGACGGCGAGGCCGGCGCCGTTGGCCCGCACCCGCGCGACCTTCCCCGGCCCGCCCGCGAGCCCGATCACCGTCGCACCGGCGTGGCGCGCGTACTGCACCAGCAGCGTGCCGATGCCGCCCGCCGCCGCGGGGACCACGACCACCGAGTCCGGGCCCAGCTCGGCGAACTGCAGGATCCCCATCGCCGTACGGCCCGTGCCGATCATGGCGACGGCCTCGGCGAAGTCCAGGTTCTCCGGTATCTCATGCACCCGGTCGACGCCCGCGACGGCGAGTTCCGCGTAGCCGCCGGGCGCGAACCCGAGATGGGCCACCACGCGTCGGCCGCGCCACGGCTCGGCGACCCCCTCGCCGAGCGACTCGACGACACCGGCCACCTCACGTCCCGGCACGGTGGGCAGCACGGGCGGCTCGGGCAGCGGCCCCTGGTGCCCCTGCCGCAGCGCGGTGTCGAGGAGGTGGACCCCGGCCGCGGCCACGGCGATCCGGAGCTGGCCCGGCCCCGGCACGGGATCGGCGATCTCCTCGTGGACCAGGTTCTCGGCCGGGCCGAAGGCGTGCAGTCGAATGGCGTGCATGAGGGTCCCCCCGTGATGTGGTGTCGGTGTCCTTCCGCCGCCCACCCTTCAACCTCAAGCACGCTTGAAGTCAAGCACGCTTGAGGTCGAGCACGCGTCGGCCGAGCGCCAGCGACACGGCGGTCAGGGCGCTGTTGAAGGACACCTCCGACAGCACACCGGGCGCCGCGACCTGGTCGCCGGCGAGGTACACGCCGTCGCCGCGGTCGATGCCGGGCCGGTCCCGCCAACTGGTGCCCGGCAGGTCCACCGCGCCGGTACGGCCCCGCGCGACGGCCTCCCGCCGCCAGGTCACGCGTTCCCGCCAGCCGTCGAGCCCCAGGTCGAGCAGCTGCTCGGCGCGGCCGACGCCGTCCGCCCGTGACCCGCCCGGCCTGATCGGGATCTGCCCCTGGATCAGCTGTTCACCGGCCGGGGCGAGGGACGGGTCCACGGCGGTGAACCGCTCCAGCCAGCCGGGCGCGTCGAGGTCCGACACGGCGAAGGCGTCGCCGCGCCGGGCGCGCACCGCCATGTCGACGAGGACCGTGCACCCGCTGGGCCAGGCCAGCGAGTCGTCGCCGAGCAACCCGCGGGCGGCGTCCAGCGACGTGGCGACGATCACGGGCGTGTCGGTCGGCATGGTGTCGACACGGGAGAGCGTCTCCATCCGCACCCCCAGGTTCCAGGCACGCGCGGCCATCCGGTCGATGACGCTCGCCCAGCCGCCGCGCGGATAGTGCGCCTCCGGTGGCAGCCGGGTGGCACGACGCAGCCGCTCCTGCACGAAGGCCGCGGACAGCGCGCCCGGGTCGTGGTGGAAGAGCGCCACGGCGCAGTAGTGGGCGGTGGCCAGGGCGCCCTCCTCGCCCGCGACGGCCGTCGCCCAGCCGAGGAAGTCCCGGTCGACCGGCGCCTTCGGGGCGCCCGGGCGCAGCAGCCTGAGCATCGCGAAGGGCGGGGTGCGGCGCAGCACACCGCGGTGGCGCAGCCGCAGCCGGGCCGCCGCAAACAGCGGGACCGGGGCGATCGGCCCGAGCAGATCGCGCCGTTTGAGCCACGCCCAGTGCGGGCCGCCGCTGTACAGGGCGTGCGGGCCCTCGTTCGTCCGGTACGGTCCCTCGGCGGTCCGCGCCCGCCCGCCGAGCGTGTGGTGTGCTTCGTGGACGGTGACCTTGGCGCCCGCCTCGGCGGCGGCGACGGCCGCGGTGAGTCCGGCGAGGCCGCCGCCGATGACGGTGATGCGGTGCATGGGTGGTTCCTCCCTCGGGCCGGGACGGCCCTGTGATTGCGTTCTGGCGTTCGACGTTCTCGGCGTTCGATGTTCTGAGCGTTCGACAACAGGACTGGTGACGGCGCCCGGAATGTGACATGCGTGGCATCGCCGCAGGTCAGCACGGACTGTCAGAGGCGTGCGGCAGGATGAGGGCATGGCGAGGAAAGTGATGGGGGGCACCGGCGGGTCCGCTGGGCCGGGCCGGACCGGGGTGCGGGCGGCGCGCCGCCCCGAACTGCGGCTGCCGCCGCTGGCTCCGTACGACGGGCGGGAGCTGCGGCCGGACGGTGACTACGACGGCGTCGAGTTCCGGGAGGCGGACCTGGCCGGCCAGGACGGCGCGGGCGCCCGCTTCATGGACTGCGCGCTGACAGGATGCGTCCTCGACGAGACGCGGCTGCGCAGAGCCCGGATCCTCGACACCGTGCTGAGCGGGATCCGGGGCGTCGGCACCGACCTCGCCGACTCGATGCTGCGGGACGTCGAACTGCTCGACGCCCGCCTGGGCGGCACCCAGGTGCACGGCGCGGTCCTGGAACGGGTCCTGGTCCGCGGCGGCAAGATCGACTATCTCAATCTGCGTACGGCCCGACTCAAGGACGTCGTCTTCGAGAACTGCGTCCTGGTCGAACCGGACTTCGGGGGAGCCCGCCTGGAGCGGGTCGAGTTCGTCGACTGCACGCTGAAGGGCGCGGACCTCGGCGGTGCCACCCTCACGGACGTGGACCTGCGCGGCGCCGTCACACTGGAGATCGCCCGTGGCGTGGAGCGGCTGTCCGGCGCGGTCCTCAGCACTGCTCAACTACTTGATCTGGCACCGGTGTTGGCGGCCCAACTGGGCATCCGGATACAGGACTGACCGACGTCCGTCACCACGACGGCACCCGCCAGGGGGGACCTCACCACGGGCGCCTCCGGCACGGCGGCCCGAGCACGGCGGCACCTGCCGCGGCGGTCTCCGCCAGGGGGGACCCGGCCACGGCGGCACCTGGCAAAGGCGGTACCTGCCACGGCGGACCTGACCACGGCGGTACCCGCCAGGGCGTACCCGAGCATGGCGGCACCCGCCAGGGGGGACCTCACCACGGGCGCCTCCGCCACGGCGGCCCGAACACAGGGTCCGCGACCACGGGGCCCGGTCACGGATCCGTGACCACCGGGCCGGTCAGGGGCCCGTCGCCACCGGGCCGGTCACGGATCCGTGAGCACGGGGGCCCGCCATGGCGGGCCCGTCACGGGCTGCGGCCTCGGGTGCCGCGGCTGTGGGCGGCCCCGGTCCGGGTCACGGCATCCGGGGGAAGCGCGCCTGGAGTGTCCACACGGCGGGGTTCTCCGCCAGGGACTCGTGCAGGTCGGTCAGGTCGGCAAGCAGGTCGTGCAGGAAGTCCCGTGCCTCACGGCGCAGTTCGGCGTGGGAGAAGGACAGCGGGGGCTCCTCGGCCGGCATCCAGTCGGCCTCGATGTCCACCCAGCCGAAGCGGCGCTCGAAGAGCATGCGGTCGGTCGACTCGGTGAAGTCCAGTTCCGCGCGCTGCGGCCTCGACGCCCGCGAGCCCGCCGGGTCCCGGTCCAGCCGCTCCACGATGTCGCACAGCGCCCACGCGAAGTCCAGCACCGGAACCCATCCCCAGGCTGTGGACAGCTCCCGGTCCGTCTCGGTGTCCGCGAGATAGACGTCCCCGCAGAACAGGTCGTGGCGCAGCGCGTGGACGTCCGCCCGCCGGTAGTCCGTCTGCGGCGGGTCCGGGAAGCGCTGGGAGAGGGCGTAGCCGATGTCGAGCACGGGTGCGATGGTGTCATGCCCGCGGACCCGCGCCGCGGCTGCCCTCACGGCAGCAGCCGCCGCTCCTTCGCCACGGCCACCGCGCCCGCCCGGGTGTCCACGCCCGATCGGATGACCCGGGCGTCCCCCGCCCGAGCCCCGCTGAGCACGCGCCGTGAGGGCAGCACCCGCAGTGAAGCAAGCGCGCGCCGGCGTCGGGTCACGCCGGCCAGGGCGCGCCCGAGGCGGGGCCGGTGGCAGGGCGTGCTCGGTAGGACCCCGCGCAGCGCCTTGCGCATGACCGTGCGGGGCCGGCCGTGCGCGCGGTCCGGCCGACGGTCGATGACCTCGTACCCCAGCGCGGTCCAGAAGGCGAGTCCTTGGAGTTGGCATTTGCGGCCCCCGACGGCAGCGGTCGGTGGAACACCGGATGCCGTGCCACTTGGCTCAGCAGGTGGCGTCCTTGCCGTCCGCGCCGAAGACCTCCAGCCGGTCCTCCTGCGGGGTCCGCACGGTTCCGGCGGGCACGTAGTGCAGCTGCACGGCGCGGCGGCGGGTGTCCGTCAGGTTGGGCGGGGTGCCGTGGTGCAGCAGCCCGTCGAAGAACAGGGCGCCGCCGGGTGGCAGCGGGACAGCGGTGTCGCGGTGGGTCTGGACCTGGGTGTCGCAGATCTGGAAGTCGCGGCGGGCGAAGTGGACCACCGGGCCTTCGGTATGGGTGCCGGGCAGGACATGCATGCAGCCGTTGCCGATCGTGGCCTCGTCCAGGGCGATCCACACGCCCACGACGGGGGTTCCCAGAGGGATGTCGAAGAAGGCTTTGTCCTGGTGCCAGGGCTTCTCCCGTCCCCCGCCCGGCGGCTTGAGCAGGGCCATGTCCTGGATGAGGACGGGCTCGGCGTCCAGGAGCCGGGCGGCGGTGGACAGGATCGCGGGATGGCGGGCGAGTTCGGCCAGGCGCGGCTCGTGGGGGCAGAAGCTCTGGAGCTTGCGCACGCCGTCCAGCAGGTCGTCACGGTTCTGTTCCTCCGGGCTCGCCCAGTCCTCGTAGTCCACGCTTGCGGGGGATGGCGGGCGGGCTACGACGGCGAGACCGTCCAGGACTCCCAGGACTTCACTGTCGGTGAGGAGACTGCGGACGGCCAGGAAGCCCAGGCCGCGGTAGGTTTCGGTCTCCGCGGCTGCGATGTCGTCGGTCGAGTCCAGCAGCGGGGCGAGGCGGTCGGCGCGATACAGCTCGGCGGGAACGGTAGAGGTCATGGGCCGACGGTAGGCCCGGGCGGAGGCGGCTGGGGAGGGCGCGAGTCGTGGATTGCGGGCACTGGACCGGTCTGGGGATGGCCGTTCAGGCGGAGCGCTTCCACGTGCCGGGCGCGGTGCCGGTGTGCTCCTTGAACTGGCGGGCGAACAGGCGGTGATCGGCGTAGCCGAGGACGGTCGCCACCTGGCTCACCGTCATGCCGCTTTCGGCCAGGAGTTCGCGGGCGCGGTCGATCCGGACTGCGACCTGGTAGGCGCGGAAGGACTGGCCGGTCTCGCGGCGGAAGAGGCGGGAGAACTGATCCGCCGACAGCTCGGCTGATGCGGCGGCGGCGTGCACGTCCAGGCGGCGGGCCGGGTGGCGGGTCAGCCACTCCACTACGTCGTGGATGCGCCGGTCCATCAGCACAGGCAGGTCGCCGGCCGCGCGGGCGGCCTGGGCGTGGATCTCCAGCAGCAGCGCCGCCAGTGCGGTGGTGGTCCGCGCGGAGGTGTCCGGCCCGGGGCGGCGTCTGAGGCGGGCGAGACCGTCGAGGTGGCGGCGGACCTCGGGCAGGTCGTCCAGGTGCACCAGGCGCGGGGGCAACAGGTGGGGCGGGCAGCCGTCGGCCGTCCCGCCGTGGCCGGGATCGTCGTGGGCGTAGTGCTGGTAGGCGACGGTCAGGGGACTGCGGGGGTCGTGGCGTGCCTCGATCTCGTCCCCTGGTCGCAGCATCAGCGCGCAACCGGCGGTGAGACTGATGTCGCGGCCGTTGAGCCGGGCACGTCCGATGCCGTCCAGGACACACCACAGATCGTGGTCGGAAAGGACAAGATGCCAGGACCAGTCGGGTTCGCAGTGGACGTGCCCACTGCCGGGCCGTGCCCGCGGCGCCCATGGTCCACCGAACGCGGCGCCGAGGAGCCCCCACCACTGCGCGGTCCTGCGCGAGGGGTGGTTCTCAACGGCATTCATGATCGATCAGGGTTGTTGACGATTCGGACCGGTGTCAACAGAGGAGGCAAGGATCGGCAGGAGCGAGCCGCGCAGCACCGTCCAGAATCTGATCCGTTCTGGCCCTGACGCAGCACACGCTCGCGTCATCCGGTCGACCAGGGCGTTTGGGCGCTCCTGGAGCACGCGCCGTGGGTCCGGTGCGATCGTGGCCAGGGCGACCATCGCCGCCACGATGACGTCTCGTCAGCTCCTTCTCGACGTCCGGTCAGGTGTGGGAGCAGCCCTTCCTCGGGTTGGCTCCGAGGGCGCCGTGCAGGGCCTCCGCGACCTCGCCGTACCTCTCCCCGATCTTCAGTACGCGCAGCAGTCGCACGTCCGCCCGCCCGGCCGTCTCGGCCTCGGCGTCCAGCCATTGCCGGATCTGATCCACCTGACCCCAGGTGTCTCCTATCAGGTTCTCCTTGCCCGTTGAGCAGAACAGTGCGGGCGCCGCGTCCGCGGCCCGCTCCGGTGAGGGACGGGCCGGACTGTCAGGTGACCGCCGTCAGCTCCGCGACCCGGGTGAACTCCTTCTCCAGGCGGTCGCGGCCGAGGGCCGCGAACTCGCGGTCCAGGTCTGCCGGTGTGACCTCGCGTAGCTCCACCATCGTGCGGGCGGCCCGGACCCAGGGGGCCCATTGCGAGCCGTACTTGACGTGCTCCATGTGCGCTCCCGGGATCGGCTGAAGCGTCACGGGGTGGTGGAGGGGGCCGACGACTCCCCACGCGGGTACGCGCCTGGCCCATGCTGCCACGAACCGCCCACCCCGGAGGGCGTGGCAGAGCTGGATGGCGATCCCGGCGCACGGCACGCACACCGGCGGACTCGTCGTCCGTTCCCCTTCCTGGATCGGGCCGACGCTGTCCCGCAGGAGAAACAGATGCGGGCCGTGCGGGTCCGCCGGCATACGGGAGCACACCTGACACATCATGTTCAGCATCGCCCGGCGCTGCCGGTACGGGTGGACGTTCCGCAGCTGCGGGCTGCCCCGGCGCTGCTTGGGCCGCAGGGCGTACCGGGCCCACAGCACGCCGAAGCTGTCCCGGTCGTACGGCGTCTCATCCACGTACGCGATCCCCGGAGCCACGCGGCGACGGGTGATCGGACACTTCAGGAGCCGTTCCTCACTCCATCCAGCGATGTACGGGACGACGCCTGGCGGGGCCGGAGGCAACACGATCGAGAACCTTCCTTTGTCGAGACGGGGGTGGCGGTCCGGCACACCGCACGGCGTCGCAAGGCCGGGTGTGCCGGGCCGGGCCCGCCGGCCCCGCGGGGGAGAGTCGGGAGCGGGAAGCCGGCGGACGCTGTGGGGCTCCGGTCGCTCCCTGGGGCGTGGGCGACCGGAGCCGGTCATGGGGCCAGCGGCCGATACCGGCCACGAGGGCGCCCATGAGGACGGCCAGGAACAACACGTAGAGGAACTGGCCCCACGGGCTGTCCCCCGCCTCCCAGTGCCCAGGAGCGGCAGCCATCAGGGGTGCTGCTGGTGCGCTGGGCGTGCCGTGGGCCTCGTGCTCGGCGTACTAGTTGTCCCCCGCCGGCGTGACTCGCCAGGAGGTTGCCGCCGTGGCCTTGAACTGACGACGTGTCGAATTGAGTCCTGTGTGCTTCAGTGCCCACACCTCAACTGGCAAGTGCTCGTCGTCAGTCGGCTGCGACTGCGCCCCGCACGTGTGGCACTCGGTCGAGTAGATGCCCGTGGGCGCCCCTTCGGCCGTCTCGGCCCCGAGGGGCCATTCAGCGGCACTGACGATGGCGCGCATCACAGTTCCCCCCAACTGCGCCGGTTCGCTTCGGTCACGAGGGCATGCAGCCTGCTGCGACTGCCGGGCGCGGTGCAGTGCGGGCACGCGCAGGGCGGGTACCCGCTGGAGAAGTCCGGCGCGTCCGACGGTTTCACGGTGTGCTTGCTGCGCACCTGCGTACGGGCGCCTGTCTCTGGGTTCACCCTGTAGACCTCGATCGTCATCACTGGACGCGCCCCCAGGGGGCCATCTGAACGCTGTGAGTGACGGCCAGCCGTGTCCCCAAGACGTCCGGCGTAGGGCTCCTGCTGGGCACCGGGATCGCTGCGGGGTGTGTGTGGGCGGCAGTGTGTTTGTGGGGCGTACGGCGCCCGAACAGGATGGCTCTCACCCGTTCGAGTGCCTGTGATAGGTAGGACACTGTCAGCGCTCCTCTGAAGCGTTGGCCAAGCCCCGGGACCGTTCGCGCGGTCGCCGGGGTCTCTTGTGCGCTCAATCGTCCTGGCCTCTGGTGGCCGTATCGCCTGACATGGAAGGACAGTTGGGCCGGTTGGGCGGTAGCGTTGAAAACGCCCAAACGTCCAGAGGAGGGGACTTGAACCGAGCCCTACGGTCAGCTATGGACGATGCCGGGCTGTCCCCCCGACAGCTTGCGGTCCGTGTGGGAGTTGCGAGCAAGACCATTGAACGTTGGGTCGCGGATGAGAACCTGATTCCGCATGCTCGAAACAGGGCAGACGCCGCCGAAGCGCTGAAAGTAGATGAGGAAATGCTCTGGCCCCAGGTAGTAAAGGACCGCCTAAAAACAGGCGGAGACCTGGAAATCGTGCGGACTTACTCCTACCGCTCCGCATGCCCGTCAACGGTCTGGGGCGAGCTTGTGGCCGGTACGAAAGAAGACCTGTTCTTCGCCGGATACACAAACTACTTCCTATTCATCGACCAGCCGAACTTTGTAGCCACCCTGCGTAAAAAACTGGAAAGCGGGTGCCGAGTCAGATTTCTTCTGGGTGATCCTGAAAGTGAAATCACGCGCCAGCGTGAAGCTGTTGAAGATGTTGCCCTGTCTGTCTCCACCCGTATCCGCATCACGCTGGAGAATCTACGCAAGTTGGGTGGCGCGGAAAAGCTCGAAACGCGTTTTAGTGTCGCGGAAGATGCAGCGAATCACGTGAGCCTCTCTGTGTTCCGGTTCGATTCTCAGGCTCTCGTGACACCTCACCTTGCCAGGCTTGTGGGTCACGATTCCCCCCTGTTGCATCTACGTCGACGCGATCAGGACGGGCTGTTCGAGCGGTTTACTGAGCACGCCGAAGAACTATGGTCGCGCGCAACATCCGTTAGTGTTTGACGTCAGCGTGGCCCGCATGTGCCGGGTAAGGCGTACTTACGTCCCGGGGTCGCCGAACAGGAACTGTCGGGGAACGTCGGTGGGGAAGTTACGGCCGTTCGGGTCTTGGTCTGGGCGGCAGGCGTGCTCTTCCACTCCGGTACGCGTCAGCAATCAGTGGCCGAGGTGGCTCGGCTCCCTGTATGGGGGCAGATCCCACACGTGATGACGAAGTGCTACTGAGAGACCTGCTTCGTAGCCTCGATGAACCGGCCCCAGGAGGCAGGATCGAGACTCAGGTGACCAAACTCCCGATGCTTGGTGTCCCGCACCAGGACACGAGAGGGGTCATTGTCTGCGACTTCGACGCAGCTGTCGGATTTCGTGTACGAACTCGTGCGCCAACCCGGGTTCGTGGTCAAGGTCTCGCCTCCCCCTTGCCAGACCCTGAAGCTCCCCCGCCTGGTCTCCACGGCCCCGGAGGCCGTCGAGATTCTGATCGTGGCGGAAGGTCGTCTGATCGCGGAGGAGATAGCCGCCGAGTACCGGCGGAACGTCTGGCTCATGGCCGGGGCCGCGCGTTCGGAGCCTTTGGGGACCGTCGGCGTGACGACGTGTACCGCGTCTGGCGTCCACGCGATCGACAAGGGCGATGGGAAGGGCGACGAGCCCGCTGGACTGGACTCACCCGCGCAGGGTGAAGACCCCCCAAGAGAAAGTTGGGGGGCCTTCCTGCCGACCCGGGTGTACCGGCTGACTCTGTGCCGAGTCAGCACCACCCGGCAGCCTGGTTCACCAGGGCAGGGCCTGATTCTCAGACGTTGACGCCGTACTGCTGACCACTGTGTCCGGGTGCTCATAGCATCCTTCGTCAGCAACGGTCAAACATCAAGGTCAGAGGCGTACAGCGTAGTTCCGGCTTCCGAGTGTTCAAGCCCGTTTCGGTGCCGTTGTAGGCACCGTGCTGACTCGGTGCTGACTTCCGGGGCCCGCTTCAACGCCTCTGCCATGTGCCGATTCCTCCCGCCCGCAGGACAGTGACGACCATACGCCCGCCCCATGGTCCAAGAGCAGGAAGCCCCGCCCGTGCGCCACGGGGGAGGGGCGCATGGGCGGGGCGGTCAGGGGACCGCTCAGGCGGTCAGGCTGGGGTCGAAGTACCCCGGTGTTCGGAACAGGCCCATGAAGGTGCCGGGGCCGTGCCGTTCGTCCAGCCACGTTCCCAGCGCCGTCGCGTCCCCACTGATCATGGCCGTGAGAAGGCGCATGTGGCACTCGCTCTCTTCCCCAGGGGCGAACTCATCAAGGAAGTGTGCGTACCGGCGGTTGACGCCCTTCTCATAGCCGCTGAGGGCCGCCGCGTATCGATTCTGTTCCTCGCTCTCCGGCACGAGCACCACACGCCCGACGTCCTCTTTCGCCAGAGTTCCCGTAGCGTCCCGGAACGCGAGTGCGCCGAGAACGTCTGAGGGTTCCGTCACGCCGAAGCGCTCTGCCGTCTGCCGGGTGATGGTGCGTGCCTCTTTGTCGCACGCACCTTCCATGACGATTCCGAGGTTCCGCGTGTGGTGGCTTCCACGCTGATCGGCAGCCGAGTAGGACTGTCCGCTTGTACGGCGGTAGTTGATTCCGTACTGAGTGCGGACAGGCACCCCCGCCACTTCCACATACCGCCGACGCGACCCGTAGTGCAGACAGTCATGCGCGTACGCGCGCAGTAGGTCGAGAAGGGCCAGCGCCGGGCGCTCGGGATTCTGGCGTTCCATGGGCCCGTACATGGTGATGACGGCCACCATTTGAAGGTGTCGGTATCCCTGGTCCGGGTGGTGGAATCCACCGAAAGCACCGACCCGCGAGGATTCGCAGCCGACCAACACGCGATCAGTCGGCAGTATCTTCGTTAGCCCGTACCCGGCGTACCGGCGCTTGGCGTTTTCGACACCCGCATGGAAAAGCGTGGTGTCGATGCCGGCCGCCGCCCACCGGCTGAGCATTTCCGACAACGGCCGGAACACATGGGCCGGGTGCTTTCCGGTGAGCGGGGACGCATCGGCACGCATGCTCGCCAGTGCCGCCATGGCCTTGGCTCCGGTCACGGACTCGTTCGGGGCGAGTTCCGTTAAGTCGCCGTGCCCGCCTTGATGAGCTGAATGTGAGACTCCTGCATTCCCTCCGGGAGTGCGTCCGGGCTGAACCATTTCGCCTCCAGAATCTCGAAGCTGTCGAGCTTGAGAGTTCCACCCACGTGAAGCGCTTCGTACGCGATTTCCACGCGAAGCTTGTAGCCACTGGTCACCTGAACCAGTCGCCCCGGAACGACTTCAAGGCCGGTTTCTTCCCGAACCTCTCGAACGATGGTCTTCGGGAACTCCTCGCTCTTGATTGCGTAGCCGGTCGGAAGTCCCCATGGCCGGTCTGCGGGCCACATTCGATGCTTGAGGAGCAGGACTTCCCCCGCCGCGTTCCGTACTACGCCCGTCACGCCAATCATGAATTTGGCGTGCGCGAACCAGAGGACGCGCCATTGCAGAGGGCCGCGAATGAGTTTCCACACTCGGGCAATGATTCGCTTCATACGCACCCTTTCGATAGGGCAAGCGCGCCGGGCGCCTGCGGTGCTTGATCCAACCTATGCCGTGGGGTGCGGGTCACGCGTCCTTTTGCCGGGCGCAGCGCTCACACGGGAATGGGCAGGGCGGCAGAGAGTTGGACGGGAAGGCAATCACGCCGGACACCGGATCAAGGGTGCCTCCGTACTCCTCCCACCAGCCGCCACCTGCGGGCCGTTCGGAGCCTTCAACGAGGCTGACCAGCTCGGGGGCGGGTAAGGCGCTCACGCGAGCACTGGTGCGCTTCGCGGGGGCGGTCACGCCTCACCGCCGGTCAGTCGCTTGTACTGCTCATCCTGGCTCCACGCCTCGTTACAAAGGTGCTGCCAGGAAGGGCCGTCGACCGTCTGAGCGAGTCCGGCCGCTGCTTCTTCGCCGTACTGCTCCCTGAGCGCTGCGGCAGAGAACGGTGCGGTGGCGTACCAGTACCGCGTGCCGTCACTGGCAGGCGCCGACTCAAGCGGCTTCCACCCTTCCGGCAGTCTGGCTGTAGCTTTGGGTACTGTCGTCAACCCCTTGATGGTTGGTGGCCACGCCCCCGGACGTTCGCCCGTCGCGGGGGTCTTCTGTAGTCGCGTCTGTCCACTCAACCGATTCCGTGCATACATGGGGCAGTTGACCAGCGTTGACTACGATGGCAGTCAACAGTCAACGGGAGCTGCACCATGATCGACTTCGGGTCTGAGGTACGGACGGCACTCAAGGCGCAGGGGAAGAGCCTGCGAGGTGCAGCTAAGGAACTCCATTACGACGTTGCTTATCTGAGCCGGGTACTCAATGGGAAACAAGCTCCGTCTTCCGAGTTGACACAAGCCCTTAACGAATATCTCGGCCTGTCGCTAGAAGTAGGAGACAGCAGCACTCATGGCGATGAGATGGACGCTTGGGAATTGGCCCGCCGCGCACAGGCGAGCGATGTAGGGAATGCCACTCTTGAGCGACTAGAGCGTGCCTTTGATGGTCTCGCCATGGCCTACCCCAAAGCGAAACCAGAAGATTTGCTGAGACAAGTACGCAAGCACTCAGCTTATGTCGGAAAATTGCTCGATGGCCGCAAGACACTTTCGCAACATCGCCGGTTGCTGGTCGTCGGAGGCTGGCTTTCCCTGCTCGGGGCGACGGCCCATATCGACCTTATGCAAGATGATTCCGCTACTGCCCTTCTAGAGACGGCCGCAACGCTTGCTAGGGAAGCCGGACACCGTGAGATCGAGGCATGGTGCTATGAAACCGAGGCTTGGCGTGTCCTTACTGACGGGGATTACGTCCAGGCCGTTGACCTCTCACGAGCCGCACAAGAGATAGCTCCCGCCGATGGCTCCGCAATTATTCAGGCCACAGCGCAAGAGGGCCGAGCAAGCGCACGGCTAGGAAACGGGAAAGAGACTTACTCGGCCGTTGAACGGGTACAAGCTCTCTCCGCCGCAATCGGTACCCCCGATGCGCCAGAGCACCATTACCGCTACGACCCCGGAAAGGCACTGTCCTATACAGCTACGACACTCGCATGGCTCGGGGATTCAGCGGCAGAACCGTACGCCAGGGAAGTAATTAAGAAACTGAGCCCGAGTGACGACGTAAGCCAGTGGCCCCGACGTGTAGCTTCCGCGAATATCGATCTGGCTTTGGTTCTCCTCAAGGCAGACCGGCTCGACGAAGCATGCGATTCGGTACAGAAAGCCATTCTGTCCGGGAGGGTCGTTCCCTCGAATCATTGGCGCGCACTGGAAGTCGTCAAGGCTGTTGAGGCGCGACAGCTTCCCGAAAGTGCAGATCTTCGGGAGGCATACCAGGGGCTCAAGTCGATTGAGCGATAGCGGCGATTCGAAACCTCACCCCTTCCCGAAACGAAGAATGCCCCGACCATGCGGGTCGGGGCGGATTCTTTGATTGGTTAGAGCAGTGAGAGGAACGGATTGGAGTCCTCGCGCGGTTTGGGCCGTTTCGGTTCTGGTGCAGGCTCCGGTGTCGGTTCCGGGCGGTAGGCGTCCAGCCGGGTAACTGTTGCCCGCTTCTCCTCACGCTGCGTCGATACGATCGGTTGCTCAGGTCGCGGCCGGCGGAGGGTTTCCGTTACGGAGAGCTGATCTGGACTGTCACCGCGAAGGGTGAACACGGTGGCCGGTCGACCGGTCTTCCCGGCGCGTTCCACGGTCACGACGATTCCAGGCAGTTCCTTGACCTCGGCGGCCGTCGCTCCGACGTACGGGAGTACCTGAGTGGAAGTGGCCCGACCGCCGTGCATTTCGATCCGGGCCCGCACCTTGTCCTCAAGACTGAGCGGCTGCCGCTTCACCTTCGGGGAGGTTGCTCCCTTGGTGATACGCACAGCGTCCTGTACGGACCGACGAACGAGGGAGAAGGCGGCGGACAGCATCTCTTCCGTCACTGTCTCCGAGCACTCGGACGCTGCCAGGCACGCCGCAACCCTGAGCGTCTGTTCTGCCGTCCGCTCAATGAACACTGCCTGCCCTTCGGGCAGGGCCTCACCCAGGATGCGCGCGTACCGGCGCACGATCCGCCACAGCGGCCGGGCATCCTCCGCAAGCGTGATCACACGCGGCCGGGCCGTGGCCCACCCGTAAGCGTCGGCCAGCTCCCGCCCGTCCAGCTCCGGCAGGCTCACCCGGTCGTCGTCCAAGAGCGGCACCGATCCGAGCAGGAAGGGAAGGATGCGGTTGTACGAGCCGCCCGCCGCTTCCGACTCACCGACGTACTTCGACCAGTCAGACGGGGTGACGTGACAGTGCAGAACCATGGCGGGATCGCGTACTTCCTGGGCCTCATCCTTGGTCGTGTTCCGCAGCGTCGCACCGTCCCATGCGGTCCGCAGTTTCGTTGTGAACGATGCGTCCCGCTTCACCCGGCGGAGCACTTCCGACCACTCTTCTTCGACCACCAGGGTCCGCACGTCCCGCCCGCGCTCGGTCTCGGCCGTCGCTTCCTGCTGCTCCCACAGGTGGTTGACCATGCTCGCCCCGGAAGTGATCCCACTGGTTGTGTGGGTGGCCAGGAAACGGCCCAAAGCCTTGTCCAGGACGTGATGAGCGGCCCGAAGCGCAGTGCCCTTTCCTCTGCCCGTCCCGGCTACCAGGGCGGACCACAGCAGCACGGGACGGGCGTTTCCACGGGATGACACCTTGACCGTGCCACCGATAGCGGCCGACCAAAACGACAGGGCAGCCACGTACACCCCCAAGGGGTCCGCTTCCAGGAACGGGGAGATCCTGCGAACCGCGCGACCGATGGGACCGTACAGAACCGGGGTGCTCATTAGAGGACCATCCCTTCTGCAGCCCTCACGGGTAGGGTTGTGACCTCTCGGTCCCGGTGGGTGCACGGCCAGTGGTGCGAGCCGT
>NZ_JBEPAP010000019.1:0-58726 GCF_040298665.1 Streptomyces sp. NPDC001508
AGCGCCGGGCCGTGCCACGGCCCCGCGGGCCGGCCGCGCGTGTGTGCCCGGGGCGTGAGCCGACGTAGCGGCGGGCTCCCCAGCCGAGCACCGCCTCGGCCAGCAGCAGCCCCAATCCTGCCTCGACATGGCCGAGTTGCTCGGCGGCGTGCCGGCAGTGGCGGCACTCGGCGAGATGCCGGCGGACGTCCGGCAGCAGCCCGCCGCCCCGCCGGATCGGCACGTCGAGGAGACGGTTGTAGAAGCGGCATTCCTTGCTCGGCGCGAGTTCCTGGTGGGCGCTCACGCAGCCTTCCCGGAATTTCTCCCGGGCGTGTTCCAGGGCGACGGTCGCGGTGTCCGCGGCCATGCCGAGCAAGGCGGCCGGAACGGTTATGGACTCGGCCTCGACCTCGGTGTGCCACAGCAGGCTCTGGGCGAGCGGCGGAAGAGACCGGAATGCGTGCTCGGCGAGTGCGCGGTTTTCGGGGGTCAGGGACTTCGTCGCGCGCATGCCGCGGCCCCCCGCGGGTTTCCCGAGGTCCGGCAGGGACGCGGCCATGCGCGGGTCGGCGGACCAGTTCCCGACCGTGTCGCGGACGGCGACCAGCAGCCGGGGCCGCAGCGCGTCGGCGCTCTCGCCCAGTGCCACCAGGTCCAGGACCTGGTGGAAGGCGGCGGCGGTGACCAGGTGGGCGAGGCTGCCCGGGGTCGCGAGGCAGATCGCCGCGTAGTCCTGGGCGGACTGCCAGTGCCGTGCCATCAGCAGTCCGGCGGATCGGGCGGCCTCCGCGTCCGAGCCGGCGCGCAGCGGGGCGGCGAGGGACTCGTCCGATTCTCCGGGTGCTGCGCCCGGCGGCGGATACGGAGGACGAGGGGGGTGGGGGGTGAGCACGGAGCGGATTCCTTTGGTACGTACGGGGTGACCCTGTTGCGCGCGCGGGGAGCGGGAATTCACCGGTGTCTCATCGGCCCCGGTCCGGTTCCTCGGTGGTGGAATGAGGCCCGGCCGTTTCCCCCCGCACGGGCCGGTTCACCCTTGCACAACTCCCACACAACCAACAAGGCGCTCGTGCAACATCGGCCGCTTTGAAAGAAGGTCAGAATCCCTGTGGAAAGCGGGCGTTCGCCTGCGGCCGGGGTGCGGGCGTGCGCCCCGTGTGAAGCGCGTGCACGCGTCGGTCCGGCGCACACGCTCCCACCGCGGTCGGCCGGCTGGTCCACTGGGAACCGGCCCTCCTCGAAGGCCCCACGCGGGACGGCGGCTCTCCCGCGCGAAAGCCGGCCGCCGACCCCGTTCCTCCCGCCCTCGGTCGGCGGCCCCGGGGCGGGGGGCCGGCGGCCGGGGAGCCGTTCCCCGCCGCCCCTGTGGCGGGGAACGCTCCCCCGCCGCCCCTGTGACGGGGGAACGCCCGCCGTTCCCGTCGACCGCCCGCCGTTCCCGTCGACCGCCCGGTGGCTCCGGCTCGCCCGCCCGCCGGGCTCACCGCTGCCAGGAGCGGATCCGGTCGGCCGCGGCGTACACGTCCGCCGTGCCGGACATCAGGTCGCGCGTGAGGTCGGCCAGGGCGCCGTACGGCGGGTCGATACCGACGCCGCCGGCGCACATGTAGGCCACGGCGGTGGCGCACACGAAGCGGGCGTTGGCCGACGGCAGGGGCCTGAGCAGGGTGAGGGTGTGCAGCAGGGCGGCGGCGCGCCAGGCCGGGTCGGAGTCCACGCCGAGCCGGGGCGGGTCGACGCGGTGCCGGGGCGGGTCGACGCGGTGCCGGGGCGGGTCGACGCGGTGCCGGGTCACGGCGGCGACCAGCGCGGAGAAGTCGTCGACCGTGGGCTGGTCCGGGAGTACTTCCTCATGCCGCTGGAGCAGCCAGGGCACATCGATATGGATGACGGACGGCATCGCTTCAGGCTGCCCGCGCCACACCCTTGGCAGGCGGTTCGTCGTCCGGGAACGCGGCGGCGAACTCGGCGGCGTGGGCGGCGAAGAAGCGGCGGAACGCCTCGGCGCCCTCCTGGAGTGCCCGGTGCCGGGCGATGTCCGCCGCGGCCGCCTCGCGCACGAATGCCTTCATCGACGTACCGCGCTCCTTGGCGATCTGCCGCAGATCCTCTAGCTCGCGTTCGCTGAACTCCACATTCGGAGCTGGCATGCCCGCACGGTACTCCCCGGGTCTTGCCGGTAAATATCCGCAGGTCGACTGCGGTCCGCCACGGTACCGCGGTGGGTGAGCGCCCTGTCCGATTTCCGCCGGTGACGCGGCGGTCCGCGCAGCAGACTCGTACCCGTGAGCAGAGGGAATCAGAAAACGCCAGAACACATCAGGACATACGGAAGACGAAGGAG
Organism: Streptomyces sp. NPDC001508; assembly: GCF_040298665.1. Taxonomy (NCBI): domain Bacteria; kingdom Bacillati; phylum Actinomycetota; class Actinomycetes; order Kitasatosporales; family Streptomycetaceae; genus Streptomyces; species Streptomyces sp. NPDC001508. The sequence continues at coordinate 2,327 of NZ_JBEPAP010000019.1, forward strand.
CGGATCACGATGACGCTGTTCACCGTCCACGACAGCCCGCTGGGCGAGCTGCTGCTGACCGGCGAGGAGTCGGCCGGCGGCATCGCGCTCACCTCCCTGTCCCTGCCCGGGCAGCGCGGCGCGCCTCCGGCCCGGCCCGGCCCGCGCCGCGACGACCGGGCCTTCGCCGCGGCGACCACCCAGCTCGACGCGTACTTCGCGGGCCGGCTCACCCGGTTCGAGCTGCCGTCGGCCGCCGCCGGGAGCGCGTTCCGGCAGCGGGTGTGGCGGGCCCTGGAGGACATCCCGTACGGCACCACGACGACGTACGGCGCGCTGGCCGAGCGGCTGGACGTGCCACGGACGGAGGTCCGGGCGCTCGCCGCCGCCGTGGGCGCCAACCCGCTGCTGATCGTCCGCCCCTGCCACCGGGTGATCGGTGCCGACGGCTCGATGCGGGGCTATGCGGCCGGGGTCGAGCGCAAGGTGTGGCTGCTGACCCACGAGGGCGCGCTGCGGCCGCTGCCGGTCCACTGAGGCGGCGGCCGTGTTTCCCGCCGATGCCGAGATCCGCCGCCGTGTGGCGGACACCGACTGGGGCGCGCTCGCCGCGGAGCTGGACGCGCAGGGCAGCGCGGCCACGGCGGCGCTGCTGACGCCCGCCGAATGCCGCGAGCTGGCCGCCCTGTACGACAGGCCGGAGCTGTTCCGGACCACCGTCGACCTGGCCCGGCACCGGTTCGGCGCCGGCCAGTACCGCTACTTCACCCATGACCTGCCCGCTCCGGTGGCCGCGCTGCGTGCCGCGCTCTATCCGCGGCTGCTGCCGGTCGCCCGCGACTGGGCGGCGCGGCTGGGCCGTCCGGCGCCGTGGCCGGATTCCCTGGATGAGTGGCTGACGCGCTGTCACGCGGCCGGCCAGGACCGGTCGGCGCAGATCCTGCTGCGCTACGGGCCGGGCGACTGGAACGCCCTGCACCGGGACGTGTTCGGCGAGCTGGTCTTCCCGCTCCAGGTCGTCGTCGCCCTCGACGAGGCGGGCGGCGACTACACCGGGGGCGAGTTCCTGATGGTCGAGCAGCGGGCCCGGGCCCAGTCCCGGGGCACCGCGACCGTGCTCCGGCAGGGCCACGGTCTGGTCTTCACCACCCGGGACCGCCCGCTGCGCACCCGACGCGGCTGGTCGGCCGGCGCGCTGCGGCACGGCGTGAGCCCGGTACGCTCCGGCCGCCGCCACACACTGGGCCTGGTCTTCCACGACGCGACATAGACCCGTCCCCCGCGACGTAGACCCGTCCCCCGCGATACAGACCCGTCTCCCGCGATGGGAGCGCTCCCAGATGCGGACGCCGGACATGCCGTTCTCACCACCGGCCGGCCCCGGGACGTGCACACGCGCACACGCACCGGCGGCGAGAAGCAGGCACACGCCTGGCCGGCCCGGTTGGCCCCGGTCACCGACGGCGACGGGCGGGTACGGGGCGTGTGCCTGGCCGCCCACGATTTCACCGAGAGCCGGCTGGCCCGGGAGCGGCTGCAACTCGTCAACGAGGCGAGCGTGCGCATCGGCACCACCCTGGACGTCACCCGCACGGCGCAGGAACTCGCGGACGTGTGCGTGCCCGCGCTCGCCGACTTCGTCAGCATCGACCTGCTGGATCCGCGCGGACACGGCGACGAGCCGCCGCGGCGGATCACCGCGCCGGTCAGCCCCGGCTCACGTACCCGGGCCGTGCCGTGGGTGCGGTCAGCGTGGCGGCAGCCAGGGGGTGGCGATGCGCGTTCCGGTCACGAGGGGTCTCCTGGTCGGTCTTCCGTGACGCGGATGATCGTCTTGCCCGGGGTGCGCTTGCCGGGGGCGAACGCGGCGGGAGCCTCGGCGAGCGGCCGCACCGCACCGACGACCGGCTTGAGCCTGCCGTCCCTCAACCGCGTGGCGAGATCGGCGAGCCGGGCGCGGTCGGGTTCGACGACGAAGAAGACCGCCCGCCCGTCCTTGGGCCGGACCTTGGGCGGCATGACGATGGTGACCAGCGTGCCACCGGCCCGGACCAGGGCGGCCGAGCGGTCGAGGATGTCGCCGCCGATCACATCGAGCACGACGTCGGCCTCGCCGGCGTCCTCCAGTTTCTCCGCCTCAAGGTCGATGAAGGTGTCGACGCCGAGTGCCAGTGCCCTGTCCCGGTCGTAGGCCCGGCCGGTGCCGATGACGCGGGCGCCGGCCTCGCGGGCGAGCTGTACCGCGATCGAGCCGACGCCGCCCGCGGCACCGTGGATCAGGACGGTCTGGCCTGTGGTGAGGTGGCCGTGGTCGAACAGGCCCTGCCAGGCGGTCAGCCCGGAGATCGGCAGCGCGGCGGCCACGGTGTGGTCGATGCCCGTCGGCAGCGGGGCGAGGTTACGGGCCTCCACCGCGGTGTACTCGGCGAGCGCACCGTTACGGGTCCAGTCGGTCAGGCCGAACACCCGCTGTCCGACGCTCAGGCCGGTGGTGCCGTACCCCAGCTCCACGACGACACCGGACAGTTCGTGCCCGGGCACGCTCGGCGTCCGGTCGCGGCCGGCGCGATCGGTCCAGGTGGCGGGCCAGTCCAGCTCGCCACGGGTGAAGCCGGCGGCGTGCACCCGCACGATGACGTCGTTCTCGGCCGCATGGGGGCAGGGCATGTCCGTCAGGGACAGCCCGGCAAGACCGGCGTCACGGTCTCGCACAGTGATGGCTCGCATAGAGGTCCTTACTGTGAGGAGGGACGACCCGGGCGCACAGCCCGCTCGCGCGCGGGGCACATGGCGGCCGCAGGTGGATGTATGCCGTTCTGCATGGTCGATCTCACCTGCCCGCGTGTTCCTTCGTCGTTGTGCGCGGGCCGCAGACCGTCCGGGCCCGTGCCCGTTGCCCGTCAGCTCGGCCAGGGAGCGCCGATGATGCGCTCGACCATGGTGGTGCGACGGAAGCCGGGAACGAAGTGCTCCAGCACATCCGCGTTCACGGTTCCGTTCGTGGTCTCCGGGCGGTGCTTGAGTCCGTCGACGAACGCCTGCAAGAACTCGTTCTTGAAGTCGCCCCGCGGATGGACGGCGGTGATCTCGTCCACCTGGCTGCGATCCAGCTCGTCCAGATCCCGGCCGAGCGCGTCGGTCAGCACCCCGGCATGCGTGAGGGCGATCTCCGGGCCCATCCGCCCGGGAACCTCCGGGGTCGTGTGCAGTGCGATCGCCGTCCACACCACATCGGCGGCCGTGGTGGGGAAACCGTGGTCGAGCATGAACTTACGCGCGTGGTCGGCTCCATCGATCTCGAAGCGCTGCTCCACGGCGGAGAACGGCGTCGAAAGGCCGGTGTCGTGAAACATGGCGGCCAGGTAGAGAAGCTCCGGGTCGGGCTCCAGGCCGAGCCTGCGAGCATGCATGACACCGAAGCCGAAAACGCGCCGGGAGTGGTGGTAGATGAGGGGGCCGGTCATCTTCCGCATGAGGCGGGTGGCTTCGGCGACCGCCGCCGTCCCAGGGACCTCCACCCCCGCGATGATCTCGCTCATGGCCTGTGCACCTTCCGCTAGCGGTGTGCTGCGCCTGGACCGCGTCCGTCTTCCACTCTGCCGACCACCCTGTGTCCGGCGCACCCTCGGTCCGGCCATGAGCCACCCGAATCCGGACAGGCGAGCAGCGGAAGTGGGGGCTCCGCCACGCATCGGGTCGCGTTCATCTGCACCGGAGCGTTCCTCCTCCTGCACCGGAGCGTTCATCCCGTCGCCGTCGGCCTCCTGGACGGCAAGCGTGCGACCACGCACCGGAAGGTCGCGCACGAGCCGGCCTCCCGCTACCGGGTCACCCGCGTCGAACCCGACGCGATCTGCGTCCGTGACAACACCACCTGCACCTCCCCGGGCGTGACCGCCGCCGTCCGGTTCTCCGCCCCCTTGCAAGGACCGCCGCCCCGGTCTCCGTCCCTGCGCGGAATCACCGACTTGATCACGGCGATTCCCGGGGGAAACCACTCACTCGGCGAACTCGCCAAGCACCTCGATGTGAGCCCTCGGCATCTCACACGGCTCTTTCACGACGAGCTGTCCCGGATTCCCGAATTACGAGAGCATGCGGAGAGTTTTCGTGAGGCGGTTGGCGATCAGCCCCGCCACCTCTCAGCCCTCCCGCCTCTCAGCCCCGCCGTCTATCAAGCCCCGCCACCTCTCAGCGCCGCTTCGGCACAGCGCGCCGAGCCACCGCGGAGCGGTCCGGGCACCGACCGCGGCTCAGGCGCTCAGCCAGGGACGGATCTGTTTGCGGGCCTCGTGCAGGCGGGACTTGAGGGTGCCGAGGGGGATGCCGATGCGGTCGGCGATCTCGGCGTACTCCAGCTGGCAGATGTCGCGGTAGACCAGCGGAGCGACCAGATCGGGGTGCTCGCGTTCCAGCCGCTCCAGCGCCTCCAGCAGGTCCACCCGGGAACCGGCGATCACACTGGTGGTCCGCGGGTCGACCTGCGCGGCCGGTTCGAGGGACGTGGGCTGTTCGGCGGCGCGGCGCTTGAGTTCGCGGTACTTCTGCCGGGCGGAGTTGGCGACGACCGTGTACAGCCAGGTGCTGAAGCGGCTGCGGCCCTCGAAGGTGGATATCTTCCGGGCGACCTGGAGGAGCGCGTCCTGGGCGGCCTCCTCCGCGTCCTCCCGGCACGGCAGGAAGCGTCCGCAGCGCCGCACGACCTCGGGCCGGATCTCGCTCAGCAGCCGGTCCAGGGCCGCCGGGTCACCGGCGGCGGCGCGCCGGGCGAGGTCTTCGGTCAGCGCCGGGTCGTGCACGGGAGGCCCCCTCGAAGTCGATCTCAGGGCAGGCATGATAGTCCCATGCAATCCAGCGAGCGGATCGGCCGCTACCGTCTCGAACGGCGTCTGGGCAGCGGCGCCTTCGGCACGGTGTGGCTCGCCCACGACGACCAGTTGGAGGCGCCCGTCGCGGTGAAGGTCCTCGCCGAGAACTGGTCGCACCGCCTCGACATCCACGACCGGTTCCTGTCCGAGGCCCGGCTGCTGCGCCGGGCCGACTCCAACCGGGTCGTGCAGGTCTACGACATCGGTGAACTGCCCGACGGCAGGCCGTACTTCGTGATGGAGTACGCCGACGGGGGCACCCTGGCCGAGCTGTCGGCCGCGGGCCCGGTGCCGGTGGCGCGGGCGCTGCGGCTGACGGCGCTGGCGGCGCGCGCCGCGGCGGCGCTGCACGAGGCGGGGATCGTGCACCGCGACATCAAGCCGAGCAATGTGCTGCTGCGCACCGCGCCGGACGGCAGCAGCCGGGTGCTGCTCGCCGACCTGGGGCTGGCCAAGAGCCTGGCCCAGGCATCCGGGCTCACCCTGGCCGCCGGTTCGGCCGGGTACCGGCCGCCCGAGCAGGCGGAACCGGGCGCGGGCATCGACGCGCGCGCCGACGTCTACAGCCTCGGCGCGGTCGGCTACGAACTGGTCACCGGCACCGTCCCGGCGGCTCCGGGCAAGGTGGTACGGCCCGAGCGGCTGCGTGCGGACCTCGACGAGGAGGCGGGGCGGGCCCTGATGCGCGCGCTGGAGCCGGACCGGGAGCGGCGCTGGCCGAGCGCGCAGGCGTTCGCGGAGGAACTGGACCGGCTGGCGGCACGGACGCCGAAGACTCCACCGCGCGGCCGGTTCGCCGGGGTCGGGAAGCGGTTCGGCACGCTCGCGCTGGCCGGCGCGGCGGCCCTGGCCGCCGGTGTCGCGGCCGTCGCCGTCACGCTGGTGACCCGGCAGTCCGCGCCGGACGCGGTGCGGGTCACGGACGCCACCGGCCGGATCGTGGCCGAGATCCCGTCCGGCTGGGCCCGTCGGCTGCGTGACTCCGGCTGGAATCCGCGGGCGCTCGGCCTGCGGTCCGGGCAGGAACCGGGGCTGGCGATCGCCGACGACCTGGCCCGGTGGCAGGACCTGACGGCGCCGGTGAACGGCGTGTTCATCGGCCTGAGCGAGCACGGCGCGGTGACGCCCGAGGTGAACGCCCTCGCCCACCCGGGCTGCCACTACGCCGGCAGCCGCGCCTTCACCGACGCGCGCTGGCGGGGCCGGACCCGGACCTGGGACGGCTGCGCCGGCGGCGGCTCGATCACGGAGACGGGGCTCGGCCCGGCGGACGGCGCGGCCGAGCCGCAGGTCTATGTCCAGGTCCGCGAGCACGGGAGCCCCGACGCGACGGACGGCGTACTTCGCTCGCTGCGGGTCACCTGAGCGCACGGCCCGGCATACTCGGCCCGCTCCGGGACACCCGAGGTCGGCGGGGGAACGGCGGGCCGGGAGAGAATTCCCGCGGGCCGCGAACTTTTTCCGCGGGCCGGACATCGGAGTGTGGTGACGGCGCACGGAGCGCCGCGGGCACGCGTCCGGCGCGCGCCCCGAAGATCCAGGAGTGTGGACAGACATGGCGTACACGTCCCAGACCTCGCACCGGGCGGCCCTGCTCGTGACCTCCGTCGCCGTGCTGGGCCTGCTGACCGCGTGCGGCGACGGCACCGGCACCCGGAGCGGTCCGCAGCAGTTCTCGGGTACGGCGGCGCCCGCGACCGGCGGTTCGACGACCGAGGACTCCACGGCGGACGGCACGCCGACGCGAACGCCGACGGCGGGCAGCGGGACCCCGGCCGGTGAGCCCTCCTCGCCGCCCGCCTCGCACGACGGCGCGAACAGCGCGGCGCCCCCCGCGTCCGGCGGCGGCTCGCGCTGTCACACCTCCGAGCTGAGCGCCTCCGTGGGCCGCAACAATCCGGGCGCGGGCCAGGAGAACTTCCCGATCGTCTTCACCAACACCTCCGCCCGTACCTGCACCGTGCGCGGCTACCCGGGCGCCGCCTTCGTGAACGCCTCCGGCGGCCAGCTCGGTCCCGACCCCAAGCGCACCTCCGGCACGTCCGCGACGGTGACGCTGAAGCCCGGTCAGCGCGCCTGGGCCGGGCTGACCTTCTCCAACCCGGAGATCAGCGGCGCCCGCACGGCGACGCCCGCCGCGCTGCTGATCACCCCGCCGGACGAGCGGGACCAGCTGAAGGTGGCGTGGACGGCGGGCGCGGTGCCGGTGTCCGGTAACGCCTCCGCCGTCTCCCTGACGGTCCTCGCTCCCGGAAGCGGCGCCTGACCGCCCGCTTCCCGCCCTGTGAACCTCGTCGTCCGGCCGCCGGACGGCAAGGTCGGCTCTTCGTGAGGGCCGGTCAGCGTCCCCGGTGACCGCCGCCGGAGCCGTATCCGCCTGCGCCGTACCAGCCGTCCCAGGAGCAGGTGCCGGGGTAGGGGTAGGAGTGGTGGCCGGCGCCGATGGTGCAGCGGCCGGCGGAGCCGGTGCCGGACGGTGTGGACCGCGGATCCGGCGTCGGCGTCCTGGTCGCCGACGGTGCGGGTGAGGCGGACGGGGCCGGCGCTGCCCCGCGCGGGGGCGCGGTGGTGGCCGTGGGCGAGGGCTGGCCGTCGGTGCCCCAGTTGACCGCCTGCATCCGCAGGTCGGACCGCGAGGTGTCGATCACCCAGCGCTGGGCGTCGCCGCCCGAGCGGGTCTTCACGACGAGGGCGCCCGACCCGTCGGTGGCGGCGGGGACGAGGGCCAGGTCCTGGTCCCAGCGGGGCACGAGGGCGCCCTGGAGGGTGAAGTCGTAGCGGACGTTCCTGGTGCGGGGCTGCGCCGCGCCCGCGCACGGCGCCAGCCGGACCGAGTAGCCGAGGTGGGAGTCGAGGCACAGGTCCGGGGCGGCGGCGTTGCGCAGCAGTCCGTCGCTCTCGTACGCCCACTGCTGGGACGCGGTCGAGGAGCACGGGGCCAGTTCGGCCTCCGCGCCGTCGACGGCCTTCTCGCCGGCGATGCCGACGCAGCGTCCAGAGGCGAGGTTGTGCAGCCTGCCGCGCAGGGTGCCCTGGGCGGTCGCGCTCGACCCGATCCAGGACGGGTCGGACGAAGCGGAGCCCGAGCCGGGTGTCCGGCCGGGCTCTGTGCCGGGGCCGGGGGCGATGTCGTGGCCGGGGCCGAGGACGGACCACAGGACGAACGGCAGCACGACCAGCGTGCTCACGGTCGTCGCGGCCAGGGTGAGGTTGCGCCGGCGGACCCGGCGGGCCGCGCGCTCGGCCGAACGTGCGGCACGGGCGCGGGGCGCGGACGGCTCCGGACGGCCGGACGCACCGCCGCCGAAGGGGCGGCGGGGTGCGGCGCGGCGCCCCGACCGCCCACGGCCGCCGGCTGTCGCCTCGGCTCCGGCGCCCGGCGGGGACTCGGCCGGTGCGCCCGCCGGCGGGCCGAAGGACTCGCCTCCGGGCGGCCCGGCCGGCGGGTGCGGTGCGGGCCGGTCCCCGGCGGGCGCCTCGGCCGGTCCGACCCGAGAGGCGACGTACTCCTGGGCGCCCCAGCCGAGCACGGCCTCGGCCAGGGCGATGCCGAGCAGCCCGTTGAACTGGTTGAGCTGGTCGGCGGTGTGCCGGCAGTGTCCGCAGCCGTCCAGGTGCTGTCCGAGGTCCGGGTCGACGTCGACGCCGCCGCGCCGGTAGGTGACGTCGAGCATCCGGACGTAGCGCAGGCACTCCTCCTGCGGGGCGAGTTCGCGGTGCACCTGTAGGCACTCCTCGCGCAGCCGCTCCCGGGCCCGCCGCAGTTCCACGTCGGCGACCCGCTCGTCGAGGCCCAGCAGGGCGACCGGCACCGCGAGCGGTTCCGCCTCGACCTCGGTGTGCCACAGCAGGGCGCGGGCGGTCTGCGGCAGCCGCTGGAACGCCCGGGACAGCAGGCGCCGGTCCCGAGGCGGCAGCAGCCGTGCCGCGGTCCGCTCCCCGTCGGTGGCAAAGGAGGAGCGCAGCGCGGCATGGAGCAGTTCCTGGCGTCCGTCGCCGTCCCACTCGGCGGCGATGCGCCGCACGGTGACCAGCAGTTGGGGGCGCCACGCGGAGGTGGGTGGCCCCACTTGTCTGAGTGATTCGCCGAAGAGCCGGGTGAAGGCGGCCGTGGTGAGCATGCCGGCCGCGCGCGGCCCGTCGGTGCACAGCCGGGCGTAGCCGAACACCGCCTCCCAGTGCCGGTCGAGGAGTTCGCCCACGGGATGCGGTGCGGGCGTCGTCCCCGTCCACTTCCCCAGTTCGGTGCTCAACTGCTCGTCCGTGATGTCGAACGGTTGAGCGGAAACCGGGGAATTCGGCGGGCCTGCGTCTTTCACGGCTGCATTCCTCCCAGATGCCATGCGAAATAAGTCCGTACCAGGGGACGCGGCATCTCGAACGTCGGCCGTGCGCGGCCTTTTTGACAGAAAATCAATGGTCCGCAGCGCCGCACGGCACACCTTGGCACAGGGCCTCATGTCAGAACAAGGGATTCCAGGTTTTTGGCATTCATCGGCGGGGCACCGGAAATTGACGCAAAGTCAGGGTGCAGCATTTGCCGGTTGTCGCCGGGCGACGACCGAATTAAGTCCCGATAGGCGGTCTGACCGCGGTGCCCTCCGCCGGCCGGTCCGTGCGGCGGGGACCCCGCGCCGCACGGACAGCCCCACCGACCGTCAGTGGCCGCTGATGGCGTGCGGGGCGTAGGACCGCTCCAGTTCCTCGATCTCCTTGTCGGTCAGCTCCAGTTCCACCGCGGCGACCGCGTCCTGAAGGTGCTGCGGCTTGGCCGCGCCGACGATCGGCGCGGTCACCGTGGCCCGGTGCAGCAGCCAGGCCAGGGCGATCCGGGCCCGTGGCACCTCCCGCTCGGCGGCGATCCGGCCGACGGCCTCGACGATCGAGCGGTCGCTGTCCAGGTAGAGCCGGCTGCCGAAGGTGTCGTTGGCGCTGCGCTCGGTGACGGCGTCCCAGTCGCGGGTGAGCCGGCCGCGGGCGAGCGGGCTCCAGGGCAGCACGCCCACACCCTGGTCCGCACAGAGCGGAAGCATCTCCCGTTCCTCCTCGCGGTAGATCAGGTTGTAGTGGTTCTGCATGGACACAAACCTGGTCCAGCCGTGCCTGTCCGCCGTGTACTGGGCCTTGGAGAACTCCCACGCGTACATCGAACTGGCCCCGATGTAGCGCACCTTGCCCGCCTTGACCAGGTCGTGCAGCGCCTCCATGGTCTCCTCGACAGGCGTGTCATGGTCGTAGCGGTGGATCTGGTACAGATCGACGTAGTCGGTGCCGAGCCGGGTGAGACTGTGGTCGATCTCCGACATGATCGCCTTGCGGGACAGCCCGCCCCCGTTGGGTCCGGGCCGCATCCGGCCGTGCACCTTGGTGGCCAGCACGATCTCGTCGCGCCGGGCGAAGTCGCGCAGCGCCCTGCCGACGATCTCCTCGCTGGTGCCGTCGGAGTAGACGTTCGCGGTGTCGAAGAAGTTGATGCCCGCCTCCAGCGCCTGCCGGATCAGCGGACGGGCGGCCTCCTCGCCGAGGGTCCACTCGTGGACGCCGCGGTCCGGCTCCCCGTAGGTCATGCAGCCCAGACAGATCCGCGACACGTCCAGGCCCGTCGAACCGAGCTTCACGTACTGCATCGTTGCTGCTCCTGCCTTCGGGACGGTTACCTCCTCGGAGCGTACGGCGTCGCCACCTCCCGACTTGACTGCGGCCGGGCGCGCGGGTTTTGATCGTGATCATGTGTCCGGCGCCCCGCGCGGACACCCAGAGGTGCGCCCAGCCGGTGACGGACACGTTCTCAGCCCGGCCGAAGTCGCCAGGACCGCCCCACGGGTCCGAGGCGGGGCCGTACCCGCGATGGATGGAGCGGTCATGCCCGCGAAGGGTGCACTCCGCGTCGCAGGTCCCGCGACGGCCGTCGGCGCGCGGCTCGTGGCCACGGTCGTCACGGCGGCCCTGCTGCTGGCCGGCTGCGGATCCTCGGCGGAGTCCGAAAAGACCCGGCCCGATTCCGGCCGTGCGTCGTCCGGGATACGGCTTCCGCCGCGGCACGCCGGCTTCGACTACCAGCTCGGCGGCGCCTATCAGCCCCCGGCCGGCGTCCGCGTCGTCAGCCGTGACCGCACGGACCCGCCCGCGCCCGGCCTGTACAACATCTGCTACGTCAACGCCTTCCAGGCCCAGCCGGACGAGGCCGACGCATGGCCCGCCGGCCTGCTGCTGCGGGACGCCCACGGCAAGGTCGTCGTGGACGAGGACTGGGACGAACCGCTGCTCGACATCGGCACCGAGGCCAAGCGTGCACGGGTGGCCGAGCGGGTGAACCGCTGGATCGACGGCTGCGCCGACCAGGGGTTCGACGCGGTCGAGCCGGACAACTACGACAGCTACACCCGGTCCCAGAAGCTGCTGACCGCCGAGGACGCGACCGCGTTCATCACCCTGCTGTCCCGGCACGCGCACGCCCGGAACCTGGCCATCGCGCAGAAGAACACCCTGGAACTGGCCGACCAGAGGCGGCGGGCCGGGCTCGACTTCGCGGTGGTGGAGGAGTGCGCCGAGTGGGACGAGTGCGGCGCGTACGCCGACGCCTTCGACGACCGTGTCCTCATCGTCGAGTACACGGACAAAGGACTGCGCAAGGCCCTCGCGGGCTTCGGCGACCGCCTCAGCATCGTCCGCCGGGACCTCGCGGTGTCGACTCCGGGCAGCGACGGCTACGTGCGCAAGGTCCGCTGACCCACGCCCTGCCCGGCGCACGGCTGGAGCGGCCCTAGGACTGCCCTAGGGCCGCTCCAGCAGGTCGAGGGCGCGTACCCACTCGAAGTCCGGCCTGTGACCCCTCGCATCGGGTTCCCCGGTGTACGGCTCGCCGATGCGTACGCCCATGGCGCGCAGCCGCTCCAGGCTCGCCCGGTAGGCGGGATGCGCGGCCAGCGCGTCGCCCACGCAGGGCAGGACGGCGATCGGCACGCCCAGGCCGTACGCCTCGCACAGGGTGCCGAGCGCGAGGGTGTCCGCGATCCCCGCCGCCCACTTGTTGACGGTGTTGAAGGTGGCGGGCGCGACCACCACGGCGTCGGGCGGCGGGAAGGGGCGGGGCTCGCCGGGGGCGCGCCACGCGGAGCGGACGGGACGGCCGGTCTGCGCCGCGACGGCACCGGCGTCGAAGAAGCCGCCCAGGGCGTTCGGGGTGGCCGTGACGCCGACCGCCCAGTTCCGCTCCTGGGCGGCGGTGATCAGTTTGCCTACGCCCGCGGCGATCCCGGCCGCGCACACGACGAGCTGGAGGAAGGGCTTCTCGTCCGGTTCGGTCATCCGGGCACCCTACGCCGCCGCGGGCCCGGCCGGTCCGGGGTCAGGCCGGCTGATCGGTGACCGTGATGGCGCCGACCGGACAGGCGCGGGCGGCGTCGCGGACCAGGGGGTCGCCGCCGCCGTCCTGCCGGCCTGGCAGCAGCGTGCTGAAGCCGTCGTCGTCCTGGGTGAAGACGTTCGGGGCGGTCAGCGCGCACTGACCCGCGCCGATACAGACGTCCCTGTCGATGTCGATGTCGATGTGCATGGCACAAGCCTCTTACCAGGTCACGGGGAGTTCCAGCATCCCCTGGATCGTGTCGCCGGGCTTGAACGGGATCTCGTCCGCCGGCGCGCCCAGACGGAGCGTGGGCAGCCGTTCGAACAGGGCGGCCAGGGCGATCTCCAGCTCGGTGCGGGCGAGGTTCTGGCCGAGGCACTGGTGGATGCCGAAGCCGAAGGCGACGTGGTGGCGGGCCGAGCGGTGCCAGTCGAGCGTGTCCGGTCCGGGGTAGGCGTCCGCGTCGCGGTTGATCACCGAGGTGGAGAAGACCACGCCGTCGCCGGCCCGGATGGTGGTGCCGGCCACCTCGATGTCCTCGGTGGCGAGCCGCAGCAGCCCGTCCGCGATGGACAGCATCCGCAGCAGTTCCTCGACCGCGGCGGGCAGCAGGGAGGGGTCGGCGCGCAGTTCGGCGAGCCGCTCGGGGTGCTGGAGCAGCGTGTAGGTGCCGAGCGAGATCATGTTGGCGGTGGTCTCGTGGCCGGCGACCAGCAGGATGATCGCGAGGGCGATCAGCTCCTTGCGGTCCGGGGTGCCCTCGCGCGCCTGCTGCTCGACCAGTTCGTCCAGCAGGCCCTCGCCGGGCTTCTCGCGCTTGCGGTCGATCAGGTCACCGAGGTATTCCTCCAGCCGGGCCCGGGCGTCCCGTGCCGCCTCGGCCGTGGGGCCGCGCAGCAGCAGCCGGGACTGCTCCTCGAAGAACTCGTGGTCGGCGTAGGGAACGCCGAGCAGCGCACAGATCACCATGGAGGGCACGGGCAGCGCGAACGCGCTGACCAGTTCGGCGGGCGGCCCCTGGGCGATCATCCGGTCCAGCAGGTCGTCGACGATGCGCTGGATGCTCGGCCTGAGCGCGGTGGCCCGCTTGAGCGTGAAGCTGGGGACCATCATCCGGCGCTGGTCCCGGTGCTCGGGGTCGTCGACGCCGATGAGGGCCGTCGTGACGTCGCGGATCGCGGCGAACCGGGATGTGGTGATGGGAAAGCCGGCACGGGTGCGGTTGCTGGACAGACGCGGGTCGGCCAGCAGGTCGCGGGCGAGGGCGTGCCCGGTGACGAGCCAGGCGGGGCGCCCGTCGTAGAGGGTGACGCGGGCCAGCGGCCGGGAGGCGCGCAGCGGGTCGTATCCGGCGGGCGGCTGGTAGGGACAGGTCCGGTCCTGTGGAAAGGCGACGGGCTCCGACAATTCCGTCATGAAAGACCTCACAGACGAAGAGTGCTTCGTACCGATCTTCATTAGATGCCCGAGGCACCTAACGGGCGACGCAAAGTTCGGCCAGATCGGTTACCTGGGGAATCTGGCCGGGAAGCGACTCTTCCGTTTCGTGGCCCGGCGGCCCTCACGAGGGCGCCGGCCAACTGGAACCAGCCATTCCACGATAGTCCATCGCCCGCGGCGCGCTCTGGATGAAATCCGCGGTCACCGGTGTTGAACCGTGGTGTCAGTGAGCCTTTGTCGCGACGAGGAGGACGAAGAGCATGCCTCTTGACGGCGAGTACGAGCCCAGCCCCACCGCATGGGTCCGGGAGCAGGTCGAGTTGTACGAGGGGTCCGGTGGCACCGCGGGCACGACGCTGCGGGACACGGGGCTGCCCGTCATCGTGCTGACCACCCGGGGCGCCCGCAGCGGCAAGATCCGCAAGACGCCCCTGATGCGGGTCGAGCACGCGGGGCGGTACGCCGTGGTGGCCTCGCAGGGCGGTGCGCCCAAGCACCCGGTCTGGTACTTCAACATCACCACCGATCCACAGGTGGAACTGCAGGACGGGCCTCGCAAGCAGGACATGACGGCCCGGGAGGTCACCGGCGCGGAGAAGGCCGAGTGGTGGGAGCGGGCGGTGGCCGCGTATCCGCCGTACGCCGAGTACCAGGAGAAGACGTCCCGCGAGATCCCGGTCTTCGTCCTCGAACCGGTCGCCGGGAGCTGAATCCGGCCGGGCGTCGAAGCCATCCGGAAAATCTGCCGCCACAAGGCATGAACGAACCCCGGCCCGGGCACGTGTGCGTCAGGCCCCGCCGCGTTCCCCCGTCGCGGCGGGGCTTCACCGTACGCCCACGCGGAGGAGCCCTGCCCGCGCGCGAGAGCCCTCGACGGCCCCGACGACGGCCTGCGCGACGCGGGCCCACTCGGTGGCCACCCGATGGCAGGCGACGGCCGTGATGTGCGGGTGGGGATGCGCGGCGCGGGCCCCTGCCGGGCACATGTGGGGGAGACCCTCGGGTGGCGGGGCGGACGCCCCGGCCCCAGGCCCCTGCCGGGCACGTGTGGGGGAGGCCCCGCGCGGCGGGACTTCGCCCTCCCTCCCCCACCCCGCCCGAACGGCCACACCCAGGGATCCGAGCGTGGGAGCGGTTGATGGCCCCGACGACGCCCTGCGCGGCGCGGGCCCACTCGGTGGTCACCCGATGGCGGGCGGCGGCCGTCATGTGCGGGTGGGTGCTGCGCGGCACGCTGGGTGCGATCGAGGCGGCGGGCCACGGGCTGAGCGCCGCCGCCCGACCGCATCCGGCGCATTCTCCAGGACGTGCAGCCCCGACGGCCTGCCGCGTTCGCGGGGTCCGGGCCCTTGCGGGAGGACTTCGCCCTCCCTCCCCCGCCCCGGCCGAACGGCCACACCCGGGAACCCTGCGCCCGGCGATGTTCTGTGCAACAACTGGCGGTGCCCAGCGGGGCGCGGGCCGGTGGGGGGCTTTGTGGGGGTGGGGGAGTGTACGCGGCGTGGGGGGCGTGAGCAGTAATCCACATCACGGCGATCTTGCGGGATAGATCATTTAGGCTCTGGGCAGCCTCGTACTGCTTCCGGTCTCAACTTACCGGCCAGAAAGCTGAGTTCGAGGCGCGGGCAGCCGAAGCGGCCGCCCGCTCGCAGGGACAGGGGGACTCTGCGTTCCGTCTCCCCGAAAGGAATCGCATGCCGCAGGACGTCACCTTCGACCTGCCCTTCGAGACCCCCGTCAGCCCGCATCTGGAGTCCGCGCGATCCCGCCATCTGCGCTGGGTCTGGGACATGGGCCTGGTACGCAGCCAGGCCGGGTTCGCGGAGTACCGGTCCTGGGACCTGCCGCAGGCAGCCGCGCGCACCTATCCGCATGCCTCGGCCGACGACATGGTCGTCCTGATGAACTGGTTCTCGCTCGCCTTCCTCTTCGACGACCAGTTCGACACCGGCCGGCCGGACCGCGCCGACCGGATCGCGGAGGTGGCGCGCGAGCTGATCGTCACGCCGCTGCGCCCGGCCGGCACCCGGCCCCGGGTGGTCTGCCCGATCACCGTGGCCTGGGCGGAGGTCTGGCAGCATCTCTCGGATGGCATGTCCCTGACCTGGCAATCCCGGTTCGCCGCCTCCTGGGGACGGTTCCTCGTGGCGCACTGCGAGGAGGTCGACCTGGCGGCCCGCGGGCTGGCCGGAACGCTGACGCTCAACGAGTACACGGCCTTCCGCCGCCGCACGGTGGGCATCCACCACAGCATCGACGCGGGCGAGCGCAGCCGCCGCTTCGAGGTGCCGGCCGAGGTGCAGGCCCACCCGGTGATGGAGCGGATGCGCGATCTGGCCGCCGACACCATCGGGTTCATGAACGACATCCACTCCTTCGAGCGCGAGCGGCGCCGGGGCGACGGCCACAACCTGATATGCGTCCTGCAACGGGAGCGGGGCGGCTCCTGGCAGGACGCGGCCGACGAGGCGTACCGGATGACGACCGAGTGCCTACAGGAGTACGTCGCCCTGGAGGCGCGCGTACCGCGGATGTGCGACGACCTCGGCCTGGACGAGACGGGGCGGCAGCGGGTGCGGATGGGCGTGGAGGCCATCCAGCACTGGATCAACGGCAACTACGAGTGGGCGCTGACCACCGGCCGCTACGCGGCGGCCAAGGAGGGGCCGGCGGTGAACGCCGAACTGGCCGGGCGCGGCTCGGTGGACGATCTGCTCGCCGTGTGAAACGCCGCGGGGCCGCCGTCCGGTCGGACGGCGGCCCGCGCGCGTTTCAGGCGGTGAACTCCACCGGCAGGCTGTCCAGCCGGGACTCCCAGGTGGAGGCCGTCGAGGTGAGTTCCTGCGCCGGTACGGCCAGCCGCAGCCCGGGCAGCCGGTGCAGCAGCACATCGACGGCCGTCTCGATGATGCCCTGGCCGAGATTCTGCCCCGGGCACTCGTGCGGCCCGGCGCTGAACGCCAGATGCGACTGGTTGCCGACGACCGAGACGGTCGGGTCCGGGCGGATCTGCGGATCCGCGTTGCCCGCCGCGAGGCCGAGCACCAGCAGGTCGCCCTCCTTGACCGGGCAGCCGCCGAGTTCCAGGTCGGAGGTGGCGAACCGGCCCGGGAGCACGGCCAGCGGCGGGGTGTTCCACATGACCTCCTCCACCACGGAGGACATGTTCAGCTGCCCACTGACCAGTTCGGAGCGCCGCTCGGGGTAGGTGAGGACCAGTTGCAGGGCCCGTGCCAGCAGATTGCTGGTCATGGTGTGACCGGTGATCAGCACCAGCCGCAGATGGTTGACGAGTTCGTCCTCGTCCAGGTCGGCGGAGTGCTCGATGAGCCCGGAGGCGAAGTCGGGACCCGGTTCGGCGCGTTTGCGGGCCGCCAGCTCGGCGAGTACGCCCATGATCTTCTCGTTGTGCGCGAGCGCGTCAGCACCGCCCTTGAGGATCTGGTTGCTGGACTCGGCGAGACTGCGCCCCTCCCGCTCGGCCAGCCCGAGGACCCGGGTGAGGGCCAGCATCGGCAGATAGTCGGCGAAGTCCGTCACCAGGTCGGCGCGGCCCGCGTCCGCGAACGCGTCGATCTGCTTGTGCGCGAAGTGTGTGACATGCCGCCGGATGCCGCGGCCGGAGACGCCGAGGAGGTTGTCGGTGACCGCGCCGCGCAGCCTGCGGTGCGGCTCGCCGTCCTGGGAGACGCAGTCGGGTCGCCAGCCCAGCATCTGGATCAGCGGCGAGGTCTCGGCGACCCGGCCCTCCTGCCAGTCCCGCCAGATCCGTGAATCCCGGCTGAACTGGAGCGGGTTGTCGAGTACCCGCCGGTTCTCCCGGTAGCCGAGCACCAGCCAGGCGGGGATGTCGCCCTCCAGCAGGATCGGGGCGACCGTGCCGTGCTGCTCGCGCAGCCGCGCGTAGATGCCGTGCGGATCCCGCTCCGACTCCGGGCCGTACAGCCGGGTGACGCCCGCGCCGTGGGCGACCGGGCAGCCACCCGCGGCGCCGCTGCCGTGGGACTGGTCGTTCATCGGGACTCCACTGCGACGGCCGAGCGTTCCTGCAGATGACGGATGAGCGCGAGGAGCACATCACGGCTGGAGGCACGGTCGCGGGCGTCGCAGGCCACGACCGGGGTGTGCGGGGAGATGTCCAGGGCGTCCCGGATCTCCTCGACCGGGTGGTCCTTGGAGTCGGGGAAGACGTTGAGGGCGATGACGAACGGCACGTTCTGCCGTTCCATCTCCTCGATCGCCCGGAAGCTGGAGGCCAGCCGGCGGGTGTCCACCAGGACGATAGCCCCCAGCGCACCCTTGAACAGGCCGTTCCACAGGAACCAGAACCGCTCCTGGCCCGGGGTGCCGAACAGGTAGAGCATCAGGCTGTCGTTGAGGCTGATCTTGCCGAAGTCCAGGCTGACGGTGGTCTCGGCCTTGTCGGCGATGCCGATGAGATGGTCGTCGCCGACACTGGCCTGGGTGAGGGTCTCCTCGGTGGTGAGCGGCTTGATGTCGCTGACGGAGCGGACCATGGTGGTCTTGCCGGTGCCGAACCCACCGGCGATCATCACCTTGACCGAGCGGGTGCCTCCGGCGGCGGGCCGGCCGGATTGGTCAAAGCCTTTCAAGTCCACTGAGTACCTCCTGAAGGAGCGCGAGGTCGGGCCCGCGCCCGGCGTCGTGCGCCGGGATGGGATCACGGGCTTCGACGCGGCCTGCGTCCAGCAGATCCGCCAGCAGCACCGCGAGAATGTTGAAGGGCAATCCGAGATGGGCGCCGAGTTCGGCCACCGACAGCGGATCGCGGCAACGCCGGACAATCTCCTCGTGCTCGTGCTGCATGCCCGGGGCGGGGGCGGTGCGGGAGACGATGAGGGTCGCCACGTCGAGGCTCGACGCCGAACCGCCCGGCCTGCTGCGTCCCTTGGTCAGGACGTAGTAGCGCTCAAGGCCCTGGGGGTCCCCCCTGCCCGAGCGCGGCCGAGAGCTGGGGGGAGGGTCCGTGGGCCGGCGGGGAGCACTCATCCAGAGTGCTCCTCCAGGCGCGGAGTGGTACCGAGCAGCTCGCCCATGCGGCGGGCCAGGTCTCTCATCTGGTGGCCGAGCAGGCCCTGGTCGAGTCCTTCGCGGGCCAGCACGCCCAGATAGGTCTCGACGCCCGCGCGGACGACGAACAGATGCCCGCCGTCGACCTCGATCATCGCGAGCCGCAACTGGCCCGCGTACTTGGGGAACTGCTCGGCGACCGGCTGGGCGAGGGCCTGGAGGCCCGCCACCACCGCCGCGAAGCGGTCCACGTCGTCGGGGTCTTCGGCGCCGAAGGAAGTGATGGCCTTGCCGTCGCTGGAGGCCACGAGGGCGAAGCGGATCTCCGGGATGCTCTCCACCAGATCGCGCAGCGCCCAGCTCACGTCGGTTCCCTGTTGCGTCATGTGGACTAGTCGCTCTCTTCAGTGCGGTGCTCGGTGGACTCACGGTCGGCGGACGGCGCGGATGCCGCGGCGGCTTCGGGCACGGGGCCGGGGGCGGCCTCACCGGACTCGGCGAACGCGTGCGCGTCGGCGGCGGGCGCGGTGCCTGCGCGGTCGTCCTCGACGGATCCGGAGCGAAGCGACGCCGTCCGGGCGGCGGAGTCGCGGCCCGCGGTGGAGTCGCGGCCCGCGGTGGCGAACGCCGCCAGACCGGCGAAGGACGCGTCCGGCGGTACGGCGGAGACGGCTGTGGCGTCGCCGCGTCCGGCCTCCTGCGCCGGCTCCGTATCGTGCCGTCTGCTCCGACGCCGGGGCAGTCCGCCGGGCGTGGTGTCCAGGGCGTCGGCGGGCTCGGCCGCGGGCGGTGCGGCGACCGGGCCGTGGGAGGCGGCGGGCGCCGGGGCCGCCGCGGGCACCGGGGCTCCGGCGGCGGAGGCGGGCGGGGCGGCGGCCGGGACCGTGGGCAGCGGGCTGAAGTACTTGTGCGGGACCACGACGACGACCGAGGTGCCGAGCCAGGGCGAGTCCGCGAAGGTGACGCGGATGCCGTAGCGGCGGGCGAGGATGCCGACGACCCGCAGACCGATGGTGGCGTCCTCGGAGATGCCGCCGAGGCCCGGCCCGGCCGCGGTGCCCGCCAGGGAGTGCGCCGCCTCGCGCTTCTTCTCCTCGCTCAGTCCCTTGCCGGAGTCCTGGATCTCGATGCCGACGCCGTTCGGGACCTCCTTGCCGGAGACCACCACCGGCTCGGTGGGCGGCGAGTACCGGGCCGCGTTGTCCAGCAGATGCGCGAAGATCAGCGTGAGATGGTCCACAAGACCGCCGTCGACGCCGAGTTCGGGCAGATGGCGCACCTCGACGCGGTGGAAGTCCTTGATCCGGCCGATGCCGCCGCGCACCACGCTCAGCAGGCGCTGCGGCTCCTGCCACTGCCGGCCCGGCCGGTCCGAGCCGCCGAGCACACCGATGCTCGCGGCGAGCGAGTCGGCGGGGCCCAGCTCCTGGTCCAGCTCCATCAGGCCGCGGGCCACGGCGGGCAGCCGGCCGTGCTCGCCCTGCATCTCGTGCAGCCGGCCGCGGAGCTTGCTGGTCAGTACGTGGATGCGGTTGCCGATGCTGATCACGGCCTGCTCGGCGGAGGTGGAGCGGTTGAACTCCTCCTCGATGCCGATCAGCGAGGTCCGCAGGATCCGGCGCAGGTCGGCCTGGAGTTCCGGCGCGCCCTCGGCCTTCCAGGTGGTCGGCAGCACATCGTCGATGGCGTCGCCGGCCCGCAGCCGCTTCAGCGCCTCGGGCAGCTGCTCTTCGGCGAGCCGGGCGACCGCGGCCCGCTGGTGGGCGAGTTGTTCCTCCCAGATCTCGGCCCGGTCGGCGAGCTGGGCCTCGTAGGACGTGGCCTGGTCGGTGAGCCGTTCCTCGTAGGCCCGTGCGGTGTCGGCGAGTTGGGCCTCGTGGGCCGCGGCCTGCTCACCGGCCTGGGCCTCGAATGCGGCGCTCTGTTCGGTCAGCCGTGTCTCCAGCGAGGCGCGCTCGGCGGCGAACTTCCGTTCCAGTCCCGCGACATGCTGCTGCCACTGCTGCGCGTGCTCGGCCTGCGTGGTACGTGAGCTGTCCGCGAGGCCGCGCAACTGCCGCTGCGAGCGGATCAGCTGCCGTACGCACACGGAGCCTGCGGCGGTCGCGGCGGCACCGGCGACGGCGGCGGCGGTCATGTGCTCGGAGCTCATGAAGGTGGCGGCAACCGTCCCGCCTCCCAAGGCCAGTGGCATCAGCCACCAGCTGTACCAGGCGACAGGGGCCCGCGCCGCCGGTGGCGGAGTGGCGAGTTCCATCTGCATCCTTAGAAAGCGTTCACAACAAGGGGGTGCGCGAGGGCCGCACTCATGAGTGGGCACGGCGAGCCGACCGCTCAATGGAACGGTCACGTCAACTCGCGGTGACTTTCTGGAGCTTATCTGGTTCGAAGGCGAAAAGATCAACTTCTCCCGGTGGCGGAGGTGAGGATTCCGCCACTCTCCGACAGGCCCACAGAGGCACCAAACGTCCCACAACACTGGGGACTTGGCACCGACCCCGCAGCCTGTCAACCACCACCCCGAACACGAACACCCGTCCGACTGGCCCCGATGTGCGGCGGCCGGGGCAACAGCGGGGTTCCGGGCGGCGCGCCGAACGGGTGACGCAGTCCGGACAGCAGGCCGGATACATGACGGGCCCGGACCCCGGGCCGGATACGTGGCGGGGCCCGGGCCGGGCGTCGGGTGCCTGGTGGGGTCCGGGCCGCGGGTCGGGGCGGTCCCCGGGGGGGCGTGAGGGCGTGAACCACGCAGCATGCGGCCAAACTCGAAGACATATGTCAATCGAACATGCTCAAATTCCTTCCATCGAGGGTAACTTGCAGGGCGGGAAACGGTTTTCCCGGCATGGGTGGGAGGTGACATCGTGCACCCGGAACCGCGGCAGGAACCCACACCGCTCACCCGGCACCTGCGCGTCCGCCAGGACCGCGGGGCCACGGTGCTGGAGTTCCACGGCGAGATCGACATCGCGGCGGCCACGGAGATCGGCCCGTACCTGGACCGGGTGACGGACCGGCCCGGCGCCCGCATCGTGATCGACCTGCGGCACATCGAGTTCTTCGACTGCTCGGGGCTGCGCCTGCTCTACCGGGCCCGCGGCAGGGTGCTGGAGCGCGGCGGACGGCTGCACCTCGTGTGCACCCATCCGCTGACCCTGCGCGTCCTGCGGGTCACCGGCCTGGCCCGGCTGCTGCCCCCGCGGCCGACCCTGGACGCGGCCCTTGAGCAGCCCGAGACGACCTCCGGTTCATGGTGAGCGCGCGGGGGCGTGCGCCCCCGCGTGCCCCCGGTGAGTCCAGCACCCCGTCAACCCGCCGGTCTGGTACGGGCGTTCGGCGGGCATCCGGACAGTAGAAAGGGGGCCAGCCGACATGACGACTGCCATCGGACGGCAGCCCGGACGCATGCCGGGCTGGGCGAAGGCCCTGACCGCCGTCGTAGCGGTGCTCGCGGTGCTCTTCGCCGGGATCCGGCTGGCCGTGCTGCCGGGCATCAAGGACCTGTTCGGCACCGAGACGCACGACCGCTCAGGACCGGCGCTCCTCCGCTCGATCCGGGACATGAGCCGTTACGACGCCGCGTCCGGCACCTTCCAGGTCGTCGTGGACCTGGAGAAGGACGCCAAGTTCCTGCCCGACGCGATCCGCGGCACCCGCACCCTGTACGTCGGGACCGGCACCGTGGACGCCTATGTCGATCTCGGCCGGGTGGGCGAGCGGGACGTGACGGTCGACGGCGACCGCACGTCGGCCACGCTCCGGCTGCCGCACGCCCGGCTGGGCACGCCGGCCCTGGACGCCGACCACTCGTACACCGTCTCCAAGCAGCGCGGTCTGCTCGACCGGCTCGGGGACTTCTTCTCGGACAACCCCAACACCGAGCACGCCGTCCAGCAGCTCGCCGTGCGGCACATCGGTGAGGCGGCCGGCGGCAGCGGGCTGACCGCCCGGGCCGAGACCAACACCACCGCCATGCTCGAAGGACTGCTGCGCTCGCTCGGTTTCACGGAGGTGCACGTCTCCTACGGGAGCTGACCGGACCGCCCGCGAAGACAGGAGGACCGATGGCCCGCTCCGCCTCGCACCCGCGCACGGCCAAGGACGCCGGCCCCACGAGCCCCGACCGCCCCGCCAAGGGCAACCGCTCCCCCGGGACCGCCAAGACTCCCAAGGCCACCAAGGCCACCAAGGCCACCAAGGCCACCAAGGCCACCAAGGCCGAACGTACGGCCAGGACGGGGGCCGCCGCCGCGTTCCGGCGGGCCGGGGCCGGCAGGCCCACGGAACTGCTGCGCAGGGTGTGGTCGGCCGTGCGCGGCGGCTCCGCGAAGCCACCCGGCGCCGGAAAGCCGCGCGGAGCCGGGAAGCCGCACGGCGGCGGGAAGGCCGATCGCGCGCCGCGCCGCACCCGCGGGGGCGGGCGCGCGGTGCGGCCGGCCGACCGTGGGCGGCGCGCGCCGGCATGGACCGTGCGGCTGCCGGCGATGCTGATCGCCTTCGCCTGCATGGTGGCGTTCGCCGCCGCGCTGGCCCGGCTCACCCTGGAGCCCTCCCCCGCGTCCGCGGCCCTCACGCACAGCAATCTGCGCCCGGGCAGCACCCTGAGGGCCTATCTGGACCAGCCCGCGCTGCGCGACGCCGTCAAGCAGATCGGCGGGAATCTGCTGCTCGGCGTCCCGTTCGGCGTGCTGGTGCCGGTACTCGCGCCGCGGGCCCGCGGCGTCTGCCAGGTGCTGCTGCTCACGGCGATCGTGATGCTGCTGGTGGAGCTGGCGCAGGGCGCGCTGGTCACGGGCCGCGCCTTCGACATCGACGACGTGCTGCTCAACACCGCGGGCGCGCTGGTGGGCCACCTGTTCCTCGGCCGACGGCTCGGGCGGGCGGTGCACGCGCGCGGGGGCAAGACCTGAGGTGCCGTCACCGGGACCGCGGCACGAGGCCGCCGCACGGGCACACCATCGCCCGACACTGGTCCGTACCAAAGTATTGACGCTCCCTCACCTCACTCCTTGAATCAAGAGGCGTCACCTTCACCCCCCACCCCGGCCCGGCACGTGCGCGTTCCGGGCCGCCGTACGGAAGGGCGAGCCATGGCCTCCCCACGCCTGCTCCGCAGTTGTCTGTTCGCCGCGCTGTCCGCCGCGCTCGTCGCCGCCGCCGCGATCGGTCCCGCCCAGGCGGACTCCTCCGGCGCCGACGTCACCGCAGTGACGTTCTCCGACACCTTCGACGGTCCCGCGGGCGCGGCCGCCGACTCCTCGAAGTGGCAGACAGAGACCGGCGACAACGTCAACAACCACGAGCGGCAGTACTACACGTCGGGCAACAAGAACGCGGCCCTGGACGGCCAGGGCCATCTGGTGATCACCGCCCGGCGCGAGAACCCCTCCAACTACCAGTGCTGGTACGGGACATGCCAGTACACCTCGGCCCGGCTGAACACCTCCGGGAAGTTCACCGCGCAGTACGGGCACGTCGAGGCACGGATGAAGATCCCGCGGGGGCAGGGCATGTGGCCCGCGTTCTGGATGCTCGGAACACCGGTCAACTGGCCGGACTCCGGTGAGATCGACATCATGGAGAACGTCGGCTTCGAGCCCTCGACCGTGCACGGCACCATCCACGGCCCCGGCTACTCCGGCTCGGGCGGCATCGGCGCGGGCTACACCCTGCCGAACGGGCAGGCGTTCGCGGACGGTTTCCACAGCTTCGCCGTCGACTGGGCGCCGGACTCGATCACCTGGTCCGTGGACGGCAACGTCTACCAGCGGCGGACGCCGGCCGACCTGGGCGGCAGGACATGGGTGTTCGACAAGCCGTTCTTCCTGATCCTGAACCTGGCGGTGGGCGGCTACTGGCCCGGCGACCCGGACGGCTCCACCGTGTTCCCGCAGCAACTGGTGGTGGACTCGGTGTCGGTGACGACCGGCGACTCGCCGCGCACGACATCGTGAACCCGCAGGCGAACAAGTGCCTGGACGTCACAGGCAGCAACTCGGCCAACGGCACCCGGCTGCAGATCCGGACCTGCTCGGGCGGCGCCAACCAGAAATGGGCGGTCGGCTGAGCGGACGGCGGCTCAGTGCGGCGTCCAGGTGAACTTGTCGCCGCCGACCCAGCGGACCACATCCGGGTCGTCCAGGTCGTGGACGGTGATGCCGTAGGCGGCGGCGACCTCCAGGACGTCGGTCACGGTCCGTGCCGCACCGACCACCTGGCCGTCGACCTCCATGATGCGGAAGGGCGGGTTGCCCGGCCTGCCCCGCATCACCCCGTGGACCAGGATCCGGGGTCTGGAGATGTGCGGGCTCGCTATCTCGGTCATGCCATCGAGGTTAATTCGCAGATGAGCGATACGGGCGATATGTCCTTTTGATCATCGTGCGCCGCACGACGCCCGCGGGCCGCCGTGCGGCGCCGCCGCGCCTGGGCAACCCTTGAGGTGGAGGTGGCGATGGATCCCGTGCAGGCGCTGGACCGGATCGCCTTCCTGCTGGAGCGGTCCCTGGCGCCGACGTACCGCGTGCGCGCCTTCCGTACCGCCGCGCGGGTGCTGGGCGCCCTGCCCGCGGCCGAGGTCGCCGAGCGTGCCGCCGCCGGGACGCTGGAGTCACTGAAGGGCGTCGGCCCGAAGACCGCCCAGGTGGTGCGGGAGGCGCTGGCCGGTGAGGTGCCCGGCTATCTGCGCGCCCTGGAGGACGAGGCCGGCGCTCCCCTCACCGAGGGCGGCCGGCGGCTGCGCGAGTCGCAGCGCGGCGACTGTCACCTGCACTCCGACTGGTCGGACGGCGGCAGCACGATCGAGGAGATGGGACGCACGGCTGCGCGGCTCGGGCATGAGTGGGCGGTGCTGACCGACCATTCGCCCCGGCTGACCGTGGCCCGCGGGCTGTCCCCGCAGCGGCTGCGGGAGCAGCTGGCCGCGGTGGCCGCGCTGAACACGGTCTGGGCCCCGTTCCGGCTGCTCACCGGCATCGAGTGCGACATCCTGGAGGACGGTTCGCTGGACCAGGAGCCGGAGCTGCTGGAGCTGCTGGACGTGGTGGTGGTGTCCGTGCACTCCAGGCTGCGGATGGACGCCCGCGCGATGACCCGCCGGATGGTCGCCGCCGTGCGCAGTCCGCACGCCGACGTGCTCGGCCACTGCACCGGGCGGCTGCGGGGCGAGCGGGGCCGGCCGGAGTCCCGGTTCGACGCGGACGCGGTGTTCGCCGCCTGCGCCGAGGCGGGCACCGCCGTGGAGATCAACAGCCGCCCGGAGCGGCTTGACCCGCCCCTCCGGCTGCTGCGCGCGGCCGTCGAGGCGGGCGTGCTGTTCTCGATCGACACCGACGCGCACGCCCCCGGCCAGCTCGACTGGCAGGTCCTCGGCTGCGCGCGGGCCGAGGAGTGCGGAGTGCCCGCCGACCGGGTGGTGACCACCTGGACCGCCGCGCAACTGCTGGCCTGGACCCGGGAGGGCCGGATCCCGCGGCGTGGGGCGGGGCGCGCCTCGCCGGGGTGACGGGGATCACGGTGGCGGGCGGCCCGCGCCCGGAACACCCGGGGGTGGTTGCCCGTTGAACAGACCGTGGGTGCGGACGGGACAGTGTCCCCGGGCCTCATCTTCCGCCCACAGGGACGATCGTTCGGCTGAAGCCCTGTGGAGCCTTTCGCCGAGAGGCGACCGCCGTGCGCGCCCACCCCTTGGCCGCCCCGGCCGTGATTCCCCCGTCGCGGTCGGGGCTTCCCCCTGTCCGGGCCGCGCATCTGCGTTCGACTGCGAGAGCGCTCGAATTCGTAGCCGACGGGCATCGACCTCACCGGGCGGCTCGCCCTCGTCACCGGCGGCTGCTCCGGCCTCGGTCTGGAGACCACCCGCGCGCCGACCGGCGCGGGCACCCGCGTGGCCGTGCCGCCCGGCGCCCCGACGGCGCCCGCGAGGCACTGGCCGGCCTCGACGGCGTCGAGGTGGACGAGCTGGACCTCGGCGACCCGGAGAGCGTGCGCGGCTTCACCGAACGGTTCCTGGCCGCCGGCCGCCCCGTGGACGGGCCGCCACCCGTCAGTCGGAGGGCTCCTCCGGTGCCGGGTGCTCGGGGTGCACCGTCCCCGAGAACGGCGTGTCGCCGCGTCCCGTGCCGGCCTCGTCGGTGTCGGGGACATCGTCATCGGTGTCGCCCGCCGGGTTCTGCGGTGCGGCCTCCCAGGGGTCGTTCCCGGCACGGGCCTGCTGGTCCGGCAGATCACGGGGGATGGGCGCCCCGCCCTCGGCGGGCTCGCCACGGCGCCGTACGGCCATGATGCGCTCCCCTCACATGCGATCGATCGCAGAGCGGGTACCACGCGCCACGACCACGAAACGCCCGGCGCGTGAACGCCGGGTCACGGGCCCCGGCAAACGGGGCCGAGCGCCCCGCAGCGCCGGCCGCGCACCCGCACCGTCGGATGCCCCCACTCGACGGCCCTGCCGTGCTCCGCCTCCGGGTGACGAGGCAGGCGCCGACGCCGGGGCCGAAGAGGACCACGACCGCGTTACGGGCGCCGCGGCCGACGCCCCGAGCTAAGAGGCGGGAGCCAGCTCGGCGATCTCGTCCAGCGCGGCGACGAGTTCCGGGCCGACCGTCTCACGCACCCAGCGCTGGTGTTCCGGGCCCGCCGCCCGCGGCACGGTCTCGGTCAGCATGATCAGGTAGAGGTAGCTGCGGTAGAGGGCGAGCCGCAGACAGGCCGCGGTGTCGAACGCGGCACGGCCCCCGGCCTCCCGGTAGCCCCCGAGGAACGCCTCCTCCTTCCTGATGTCCCCGAGCAGGGCGAGGGAGACGAAGTCGGCCAGCGGATCGCCCCAGAACATCCGCTCGCCGTCGATGAGTCCGCCGATCCGGGCCGGCCCCGCCGAGCGGTCCACCAGGACGTTGCCCTGCCACAGGTCGAAGTGGACCGGGCGGGCCGCGGTGACCTCGTCCAGCGCGTCGTAGGCGGCCCGCACCGTGCCCGCCACCTCCTCGACGGGCCGGGGCAGCCGGGCCCGGTAGCGGTGTGCGTCGTCGAGGACGGCGTCGAACATCGTGGTGAACGCGGTCCGCCAGTCGGCGGCGAGCGGACCGAGGGCGCCGGACGGGTAGCCGTACCCACCGGGCCCGGACACCTGGTGCAGCCGGGCCACCTGGCGGCCCAACTCGATGCGCAGCGAGGTCTGTTCACGCTCGCTCAGGGTGCCGTCCCAGGGCTCGCCGGGGCAGGCGGTCAGCAGCAGCCGCGGCCCGTCGGCACCGGCGCCGAGGGCCACGGCGCGCGGCGCCGGCACCCCGGCGGCCTCGGCGGCGCGGCAGAACTCCGCCTCGGCGTCCAGGAGCCGGACCTCGTAGCGCAGTCCCGGGGCGGCCGGCGCGACCTTCAGCACATAGCGTTCGCCGTCGGCGAGCCGAAGTTCCTCCACGGTGTTGTAGGTGCCGCCGCCGAGCCGGCGCACCGCGGCGAGCCGGTCCGGCGCGATGCCCGCGTCGGCCAGTGCCTGTCGGGCCCGTGCCCAGGAGTCCTCCATCGTGTGCCGCCCCTCCCCTGTCCCGTCGTCCGCCGCCCCGTCGGGCGGCGGCCCCGCTCCAGGGTACGGACCGGCGGTGGGCGGCGGGCGGTCAGCCCGCCAGCAGCCGACGCGTCGCGCCGTCGGGAAGCTTGGCCCACCAGTGGTCGTACCGGCCGTAGGCGCGCGGGGCGCGGGCGGCCAGCAGCGCGCCGAGCGAGCGGGCCTCGTCGGCGAGGCCGTCCCAGACGGCGGACGGCAGGTCCGCGAAGGCCGTGGCCTCGATGCCGCCGTCGACCGCGCGCCACACTCCGGCCACCCGGCCGTCGACCAGCAGCGTGGGCAGCACGTCGCCGTTGACGCGGATCACCAGCCGCCGGTATGCGGGCGGAATGATCCGGCTGCGGTCCGCGTAGGCGAGCAGGATGCTGTCCCACATGCCCAGCAGCCGGGGCGGGGCCGGGGCGTCCGCGGGCGGGCGCGGGGCGCCGGGTACGTCGAACAGGACGCTGCCGCCGGGCCCGGCCAGCCGCTCGACCGAGCCGTCGAGTGCGCTCAACGCCGTACGCACGAGGGACCGTTGCACCATGGAGAACTGTGCGATGTCCGCCACCGACGCCGGTCCGAACCCGGCCAGACAGCGCAGCACCAGGGCCTGGAGCGCGGCCGGCACCGCGTCCCGGGTCGTGGGCGGCGGGCCCATGGGCGCGGCGACGAACGACGGCCGGTGGCCGAACGACCACGGTCCGCCGGTGGCCACATGCAGCAGCGGTGCGTACGCCTTCAGCCCCCACCAGGCGCCGACCGCCTTCTTGGGGCCGAGCCGCCGCTCCAGCCACGCCTTCATCTCGTCTGCCGTACGCGTCCGTCCGGTGAACTCCAGCAGGTGGGGCACAAGGTCGTGCGCGTCCGCCGGGGTGAGCCCGGCCGCCGCGAAACGGTAGCCGAGACGGGAGGAGTACAGCGTCTGCTGCATCGCCTCGCGGAACGCCCGGTGGTCGTCGGCGTGCACCGCGTGCAGCGTGATGCGCATCAGGGTGGCCTTGACCAGGGTGCGGTCGGCGAAGGCGGCGTCCAGGTCGGCGGGGTCGAAGCCGTCGATCCGGTTCCACAGCGCGACATAGGGGGAGGCGGGGTGCTGTGCCTGGAGGGCGACCACCCGGCGGACGGCGTCGTCGACGCCGCGCGATTCCCTGCCCAGCAGCAGCTGCCGGGACAGGGTGGCCCGGTTGAGTTCGCGTTCGGTGATCCGCATGGCCGGGAATTGTGTCGTGACCGCCGCCGTGACCGCCACCCGTGGCGGGCGGGCCGGGTGCCCCACGTGTCCGCGCCGGTGCGGTACGCCGGAAATCCGCTGGCTCCCCCTCGTCGGGGCTGCCTAGGCTGCCCGCAGACCTGGAGCCGTCGGGTTTCCGGCTCCGGTTCCGTCGTACCTCCGGAAAGGCCCCCTATGAGATCGCTCACCGAACAGGACATCCGCGCCTCTTTCGTCAACTGCTCGAAGGGCGAGGCCAAGCGGCTGGCGGTCCCCCGCGACCTCGGCGAACGGCCCTGGGACGATCTGGACTTCCTCGGCTGGCGCGACCCCGGGGCGCCCGACCGCAGCTATCTCGTGGCCGAGCGGGAGGGCCGGCCGGTCGGGGTCGCGCTGCGTTTCCCGGCCGCGCAGCGCGGTTTCCTGCACCGGAGCATGTGCTCGGTGTGCCTGACGACCCACGGCGGGGGCGGTGTCTCGCTGATGACGGCCCGCAAGGCGGGGACGGCGGGCCGCGAGGGCAACTCGGTCGGCGTGTACATGTGCACGGACCTGGCGTGTTCGCTGTACATGCGCGGCAGGAAGGTGCCCGAGTCCGGCCTGCGCTTCGAGGAGAGCCTCACGCAGGACGAACAGATCGCCCGCGCGAGGGGCAACCTGCTCGCCTTCCTCGACAAGCTCTACGCCTGACTCCCACAGGGGCCACACCGGCACCCACCGCCACGCGCGCGAGACGCCGTCACGCCGCCGCTCGTCGTCGGGCGGAGCCGCCCGTGGATGTCCCGGCAGGCGACGGGCACGTGCGACGGTCCCCGCGCCGGGAACCCGTTCGCGATCCACGACCAGGACTACGCCCGACCCCACGGGAGCCACACCCACACCCCCGGGCCCCGGCCACCGCCACGCGCGCGAGACGCCGTCACGCCGCCGCTCGGCGCCGGGCGGGGGCGCTTGGGGATGGGGTCGGAGCAGGGTGGGTACGTTCGGCGGGTCCGTGGTCGGGGAACAGCCGAAGGCATGCCAGAGGTACGGAAGTGGACCGCGGGCCCGAAGCGGTTCGTGAAGCGGCGCCGTGACCCCGTCGTCGTCCAGACGCTGCGGTCGGCCGGCGCGGCGACGATCGCGTACGTCGTCGCGCTGCGGCTGAGCCCGGAACCCGCGCCGCTCACCGCGCC
Organism: Streptomyces sp. NPDC001508; assembly: GCF_040298665.1. Lineage (NCBI taxonomy): Bacteria > Bacillati > Actinomycetota > Actinomycetes > Kitasatosporales > Streptomycetaceae > Streptomyces > Streptomyces sp. NPDC001508. The sequence continues at coordinate 32,928 of NZ_JBEPAP010000019.1, forward strand.
CCTGACCGCCCTGCTCGTCGTCCAGGTCACCCTGTACGCCACGCTCACCAACGGCATCCGCCGGGTGAACGCCGTGGTGGCGGGCGTCCTGGTCGCCATCGCCTTCAGCCTGCTGGTCGGGCTGACCTGGTGGAGCCTGGCCCTGCTGATCGTGGCCGCGCTGGCCGTCGGGCGCCTGGTGCGGGTCGACGAGTACGTACCGGAGGTGGCGATCAGCGCCATGCTGGTGCTCGGCGTGACCACGGTCGGCAACACGGCCTGGGCCCGGGTGGTGGAGACGCTGATCGGCGCGGCCGTCGGGCTCGCCTGCAACCTGGTGCTCGCTCCCCCGGTGTGGGTGGACGAGGCCGGTGAGTCGATCGAGGGGCTGGCCCGGCGGGTGCGGCAGCTGATGCTGCGGCTGGGCGAGGAGGCCGCGGGGCGCGTCCCGTGGGAACTGGCCGTCGAGCGGCTGCACGAGGCGCGCCGGCTGGATCACGACATCGTCGAGGTGGACGCCGACCTGCGGCAGGCCGAGGACAGTCTGCGGCTCAATCCGCGCGTGCGGGAGGGCCTGCTGCACCGGGTGGTGCTGCGGACGGGACTGGACACGCTGGAGATCTGCACGGTCGTACTGCGGGTGCTGGCCCGGACCTTCACCGACCTGGCGAAGTCACGCGCCCCCCACCCCCTGTTCCCGCCGGAGACGGGCGCCGCCGTAGAGCAGCTGCTGTCCGAGGTCGCCGACGCGGTGGTCAGCTTCGCGGTGCTGGTGACCACCGACCTCAGCGTCAGCGCCGAGTCCGCCGAGGCGCGGCTGACCGCCGAGTTGCAGACGGCGGCCGGCACCCGCGACAAGGTGGCCCTGCTGCTGCGGGAGCAGGCCGAGCGGGACCCGCGGCGCTGGCAACTGCTCGGCGCGACCCTGGCCGAGGTGAACCGGATCATCGACGAGCTGGACACCGAGCACCGTTCGCGCCGTCTGCTGGAGGAGCTGGACCGGGTCTCGCGCAAGCAGCGGGACCGGCTGCCCTGGATGTCCTGGGTGCGGGAACGGGTGGGCGTGCCGGAGCGGCTGCGCCGGAACCACTCGGACACCGGGGGACGTTCTCTTCGGTGAGGTGCGGACCGGCGAGGCGAAGGTGCGTACCGATGACGGAGGGGGCCTGCACATGACCGACACGGCGGTACGGATCGACGGGAACACGCTGCGGCTGCCGGGCGGGGTCGCGGTGCGGTTCGTGCGCACGCTGCGGCTGCCCGAGACGGGCACGCATCCGCTGCCGCCCGGGCTGGGCGAGTTCCCGCTCCGGCGGGTGGCCGATCATCCGGACACGGTGCCCGAGCGGTGGCGGGCGCGCGGCGGCGTGATGCTGCCGGTGTACCTGCGCGAGGCGATGTGGCTGGACTTCGCGGGTTCGACGGAGCCGGCCGCGCTCCAGGTCGGGGTGGGCAAGGTGTGCGCCGTCTCGGGCCGGCCGTGGAGCGATTGGCTGTCCCGGGAGCCGCAGAACTATGTGGTGCTGCCCCGGCAGCCCTGGCTCGACGGCATCAACGCGGGCAGCGGCACGGTCCGCCAGTTCGTGGCCGTGCCGCTGGGCCTGGGCGCGACGGTGGAGGGGCAGATCACGGGCGAGGAGGTGTGGGGCGGAGTGCAGTTGCAGTCGTTCCCGCTGAAGGCGGAGCCGCTCGCGGCCTGGCACCGGGACCAGCGGATGCTGCGGCGGCGCTCCGGGCCGGCCGGCGGGTACGGGGCGGCGCTGCCGATGGCCGCCGCCGCGGGTGCGGGACCGGCGCCGGCCGCCCCGGCGCGGGCGGCGGCGGCCATGGGGCTCGGCGTCGGCGGCTCGATGCGCCAGGAGGTCTACCGGGACGAGCGGCCCGCGCGGGACTGGGCGGACGAGCCGGCCGGGCGGGTGTTCGTGCATCTGGTGACGCCTCCGCAGTGGCGCCGCATCACGGGCGAGGCGCCGCCGCCGTCGCCGGTGGACCGGGCGGCGTACACCCGGGCGGGACTGCCCTGGTTCGACTACTACGACGAGGAGGCGGCGGATCTCGCCGCGACGGACGCGCTGGGCGCGGTCAAGCCGGTCGGCGACTGGCTCGGGGACGATCTCGACCCCTGGCAGCCGCCGGCCCAGGGCCAGGTCAAACCGCTGAAGGACACACCGGGCCGACCGATCGAGGACGGTGAGTGGTAGCGGTCCCTCGCCGTACGCCGACCCTGCCGGTCAGCGGCTCGTACACGGACGGCGTCGCGCCCCGCTCCGACCGACCGGCACCGGTCCGCAGGCGTTCGTTACCGCGCCCAGCCCGGCCGACCGGCACGGACTCGCAGACGATCACCACCACGCCCCCCACCAGCCCACCGACACCCACTCGCAGACGATCACCACCACGCCCCCCACCAGCCCACCGACACCCACTCGCAGACGATCACCACCGTGCCCCACTCCGGCCCACCGACACCCACTCGCAGACGATCACCACCGTGCCCCACTCCGGCCGACACCCACTCGCAGGCCGTCGTAACCGCGGTGCGTCCCGTCGGCACGACCGGTGGCGCGGGTCATGGGCGGGGCCCGGCCTTCCGGGAAGGGCCAGCCGTCGATGAGGTCCAGCCGCGGGTCGCCGCCGTCTTCTGATGCATCGGCCGCCCCGGATTCCGGGCGGCACCGAGCGCGGCAGGAGGGTGGCCGTACTCGCCGCGGGGCGCGCTCTGCCACGGCCTCGTTTGCTTCGGCGGGGCGGTCCGGGCCATGGTGGCTGTCACGACCGGGGCAGCGGACTTCCTTGAGGTGCGGGCATGGGCAGTGGTGCGGGAGCGACGGGCGGCGGCTGGAGCCGGCGCCGGTTCGTCGGGGCGATGGCGGGCGGCGCCGCCTCGGTGGCGCTGCCGGCACCGGCGGCGCCGCGGGCCGAGCCCGGACAGTCGGCAAAGCCCGCGCCGGCGTCGTCCGCCGCGCCCCGGCGCCCGGCCGAGCCGTCCGGCCCGCGCCCCCTCTACCTGGGCACCTACACCTCGGCCGCGGGCAGCGGCACCGGCATCGGTCTGGCCCGGTACGACCCGGCGACGGGCGCCGTCACCCGATCCGGCACCCTGACCGGCGTCGCCGACCCGTCCTACCTCGCCGCGCATCCGGACGGCCGCACCCTGTACGCGGTCGACGAGCGCACGCACGGTGCCGTGACCGCCGTGCGCCTCGCCGACCGGCGGATCCTCGGCTCCCGCGGCACCGGCGGCACGGCGCCCTGCCATGTGTCGGTGCATCCGAGCGGGCGCTGGCTGCTCAGCGCCAACTACGGTTCGGGCAGCGTGGCCGTGCACCCCATCGGCGCCTCCGGGGCCCTCGGGGAGCGCACGGCGCTGGCCACCCACTCCGGCCCGCCCGGCCCCGGGCAACAGGGCCCGCACGCGCACCAGTTCATCACCGGTCCCGACGGCGGTCATGTCCTGGCGGTCGACCTGGGCACCGACAGCGTGTACAGCTACCGGCTCGACCTGGCGCGGGGCACGCTGACCGAGGTCGCCCGGGCGCACACCCGGCCGGGCGCCGGCCCGCGGCATCTCGCCTTCCACCCGGGCGGCCGGTTCGCGTATCTGGCCAACGAGGTGGACGACACGGTCGTGGTGTGCGCGTACGACGCGGACACCGGCCGGCTCCGGATCGGCGAGCCGCAGTCCACCGGGTCCGGTGCGGGCACCAACTACCCGGCGCAGATCCTGGTCACGGCGAACGGCGCGTTCGCCTATCTCGCCAACCGCGGCCACAACAGTCTGGCGCGCTACGCCGTGGAGGCGGACGGCGCCAAGCTGCGGCTGCTGGACAGCGTGCCGGTGGCCGGTGACTTCCCGCGGCAGATCGCCTTCTCGCCGGACGGCCGGCTGCTGTTCGCGGCGAACCAGCGCTCGGGCACGGTGAGCGTCTTCCACGTGGCCGCGGAGGACGGCGGGCTGCGGCTCGCGGGCGAGCCGTTCGCCTCACCGGTCGCCGTCTGCGCGCTGCCGTTGTAGGGCGCGGGGGCAGCCGGCGGTGGCCGCCTGCGCCAGCAGGGCGTGGATACGCTCGGTGAGCTGGGCGAGGTCGTCGGCGGGCCGGTGGAACGTCAGCCGTACGTCGCCGTGGGCGCGGGTGCGCTCGATGCGCAGCGTGAGTCCGTGCCGGTCCAGTGCGAGCGGCACGACACGGGTCGCGGCGTGCAGACTCTCGGGCCGGACGAGCCGGGTGAGGCGTTCGACGGCGTCGGGGTGGGCGTCGGCGAGATGGGTGAGCAGCCGGGCCTCCGCGGCGGCGAGCGGGTCGGGTGCGGCGGCGGCGAACTCGTCGAGGCCGATGGCCTCGGCACCGGACGGGCGGCGCAGCACCACCCGGGTGGCGTGGAAGACGAGACGGCCGTCCTCGGGGGCGAACCAGCCGGCCAGCCAGAGCCGGGCGCGGATCCGGCTGTGCAGCGGAACGGGTGCCACGTCGGCGAACTCCAGCACCGCGGCGGGCTCGCCGCGCGGTGCGCAGATCGCCGCGGTGAGCAGGGCGCTGTCCTCGGGCACATGCAGGATCACCCGCCCGTCGTCGGTCACGGTGTGCGCCCCGACGAGTTCCTCGCGCCCGCCCTGCGCGGTCACCGCGCAGGACCACGCCGTGGCGAGCACCGAACGGGCCCGCTCGGCCGTGCCGGGCCCGGCCGTCCAGGTCTGGCTGTCACCCATCCGAAACCTCCTTAGGTAAGGCTTGCCTAACTTATCGGAGATCGAGATGTACGCCAACCAGGCCCGGGGCCGCCCCTGCCGCGGACCAGCCGGGGATCAGCGGTGCGCTGTCCAGTGCGCGGGGCGGGTGACCGACGTCGGCAACCGGGTGCCGGCGCTGCCACGGGCCGCGTCGGCCTGCGGCTGGGTCAGGAAGATCACGCCCGTCAGATCGGCGCCCGTGAGATCGGCATCGCGCAGATCGGCGCCGATCATGTCGGCGCCGCGCAGATCCGCGCCCGTCAGGTCGGCGGCGATGAGCCAGGCCCCGCGCAGATCGGCGCCGCGCAGATCGGCCCCCTTGAGGCGGGCGCCGACCAGGTCAGCGCCGCGCCGGTCCTTCTTCCGGCCCCGAGCGCCCGGTATCGCCGACCGCGCCGACTCGCTGGCGCGCCGCAGCAGCACGTCGATCCGCTGCCGGTGGGCGGCCACGTCCAGGACGGCCAGTTCCTCGGGGGTCTGCCGGGTGAGCCGCTCGGTGTGCTGCCATGCCTCACGCAGCTCGGTACGCAGCGGACGGGCAGCGGGCAGCTCCAGCGCCTCGGCGAGGTACCAGAGCAGTTCGTGGAGCTGCCGCACGAGGGGGAAGGACTCGACCATGCTCCGGGTGTGCTCGGCGGAGCCGGTGCGCCAGTCCCGCCCGCCGAAGGTGAGCTGCGAGACCTTCTGCCCGGCGCCGAAGCAGTCGTAGACCGTGCAGCCCGCGAAGCCCTTGGACCGCAGCTCGGTGTGGATGCCGCAGCGGTGGTCACCCCGCAGGTTCGGGCAGGGCCGGCCGGCGGGCTTGTCGAGGGCGAAGTCCGCCGAGACGGCGAAGGGCAGGGCGACACAGCACAGCCCGAAGCAGCGCGCACAGTCACCGCGCAGCGCCGATCGACGGTCCCTCTCATCCGACATACCGACCACCCTACTGGCCTGCTCGTCCGCCGCTCCGGCGGGGCGAACGCCGACGCCCCGCCCGGCCGCGCCCGCCCCGCCGGTCACCGGCTCACCGGCGGCGGTCACACCTCGTCGCGGGTCAGGGCCAGCAGACGGTCCAGGACACGGGGCGCGCCGACGCGCAGGCCGTCGTGCTCGAACTCGTCGGTGACCCAGGTGCGCAGGCCCCGGATCGCGCGGGCGGTCCGCAGGGAGAACTCGGTGTCGACGTACATGTCGTCGTGGTAGACGGCCGCGGCGACCGGGACCTCGTTGGCGGCGAGGCGGGCCGGGTCGTACAGCGGCTGCCAGTCGGCGCGGGCGGCCAGCAGATCGGCGGTCTCACGCAGCGGACGCAGGGCCGGGTCGGCCTCGAACATCCAGGGGTGCACGGTCTCCCCGGTGAACAGCACGGGTGCGTCACCGGCGACCGCCTTGGCCGCGTCGAACTGCGGGAACTCGGCGCGGACGCGTTCGGCCGCCCAGGCGGTGGGGCGGGCGTCCTGGCCGTAGATGGACTCGTGGACGAGCGCGTACAGCGGGTACGCCGCGTACGAGAGCAGCCCACGGACCGCCTCCTGGAAGGCGTCGGACAGCTCGGGGCCCGACGGTGTGCGCACGAAGGCGTCCTCCAGCAGGTGGTGCAGGCGGTGGCTGCCGTCGCCCGAGCCGAGCATGAGGCCGAGGGACTGGAAGGCCTCGACGGTGAACCGGTGGCCGCCCGGCAGGACCACCTCGTGGTTCAGCAGGTGCTCGGCGATGCGCCGGGCCCGCTCGACGTCCTGCGGATAGCGGGCGTAGTGCGCGCCGACCTTGCGTTCGATGCGCGGGTAGGCGGCCCGGTAGACGTCCTCGGCGTGGGCGTCCAGGGAGGGCAGCCCGCCGGTGATCACCGCGGTGTTCAGGCCCTCGGGGGCGAGCGACAGATAGGTGACCGTGCAGAAGCCGCCGTAGCTCTGGCCGAGCACGGTCCAGGGGGCGCCGCCGGTCAGCCGCGGGCGGATGTGCTCGCAGTCACGGACGATCGAGTCGGCACGGAAGTGGGTGAGGTAGTCGGCCTGTTCGGCGGGGCCGCCGCGCAGCGGCAGCGTCTGCCGGGTGGCGGGCGTGGAGTGGCCGGTGCCGCGCTGGTCGAGCAGCAGCACCCGGTACTCGTCCAGGGCCCGGCCGAGCCACGCCTGTCTCCCGATGAAACGGTTCGCCCCGTGTCCCGGGCCGCCCTGGAGGTAGACCAGCCAGGGCAGATCCTGGTGTGCCTTGTCGCCGGCGACGACCTCTCGGGCGTACAGCTCGATGGTCTCGCCCGCGGGGTCGGTGTGGTCCAGAGGCACGGTGAAGCGATGGTCGGTGAGGACGACGCCTGGCTGGCGGTAACGGTGGCTCAACAGGTCTCCCGGGACGGACGGATGGACGCGTCCCAGTTCAGCACATGTCCGCCGGCCGTCGGACACCCGGGATCATGGTGGGGCTATGGGCCGGGGGATCAGCGGGCGGCGAGACTCGAACGGCGCACCACCAACTCCGGCTGGAGCACCACCCGCCGGTGCTCATGGGTGCCCGGCGGCGCCTCCGTCTCCTCCAGGAGCAGTTCGGCGGCGAGGGCGCCCATGGTCACCGCCGGCTGGCGCACCGAGGTGAGCGGGACGGCGGCGGCCGCCGCGAACTCGATGTCGTCGTAGCCGACGATCGCCAGATCGTCCGGGACGACGACCCCGGCCGCGTACATGGCCTGCAGCACGCCGAGGGCGAGCAGGTCGTTGGCGCAGAAGACGGCGGTCGGCCGGTCGGCGAGGCCGAGCAGCCGGGCGCCCGCGTCCCGTCCGGCGGCGACGTCGAGGCGTTCGGTGGGCAGTTCGCGCAGGGACTGCGGGCCGAGCCCGGCCTCGGCGAGCGCGTTCAGTGCGCCGGTGCGCCGGTCGTGGACCTGGTTCAGGCCGGGCGGCCCGCTGACGTAGGCGATGCTGCGGTGCCCGGCGTCCACCAGATGACGCACGGCCAGGGCGCCGCCCGCCACGTCGTCGACGGAGACCGAGCACTCGGTGGTGCCCTCGGCGACCCGGTCGACCAGGACGAACGGGATGCCGTGCCGGCGGAAGGCCGCGATGTTGTGGCCGGTGGCGTCGGCCGGGGTGAGCAGCACCCCGCGCACCCGCTGCTCGGCGAACAGGGCCAGGTACTCGGCCTCCTCCCCGGCGTTCTGTGCGCTGTTGCAGACCATCACGCCGAGCCCGGCGTCCCGCGCCGCCCGCTCGGCGCCGCGCGCCAGGTCGACGAAGAACGGGTTGCCCATGTCGAGGACGAGCAGGCCCATGATCCGGCTGCGGCCCGCGCGCAGCTGGCGCGCTGACTCGCTGCGTACGTAGCCGAGCCGGTCGATCGCGGACTGCACCCGGGCACGGGTCTCGCTCGCGACGGTTTCCGGGCGGTTGATGACGTTCGAGACCGTGCCCACCGACACTCCGGCGGCGCGGGCGACGTCCTTGATACCCACCGACTGGGCCATCGGGCGGGGACCTCCTGGAAGACGAGGGGCGGCGGGAAAACTTCACACTACCGTCGGTGCCGCCCCGCTACGGGCTGGTCACATGGGCAGGGCGAGGGCCTGGGGGTCCGGCCGGGTGCGGCCGGGGGCGGTCGTGGACGGGCCGGGGGCCGCCGCGGCGGCCCTGCCGGACGCCGCGGCGGACGGGAGCAGGGCGCCGGCCGGCACAGTGCGTCTTGTCATGAGCAGACTCCAGTGTCAGGCCAGATGGAACACTTCGGTGAGCGGTTTCATGGCCTCGTCGGGTCTGGCACCGTCCAGCGACTCGAAGAACGGCGCCATCTCCGCCTGCCAGCGGGCGTTGACGTCGGTGGCTTCCATGGCCGCCTGGGCCGCCGGGAAGTCCTCGGTCTCCAGGTAGCCGACGAGCAGACCGTCGTCGCGCAGGAAGAGCGAGTAGTTGTGCCAGCCGGCGGCCGAGAGCGCCGCGCGCATCTCGGGCCAGACGGCGGCGTGCCGCTCGCGGTACGCGTCGAGCCGGTCCGCGCGGACCTTCAGCAGGAAGCACACGCGCTGCATCAACACCCCTTGGGGAAAGAGAAGGTGACAGGGTTCGGTGACTGACCCGGATCAGTGGCCGACCCGGATCAGTGGCCGACCCCGATCAGTGGCCGACCCCGATCAGTGGCCGACGCGGATCAGTGGCCGACGCGGATCAGAAGTCGAACTGGTCGATGTTCTTCGCGTCGAATACGGTCGGCTTGCCCAGGCTGATCACGCCGTCCTTGCCGATGGTGTACTCGGTGTCGCCGGCCTTGAAGGTCTCGCCCTCCTTGCCGGTGATCTGTCCGGAGGCCAGCGCGACGGCGGTGCGGGCGGCGAGGTCGCCGAGCCTGGCCGGGTCCCACAGCTCGAAGGCGTCGACGGTGCCGTTCTTGACGTACTTGCGCATGTCGTTGGGGGTGCCGAGGCCGGTCAGCTTGACCTTGCCCTTGTACTTGGAGCCGGACAGGTACTGCGCCGCGGCCTTGATGCCGACGGTGGTCGGGGAGATGATCCCCTTCAGGTTCGGGTACTCCTGGAGCAGGCCCTGGGTCTGCTGGAAGGACTGCTGGGCGTCGTCGTTGCCGTAGGCGGTCTTGACGAGCTTGATGTCCTTGTACTTGGGGTCCTTCAGCTCCTCCTTCATGTAGTCGATCCAGGTGTTCTGGTTGGTCGCGGTCTGCGCGGCGGACAGGATCGCGATCTCGCCCTTGTAGCCGATCTGTTCGGCGAGCAGCTGCACCTCGGTGCGGCCCAGGTCCTCCGCGCCGGCCTGGGAGATGAAGGCGTTGCGGCAGTCCGCGGTGGTGTCGGAGTCGTAGGTGACGACCTTGATGCCGTTCTTCATGGCCTGCTTGAGCGCGGTGCACAGGGCGCCCGGGTCCTGCGCGGAGACGGCCATCGCGTCCACCTGCTGCTGGGTGAGGGTGTTGACGTAACTCACCTGGCCGGCGGTGTCGGTGGCGCTGGAGGGGCCGACCTCCTTGTAGGTCGAGCCGAGTTCGGTGACGGCCTTCTCGCCGCCCTTGTCCGCGGTGGTGAAGTAGGGGTTGTTGACCTGCTTGGGCAGGAAGCCGACGGTGAGGCCCTTCTTCAGGGCGGCGTCCGGGTTCGCCGTGCCGGCCGCGGTGTTCGAGCCGCCGCCGGAGTCCTTGACGTCGTTCTTGGTGGTGCCGCCGCAGGCGGTCACGGCCAGGGCGAGGGAGGTGGCGGCGGCGAGGGCCGCGCAGGTGCGGCGGATCGAAGACGTTCGCATGGCGGGATCTTTCTGACGGAGGTGAGTACGGAGTGCCCCGAGGGGCGCCGGGAACTGCGCGACCAGCCACAGACGGCCCGCAGCGTTCGAACTGCCTATCCGGTGGAGCGTGCGGCCCTCGCGACGGAGATCTGGCGCGCGACCCGCGGGCCGAGCACGGAGACGACGAGCAGCACACCGGTGACGACGATCTGCGACTGCGCGGAGACGTTCAGCAGGCTCATCACGTTCTGCAGCGCGCCGAGCAGGAAGACGCCCGCGATGGCGCCGCCGAGCGTGCCCTTGCCGCCGTCGAAGTCGATGCCGCCGAGCAACACCGCGGCGACGACGGAGAGTTCGAGTCCGGTGGCGTTGTCGTAGCGGGCACTGGCGTAGTGCAGGGCCCAGAAGACGCCGGTGAGGGAGGCCATGAGGCCGGTGGCGGCGAACAGCAGCAATTTGGCCCGCTTGACCCGGATGCCGGCGAACCGGGCGGCCTCCTCGCTGGCGCCTACCGCGAACAGCGACCGGCCGAACGGGGTGGCGTGCAGGACGACCACGGCGATGGCGAGCAGCACCAGGAAGGGCAGCAGGGCCTGCGGGACGAAGGTGTCCCCGATCCGGCCGGCCGCGAAGTCCAGGTACTGCGTGGGGAAGTCGGTGACCGCGTCGGAGCCGAGCACGATCTGTGCGATGCCCCGGTAGGCGGCGAGGGTGCCGATGGTGACGGCGAGCGACGGCAGCCCGAGCCGGGTCACCAGCAGCCCGTTGATCATCCCGCACACCACGCCGAGCAGCAGACACAGCGGGATGATCGTCTCGATCGTCATGCCCTGGTTCCACAGTTTGCCCATGACGGCGCCCGACAGGCCGGCGGTGGAGGCGACCGACAGATCGATCTCGCCGGAGACGACCAGCAGGGTCATCGGCAGGGCGATCAGCGCGATCGGGAGGGTGTTGCCGATCAGGAAGGACAGGTTCAGGGCGTTGCCGAAGCCGTCCACGAGGCCGAACGAGAGCAGCAGCAGGACGACGAGCAGCGCACCTACGACCGTGTCCCAGCGGATCGCGCGCGTCAACGACTCAGGCATGGCGGCCGTTCTCCTTGTTCGGGACCGTCTTCTTCGCAGCCGACTTCTTCAGGGCGGAGGCCACCCGCAGCGCGACGACCCGGTCGACCGCGATGGCGAGGAGCAGCAGCACGCCGTTGATGGCGAGCACCCAGACCGAGCTGACGCCGAGGGCGGGCAGCACGCTGTTGACGGAGGTCAGCAGCAGGGCGCCGAGGGCCGCGCCGTAGACGCTCCCGGAACCGCCGGTGAAGACGACGCCGCCGACCACGACCGCGCTGACCACGGTGAGTTCATAGCCGTTGCCGGTGCTGGAGTCGACGTTGCCGAACCGGGCCAGGTACATCGCGCCGGCGAGGCCGGCCAGGGCGCCGCAGAAGGTGTACGCGGCCAGGATCCGCTTGCGCACCGGGATGCCGGCGAGCCGGGCGGCCTCCGGGTTGGAGCCGAGCGCGTACAGTTCGCGTCCGCTGCCGAAGTGCTTGAGGTAGTAGGCGGTGGCGACCAGCACGGCCAGGGCGATGAGGGCCGGCCACGGGACGGCGGACAGCCCGCCGGAGCCGAAGTCGACGAAGCCGCCCGGCAGATCGGCGGCGGTGATCTGCCGGGAGCCGACCCAGATGGAGTCGATGCCGCGGATGATGTACAGCGTGCCGAGGGTGACGACGAGGGCGGGCACCTGACCGAGGCTGACCAGCAGGCCGTTCAGCAGCCCGAAGCCGACGCCGAGCAGGACCGCGAGGACGACGGCGACGACCGCGTTCCCGCCGCCGTGCAGATAGGTGCCGGCCGCGAAGGCGCTGATACCGAGGGTGGAGCCGACCGACAGGTCGACGTTGCGGGTGATGACGACCAGCGACTGGCCGGTGGCGACCAGCACCAGGATGGTCGCGTTGAGCAGCAGGTCCTTGATGCCCTGCTCGGACAGGAACTCGCTGTTGCCCGCCTGGGTGACGGCGATCATCACCAGGAAGACGACCAGGATGGCGAGTTCGCGCATCCGGAAGACACGGTCGACCAGGCGGGTGCCGCTGGACCTCGGCACCTCGGCGACGGGGGTCTGGTTCGGGGTGGTCACCGTCATGCGGCGGCCCTCCCCGTGGCTGCGGCCATCACGGTTTCCTCGGTGGCGTCGGAGCGGGGGATCTCGGCGGTGATCCGGCCCTCGTGCATCACGAGCACGCGGTCGGCCATGCCGAGGATCTCGGGCAGGTCGGAGGAGATCATCAGGACCGCGACGCCGTCGGCGGCCAGCTCGCCGAGCAGCCGGTGCACCTCGGCCTTGGTGCCGACGTCGATGCCGCGGGTCGGCTCGTCGACGATCAGCACCTTCGGGCCGGTGGCCAGCCACTTGGCGAGCACGACCTTCTGCTGGTTGCCGCCGGAGAGCGTGGCGACGGCGTCGGCGATCCGGGCGTACTTCACCTGGAGCCTGACCGCCCAGTCGAGGGCGCGGCTGCGCTCGGCACCGCGGTCCACGAGCCCCGCGCGCACGGTGCTGCGCAGCCCGGTCAGCCCGATGTTCCGTTCGATGGACATGTCCATCACCAGGCCCTGGGCGCGTCGGTCCTCGGGGACCAGGGCGAGCCCGGCGGCCATGGCGGCGGAGGGGGCGCCGTTGGTCAGCTGCCGGCCAGCGACCTCGACCTCACCGGCGTCCCAGCGGTCCACGCCGAAGACCGCCCGGGCGACCTCCGTACGGCCGGCGCCCACGAGCCCGGCGAGGCCGACGATCTCACCGCGGCGCACCTCGAAGGAGACGTCGGTGAAGACGCCCTCGCGGGTCAGCCGCCGGACGCTGAGCGCGACCTCGCCGGGCCGCACGGTCTGCTTCGGGTACAGCTCGTCGAGGTCGCGGCCGACCATGCGGCGTACCAGGTCGTCCTCGGTCATGCCGGCGAGCGGTTCGCTGGCGATCCAGGCGCCGTCGCGCAGGGTGGTCACGCGCCGGCAGATCTGGAAGATCTCCTCCAGCCGGTGCGAGATGAACAGTACGGCGGCGCCCTGCTCGCGCAGGGTCTCGACGACGCCGAAGAGGCGGGCCACCTCGCTGCCGGTCAGCGCCGCCGTCGGCTCGTCCATGATCAGGACCCGGGCGTCGAAGGACAGCGCCTTGGCGATCTCGACGATCTGCTGGTCGGCGATGGACAGGCCGCGGGCCGGGCGGTCGGGGTCGAGTTCGACACCGAGCCGCTTCATCAGGGCGGCGGTGGCCGCATGGGTGGCCCGGTGGTCGATGCGGCCGAGGGCGCGCCGTGGCCGGCGGCCCATGAAGATGTTCTCGGCGATCGAAAGGTCGGGGAACAGGGTGGGTTCCTGGTAGATCACGGCGATGCCGGCGTCTCGGGCGTCACCGGGTCCGTGGAAGACGACGGGCTCGCCGTCGAGCAGCACCTGACCGGCGTCCGGTCGGTGCACCCCGGCGAGCGTCTTGATGAGCGTCGACTTGCCCGCGCCGTTCTCCCCGGCGAGGGCGTGCACCTCGCCGGGGAACAGCTCCAGGGAGACGTCCCGCAGGGCCCGTACGGCGCCGAAGGACTTGGAGAGGTCCTTCAGCGCCAGCACCGGCGCCGGTCCCGTGTCGGACGGGTGGGTCATGGGGGCTCCTCGACGACGCCTGCGGGATGGCCCCCACGGCGTCGTGAAAGGTTTCAACTGGATTGCCGGGACGTTAGACAGGGCAGCCATGTCACGTCAATGGGTCCGTCTCGAAAAACTTTCGATAGCCGAAGGTCACGGCGGGGTCACGGAAAACTGGATGCGCGGGAGAGCTTGACACCCCCTTCGGGGGACTCATAGCTTGCGAGTCTGAATCGTTTCACCGCTCAGCCGTTCCAACCGATTTCACGGGAGCCCTCAAGTGACCGACCTCGCCGCGGTGAAAGCCGCGCTCAAGACCCAGGCCGTCGAGACACCGTCATGGGCGTACGGCAACTCGGGGACCCGTTTCAAGGTGTTCGCCCAGCAGGGCGTTCCGCGCTCGCCGCGGGAGAAGCTGGACGACGCGGCACAGGTGCACGCCTTCACCGGAGTCGCGCCCACCGTCGCCCTGCACATCCCCTGGGACACCGTGGACGACTACGCCGCCCTGGCCGGGTACGCCGAGGAGCGCGGGCTGCGGCTCGGCGCGATCAACTCCAACACCTTCCAGGACGACGACTACCGGCTGGGCAGCATCTGCCATCCGGACGCCGCGGTGCGCCGCAAGGCGGTCGGCCATCTGCTGGAGTGCGTCGACATCATGGACGCCACGGGCTCGCAGGACCTGAAGCTGTGGTTCGCCGACGGCACCAACTACCCCGGCCAGGACGATCTGCGCGGCCGCCAGGACCGGCTCGCCGAAGGGCTGGCCGAGGTGTACGCACGGCTCGGCGAGGGGCAGCGGCTGCTGCTGGAGTACAAGTTCTTCGAGCCCGCCTTCTACGCCACGGACGTGCCCGACTGGGGCACCGCATACGCCCACTGCCTCAAGCTCGGGCCGAAGGCGCAGGTCGTGGTGGACACGGGTCACCACGCGCCGGGGACCAACATCGAGTTCATCGTGGCCACGCTGCTGCGCGAGGGCAAGCTCGGCGGATTCGACTTCAACTCGCGCTTCTACGCGGACGACGACCTGATGGTCGGTGCGGCCGACCCGTTCCAGCTGTTCCGGATCATGTACGAGGTGGTGCGCGGGGGCGGGTTCACCGCCGACGTGGCGTTCATGCTGGACCAGTGCCACAACATCGAGCCCAAGGTGCCGGCGATCATCCGGTCGGTGATGAACGTCCAGGAGGCCACCGCGAAGGCGCTGCTGGTGGACGCGGAGGCGCTGGCCGCCGCGCAGCGGGCCGAGGACGTGCTCGGCGCGAACGCCGTGCTGATGGACGCGTACAACACGGACGTACGGCCGCTGCTGGCCGAGGTGCGCGAGGAGCTGGGCCTCGACGCCGACCCGATGGGTGCGTATGCCCGGTCCGGGTGGGCCGAGAAGGTCGTGGCGGAGCGGGTCGGCGGGCAGCAGGCGGGATGGGGCGCGTAGGCACTCCGCTGGGTTGGCCGGATCTGCGGTCGGCTCCGCCGGGTGGGCCGGGTGGGGTCGTCGGTCGGCTGCGGGGGTGTTGTGGCTTCTCGCACCGTTCCCTGCGGGGGGCTCCGCCGGGTGGGACCGGTGGGGTCGGATCGGTCGGTGGTCGGCTGGCGGCACGTCGGGGCTGGTCGCGCAGTTCCTTGCGCCCCTTTGGGGGTGGATCGGTCGGCGGTCGGCTGGCAGTTCGTCGGGGCTTCTCGCGCCGTTCCCCGCGCCCCCATCCGGGGTGGATCGGTCGGCGGTCGGCTGCCGGCACGTCGGGGCTTCTCGCGCCGTTCCCCGCGCCCCCATCCGGGGTGGATCGGTCGGCGGTCGGCTGCCGGCACGTCGGGGCTTGTCGCGCCGTTCCCCGCGCCCCCATCCGGGGTGGATCGGTCGGCGGTCGGCTGGTGGCTCGTTGTCGCTTGTCGCGGCGTTTCTTGCGTCCCCTTGGGGTGGATCGGTCGGTGGCTTGTCGGGTCCTTGGTTCTTTGGGGCGTTGGGGCTTGGGTTTCTGGGTTTCTCTCTTTTTCACTTCAGTAAGGACTGAACGTTCATGACACACCCCGAAGTTGTCGGTCTGTTGGCCCGGTCGCATCGGCTGGGCGCGGATCCGCGCAACACCAACTACGCCGGCGGCAACGCGTCGGCCAAGGGCACCGCGACCGACCCCGTCACCGGCGGCGACGTCGAGTTGATGTGGGTCAAGGGGTCCGGCGGGGACCTCGGCACGCTCACCGAGGCCGGGCTCGCCGTGCTGCGCCTCGACCGGCTGCGCGCGCTCACCGGGGTCTACCCGGGCGTAGAGCGCGAGGACGAGATGGTCGCCGCGTTCGACTACTGCCTGCACGGCAAGGGCGGCGCGGCGCCGTCCATCGACACCGCGATGCACGGTCTGGTGGACGCCCCGCACGTGGACCATCTGCACCCCGACTCGGGCATCGCGCTGGCCTGCGCGGCGGACGGCGAGAAGCTGACCGCCGAGTGCTTCGGCGACACCGTGGTGTGGGTGCCGTGGCGGCGGCCCGGGTTCCAGCTCGGGCTGGACATCGCGGCCGTCAAGGAGGCCAACCCACAGGCGATCGGCTGTGTCCTCGGCGGGCACGGCATCACAGCCTGGGGCGACACCGCCGAGGAGTGCGAACGCAACTCGCTGCACATCATCCGTACCGCGGAGACCTTCCTCGCGCAGCGGGGCAGGGCGGAGCCGTTCGGGCCGGTGATCGAGGGCTACACGGCCCTGCCCGAGGCCGAGCGGCGGGAGCGGGCCGCCGCGCTCGCGCCGTATGTGCGGGCCGTCGCCTCCCAGGACCGGCCGCAGGTCGGGCACTTCACCGACTCCGACGTCGTGCTCGACTTCCTCGCCCGGGCCGAGCACCCGCGGCTCGCGGCGCTCGGCACCTCGTGCCCCGACCACTTCCTGCGCACCAAGGTGCGTCCGCTGGTCCTGGACGTGGCGCCGTCCGCTCCGCTGGAGGAGGCGGTCGCCCGGCTGGCCGAGCTGCACACCGAGTACCGCGAGCAGTACGCCGCCTACTACGAGCGGCACGCCCTGCCGGACTCCCCCGCGATGCGCGGCGCCGACCCGGCGATCGTGCTCGTGCCCGGCGTCGGCATGTTCAGCTTCGGCAAGGACAAGCAGACGGCCCGGGTGGCGGGCGAGTTCTACGTCAACGCGATCAACGTGATGCGCGGGGCGGAGGCGGTCTCGGCGTACGCGCCGATCGACGAGGCGGAGAAGTTCCGCATCGAGTACTGGGCGCTCGAAGAGGCCAAGCTCCAGCGGATGCCGAAGCCCAGGCCGCTGGCGACCCGGGTGGCGCTGGTGACGGGCGCGGGCAGCGGGATCGGCAGGGCGATCGCGCACCGGCTGGCGGCCGAGGGCGCGTGCGTCGTCGTCGCCGACGTCAACGCGGACGGCGCCGCCGAGGTCGCCGAGGAGCTGGGCGGACCCGACAAGGCCGTCGCCGTGACCGTGGACGTCACCGACGAGAAGCAGATCACGGCCGCCTTCAAGGCGGCCCTGCTGGCCTTCGGCGGCGTCGACCTCGTCGTCAACAACGCCGGAATCTCCGTCTCCAAGCCGCTGCTGGAGACCTCCACGAAGGACTGGGACCTCCAGCACGACATCATGGCCCGTGGATCCTTCCTCGTCTCGCGCGAGGCGGCGCGGGTGATGGTCCCGCAGCGGCTCGGCGGCGACATCGTCTACATCGCCTCGAAGAACGCCGTGTTCGCCGGGCCCAACAACATCGCCTACTCCGCGACCAAGGCCGACCAGGCCCACCAGGTCCGTCTGCTGGCGGCCGAGCTGGGCGAGCACGGCATCCGGGTCAACGGGGTCAACCCGGACGGGGTGGTCCGCGGCTCCGGGATCTTCGCGGGCGGCTGGGGCGCCAAGCGGGCCGCCGTGTACGGCGTCGAGGAGGAGAAGCTGGGCGAGTTCTACGCCCAGCGGACCATCCTCAAGCGGGAGGTGCTGCCCGAGCATGTGGCGAACGCCGTGTTCGCGCTCACCGGCGGGCAGCTCACCCACACCACCGGGCTGCACATCCCGGTCGACGCGGGCGTGGCGGCCGCGTTCCTGCGATGAGCGCTGCCGTCCGGGCATACGCCGCGGTCGATCTCGGCGCCTCCAGCGGGCGCGTGATGGTCGGCCGCGTCGGCCGCGACACACTGGAGCTGCGCGAGGCGCACCGCTTCGGCAACCGGCCCGTCCGGCTGCCGGAGGGGCTGCGCTGGGACGTCCTGGCCCTGTACGCGGGAGTGCTGGAGGGGCTGCGGGCGGCCGGCCAGGTGGATTCGGTCGGCATCGACAGCTGGGCCGTCGACTACGGCCTGCTGGACGCCGACGGCGCCCTCCTCGGCAACCCGGTGCACTACCGCGACCCGCGCACCGAGGGGGTTCCGGAGAAGGTGTGGGCGACGGTCCCGGCGGCCGAGCTGTACGCGGCCACCGGGCTGCAGTACGCGCCCTTCAACACGCTGTACCAGCTGGCCGCCGCCCGCTCGACCGACCAGTTCGCCCACGCGGCGCGCCTGTTGCTGATCCCCGATCTGCTGGCGTACTGGCTGACCGGGCAGCAGGGCACCGAGCTGACCAACGCCTCCACCACCCAGCTGGTCGACCCCCGCACCGGCACCTGGGCGCACGCTGTCGCGGACCGGCTGGGCATCGACCTCGGGCTGTTCGCGCCGCTGCGCCGGCCCGGCGATCCGGCGGGTCTGCTGCGCGCCGAGGTGCTGGAGGAGACCGGGCTGACCGGTCCGGTGCCGCTGACCACGGTCGCCTCGCACGACACCGCGTCCGCGGTGGCCGCCGTACCGGCCGTGGGCGAACGCTTCGCCTACATCTGCACCGGCACCTGGTCCCTGGCGGGCCTGGAACTGACCGCGCCGGTGCTGACGGAGCAGAGCCGGGCCGCCAACTTCACCAATGAGCTGGGGCTGGACGGCACGGTCCGCCATCTGCGCAACATCATGGGCCTGTGGCTGCTCCAGGAGTCCGTACGGGCCTGGGGCGATCCGGACCTCGGCGGGCTGCTGCGGGACGCGGCCGAGGTGCCGGCGCTGCGGTCGGTGGTGGACGCGGGCGACGCGGATTTCCTCGCGCCCGGGCGGATGCCGGACCGGATCGCCGCGGCCTGCCTGGCGTCCGGGCAGCCGGTGCCGCGGACCCCTGCCGAAATCACCCGGTGCATCCTGGACTCCCTGGCGCTCGCCCATCGCCGGGCCGTCGCGGACGCCGAGCGGCTGGCCGACCACCCGGTCGATGTGGTGCACATCGTCGGCGGCGGCACCCGCAACGCGCTGCTGTGCCAGCTCACCGCGGACGCCTGCGGGCTGCCGGTGGTGGCGGGGCCGACCGAGGCGGCGGCCCTCGGCAACGTTCTGGTCCAGGCCCGCGCCCACGGGCTCGTCGGGGACCGCGCCGATATGCGCGGGCTGCTGGCCCGTACCCAGCCGCTGACCCGCTACGAGCCGCGGGGCGATGCCGCGCGCTGGCGGGAGGCGGAGGCACGGCTCACCGCGCGGTGAACCGGGTCTCCCCCGGCGGCACGCCGCCCATTACCCTGCACTCATCGGATGATCGATCACAAGGAGCCGCGATGCGTGTCGCACTGTTCCTGACCTGTGTCAACGACACGCTCTATCCGGACACCGGCCGCGCGGTGGTGAAGCTGCTGACCGGACTGGGCGTCGACGTGGACTTCCCGATGGCCCAGACCTGCTGCGGACAGGCCCACTACAACACCGGCTACCGGCATGAGGCGGAACCGCTGGCCCGGCATTTCTCCGATGTCTTCGGGGAGTACGAGGCGATCGTGACGCCGTCCGGATCCTGTGGGGCGATGGTGCGGGAGCTGTATCCGCGGATGGGCGAACGGGCCCGGGCGGAGGGCCGCGGGGACACACTCGCCGCCACGCTCGCGCCCGTCGTGCCCAAGACGTACGAGCTGACGGAGTTCCTGGTGGATGTGCTGGGGGTGACGGACGTCGGGGCGTACTACCCGCACCGGGTGACCTACCACCCGACCTGTCACGGGCTGCGCGGCCTCGGGCTCGGCGACCGTCCCCGCCGGCTGCTCGACGCGGTGCGGGGTCTTGAACTGGTCGAGCTGCCGGGCGCCGAGGAGTGCTGCGGCTTCGGCGGCACGTTCGCGCTGAAGAACGCCGATGTCTCGGCGGCGATGGGCGAGGACAAGGTGCGCAACGCCGAGGCGACGGGCGCGCAGGTGCTGTGCGCGGCCGACAACTCCTGTCTGATGCACATCGGCGGGACGATGACCCGCCTGAAGTCCGGCCTGCGGCCGGTCCACATCGCTGAGATCCTGGCGAGCACCGAGGAGGAACCGGCGCCATGAGCGGGACGTTCGTCGGCATGCCGGCGTTTCCCAGGGCCGCGCACGAGGCGGTCGGCAACGCGACGCTGCGGGGCAATCTGCGGCACGCCACGCACACCATCAGGGCCAAGCGGGAGAAGGCCGTCGCGGAGGTGTCCGACTGGGCGCAGCTGCGCGAGGCGGGCAGGCAGATCAAGGACCACACGCTCCGTCATCTCGACCGGTATCTGGTCCGGTTGGAGGAGTCGGTGACCGCCGCGGGCGGCGTCGTCCACTGGGCGGCGGACGCCGACGAGGCCAATCGGATCGTCGCCCGGCTGGTCAAGGAGACCGGCGAGTCGGAGGTCGTGAAGGTCAAGTCGATGGCCACGCAGGAGATCGGGCTGAACGAGGCACTCCTGGCGGAGGGCATCCACGCCTACGAGACCGATCTCGCCGAGCTGATCGTGCAGTTGGGCAAGGACCGGCCCTCACACATCCTGGTTCCGGCCATCCACCGCAACCGCGGCGAGATCCGCGACATCTTCCGTGCGGAGATGGGCGAGTGGGGCCGCCCGGCGCCCGACGGTCTGACCGATTCGCCCGCCGAGCTGGCCGAGGCCGCCCGGCTGCATCTGCGGGAGAAGTTCCTGCGCGCCAAGGTGGGCATCTCGGGTGCCAACTTCATGGTCGCGGAGACCGGCACACTGGTGGTCGTGGAGTCCGAGGGCAACGGCCGGATGTGCCTGACCCTGCCGCAGACGCTGATCTCGGTGGTGGGCATCGAGAAGATCGTGCCGACGTGGCGGGACCTGGAGGTGTTCCTGCAGACGCTGCCCCGCTCCTCGACGGCCGAGCGGATGAACCCGTACACATCGATGTGGACGGGCACCGCCGACGAGGACGGTCCGCGCGTCTTCCATCTGGTGCTGCTCGACAACGGACGCACCGACACCCTGGCCGACGAGGTGGGCCGGCAGGCGCTGCGCTGCATCCGCTGCTCGGCCTGTCTGAACGTCTGCCCGGTGTACGAGCGGGCGGGCGGGCACGCCTACGGCTCGGTGTACCCGGGTCCGATCGGCGCCATCCTCAGTCCCCAACTGCGGGGCACGGCCAGCGAGATCGACGCTTCGCTGCCGTACGCGTCCTCGCTGTGCGGGGCCTGCTACGAGGTGTGCCCGGTGGCCATCGACATCCCCGAGGTGCTGGTGCATCTGCGGGAGCGGGTCGTCGCGGGCGGCCCGGCGACCCGTGGCGGCGACAAGGTGGTGCTGCGGCCGGCCAAGGGGCACGCGGCGGAACGGGCCGCGATGCGGGCGGCCCGCTGGGCGTTCACACATCCCGCAGCGCTGCGCACCGGTCAGCGGCTGGCCTCCCGCACCCGCCGGCTGCACCCCCGCACCCTGCCCGGTCCCGGCCGGGCGTGGAGCGCCACCCGGGATCTGCCGGCGGTGCCGGCGGAGCCGTTCCGCGACTGGTGGCAGCGCACCCAGGGCGCAATCGGCACACCAAGCACAGCAGGCACAGTAGGCAAACGCGGCAAGCCCGGCACCGACGGTGGGAAGGGGGCCGCACGGTGAGCGGCAGGGAACTGATCCTGGGCCGGGTGCGGCGCGCGCTCGCCGACGTACCGGGCGACGACCCGCCCTACGAACGGGCCGTCGCCCGGGACTATCTACGGGCGCACGGCGAGCGCAGCGCCGCGCAGACGGTGGATCTGCTCGCGGAGAACCTCGCCGACTACCGGGCGCGCGTGCACCGCTGCACGGCCGGTGAACTGCCCTCGCTGATCGCCGACTTGCTGGCGGCCCGTGGGGCGACGTCCGTGCTGGTGCCGCCCGGTCTCGACACGGGCTGGCTCGCGGCCACGGACATCGCCCGGGTCGCCGACCGGGCGGAGAGCACCGTGCGCGAACTCGACCGGGTGGACAGCGTCGTCACGGCGTGCGCGGTCGCGATCGCCGAGACCGGCACCATCGTGCTGGACGGCGCGCCGGATCAGGGCCGGCGTCGGATCACCCTGGTCCCGGACCACCACATCTGTGTGGTCCGGGTCCCCGACCAGGTCGTCTCCGCCGTCCCGCAGGCGCTCGAACGGCTCGATCCGGTACGGCCCTTGACCTGGATCTCCGGCCCGTCGGCGACCAGCGACATCGAGCTGGACCGGGTGGAGGGCGTGCACGGGCCCCGGACGCTGGAGGTCGTCCTGGTCGACTGAGGACCACCCCCGACCGGACCCGCCCGCTGTGCCGCGCGGACCGGGTCGGAGGACGGCGCGGCCCCCGTGGGGCCGGCGCCGCCCGCCTTGGCCGTCGGTACGGCCCCCACAGCCGTGGTCAGCACCGTCCTTCGCCGCACTCCCGTCGGTCACACCGTCATCCCTTCGGCCGGTCGGAGTTGTTTTGTACCTTTTTCAAAAGCGGAGCCGGGCATGCCGCATCCGGCGCGGCTAGCGTGGGGTGATGATCCGGTTCGAGCAGGTCACCAAGCGGTATCCGGACGGTACGACGGCCGTGGACGGTCTCTCCTTCGAGGTGTCCGAGGGCGAACTCGTCACGCTGGTGGGCCCGTCCGGCTGCGGCAAGACCACGACCATGATGATGGTCAACCGGCTCATCGATCCGACCTCCGGACGCATCCTGGTGAGCGGCGAGGACGTCGCCACCGTCGACCCGGTGCGGCTGCGCCGCCGGATCGGGTACGTCATCCAGCAGGTGGGCCTGTTCCCGCACCGCACGATCCTCGACAACACCGCGACCGTCCCCGCGCTGGTCGGCTGGAAGAAGGCGAAGGCGCGGGCACGGGCCGCCGAACTGCTCGACCTGGTGGGGCTGGACCCGGCCGTCTACGGGCCGCGCTATCCGGACCAGTTGTCGGGCGGGCAGCGGCAGCGGGTCGGCGTGGCGCGGGCGCTCGCGGCCGACCCGCCGGTGCTGCTGATGGACGAGCCGTTCGGCGCGGTCGACCCGGTGGTGCGCGAGCAGTTGCAGGAGGAGTTCCTGCGCATGCAGGCCGCGGTGCGCAAAACGGTGCTGCTGGTCACGCACGACCTCGAGGAGGCGGTACGCCTCGGCGACCGGATCGCGGTGTACGGGCCGGGCCGGATCGAGCAGTACGACACGCCCGGTGCGGTGCTGGGCAGGCCCGCGACCGACTACGTGGCCTCCTTCGTGGGCGCCGACCGGGGGCTGAAGCGGCTGTCGGTCACCTCGATCGAGCCGGACGACCTGGAGCAGCCGCCCGTGGCCCGCCTCGACGAGCCCGCCGAACGTGCCCGGGAGCGGCTGCGGGCCGAGGGGGCGCGCTGGGCCGTCGTCCTGGACGCGCACGGCGACCTGCACGGCTGGGTGGGCATCGACGGGCTCGCGGCGGGCGGCCCCGTCGGCCGGCTCGCGCACCGGATGACCGCCTGGGTGCCGGTGGGGGCGCCGCTGAAGCAGGCGTTCGGGGTGATGCTGCAGTACGACGCCGGGTGGGTCGCGGTGCTCGACGGCGCGCGTTTCCTCGGGGTGCTGACCCCGGCGAAGCTGCACGAGGCGCTGCGCCGCTCGGTGGACGCGGACGCGCGCGGCGTACCGCGCCGCCAGGTGCCGTTCGACTCGGTAGCAGACGCGTGAGCGGACGCGGCGCGGCCTCGGCGCCACACTCCGAACACGGTTGACACCCACACGGCACGACCGCCGATCACCCGGAGCACGCGGCCGATGCGCGAGCGGCGCACGCCCAACGGACACGCACGACGCGGCCGGCCGAGGCACGCGGCGGGGCACGCGGCCGAAGAGCGCGGCCAGCACGCGTGCGCGGCGCGCGACGCCGACGGGCTTCGGTGGGGCGCGTCACCGAGGGGCGTCGGTGGGGCGCGGCCAACAGGCATGCGCGGCACGCGCAGCCGAGCGGCCTGGGCGAGGCACCCGGTCGACGGGCCTGGGCGAGGCACGCGGCCGAGCGGCATCGGCGAGACACGCGCGGCCAAGCGTGCGCGGGGTGTGCGGCCGAGGCGCGCAGGCGGGGCACGCAGCCGAGAGCAGCCAACACACGCGCGGCGCACAGCGCCGAAGGGCCATGGGCGGAGCACCCGGCGAAGGGACGTGCACGGTGCGCGCGCCCCAGCGGCATGGCCGAGGCACCCGGTCGACGGGCCCGGGCGGGGCACGCGGACGAGCGGCATCGGCGAGACACGCGCGGCCAAGCGTGCGCGGGGTGTGCGGACGAGCGGGGTGGGACGGGTGGGTGGCGAAAGGGCGTGTGGGGGGCGGGCGGTCCAGAGGGGGGCGGTGGGCTACTTCAGTAGGTTCTTGTTGCGTAGGTAGGTTCGGGCCACGTCTGCGGGGAGTCGGCGCCAGCTGTCCACCTGTTCGTTCATGGCGGCCAGGTCCGCCGTGGTGAGGACGTCGTTGAGCCGGTCGAGCACCGTGGTGACGCCCGCGCCGCCGGCCCGGGCGCGGTTGACCACGGGGACGACGTAGTCGGCGTTCTGCAGGTGCTTGTCGTCGGCGAGCAGCACCAGCCCGAACTGGTCCAGGGTGGCGTCCGTGGTGGTGGTGAGCACCATCTGGTCCTGGCCGCTCTGCACGGCCCGCTTGGCCTGGGTGGTGCCGACGCCCTTGGGGTCGACGCCGATGACGTCGATGCCGTAGGTCTTCCTCAACCCCGGTGCGCAGTACGGCCGTCGTACGCACTCGTCGCCCGCGGCGAGCCGCACCCCCAGCCCCGACGCGCCGAGGTCGCTGAGCGTCCTGAGCCGGTGCTCGCGGGCGTACGACCGGGCCACCGCGAAGGCGTTCTGGTCGACCGCCCGCCCGGGGTCAAGGACGGTGAGGCCGCGGGGCGTGGCGAGCCCGCGCAGGGCGGTCATGGTGGCGGCCAGGTCGGGCGAGCCGGCCGGCTTCGCGTGCGGGCCGTCGGCCTTGGCGCCCAGCCAGTCGGCGAAGGTGGCCGCGTACTCGGGCACGACGTCGATCTGGCCCGATTCCAGGGCGGGTTCGTACAGTTCGCGGTTGGCGACCGTGAGGATGGACGTCCGGTAGCCGGCCCGGTTCAGCAGCAGCGCGTACAGCTGCGCGAGCAGATCGCTCTCGGTGAAGCCGGCCGATCCGATGGTCAGCCGCCGGCTGTCACCGGGCGAGGCGGTGATCGCGCCGCGGTTCTCCAGCGAGGGGCCGGTGACACACCCGGTGAGCAGGAGCGGTCCCGCCGTCACGAGAGCCACCCCGGCCCGGAGCGCCCTGCCCCGCCGCGCACCGCGCGGACGCCGACCGGCGCGGTCACGCCGACGGCCCCACGGCCACCCCGGGCCGCGCACACGCAGCCGCCCGTACGACCGCCGGCCGACGGTCACCGCGGGCGGGGCTCCGGACCGGCCGCCCGCGGTGACACGGACGTCGGCCGGAATCGGTCGGGCGACGCGGATGAGGAGAAACGCCACGGGCGAGCGGTGAGGCACGGCGGCGCGGTCCGGCCGACCCCGGCCGCCGGACAGGGCCTCGCACCTGTGCGGCCGTAGCCGGTCACCATGCGTGAAGGGCCGGCTGATCCGCGACGACCGTGGTGGAGCCGGGGCGGATCTCGGTGAAGCCGGCATCCCGCACCAGGGGCAGTGCGCTGGTGGTGAGTCGGGGCCATTCGGCGGGGCCGGCGGTGCCCCCTGATCCGGCCCGTCCTGCCCCCGCGCCACCCACCACGGCCCGACGACGCCCCGGCCGCCGCGCTGCGTACGCCACCGGCCGGAAACCCCCCGACCCCACACCACAGCCGACCCGCCGGTCCCGCCCCACCCCAGAGCCGACCCGTCGATCAGACCCCACACCACAACCGACCCGCCGGTCACAACCCACACCACACCCAACCCGCCGCTCACACCCCACACCACACCCAACCCGCCGCTCACACCCCACACCACACCCAACCCGCCGCTCACACCCCACACCACACCCAACCCGCCGCTCACACCCCACC
>NZ_JBEPAP010000019.1:58825-62922 GCF_040298665.1 Streptomyces sp. NPDC001508
ACCACAGCCAACCCGCCGCTCACACCCCGCTCCCCCTCCGCACGACACCAACCCGCCACATCCCACCAACCCACCGCGCGCCGCCGGGCCGGCGAGGGCCGGCCGGTCCTCGGCAGTTGCGGCGGCTTCCATCCCGCCGCACCCCGCCACCCCGCCGAACCCAGGGGGCGTCCCCGTGACGGTGGGTCATCGGGGTGGCCTCACCCAGCGTGGGGACAGGCGTTCGGCGGTCTCGAAGACGGCCTCGACGACCAGGGCGAAGACCGCGACCAGTACCGCTCCGGCCACCACCTGCGGTGTGCTGGCGAGGTTGAAGCCCGCTGTGATGATGCGGCCGAGGCCGCCCCCGCCCGCCAGCGCGGCGATGGTCGCGGTGGCGACGAGCTGGACGGCGGCGATCCGCACCCCGCCGAGGACCATCGGCAGAGCGAGCGGCAGCTCCACCCGGAACAGCAGCTGACGCCCGGTCATGCCCATCCCCCGCGCCGCCCGCACGACCCCGCGGTCGACCTCGCGCACGCCGACGTACGCGTTGGTGAGCAGCGGCGGCACCGCGAACAGCACCAGGGCCAGCACGGTGGGCCCCTCCCCCCAGCGGCCGACCGGGGTGAGCAGCAGCAGGACCAGCACGGCGAATGTGGGCACGGCCCGGCCGACGTTGGAGATGTTCACCGCGAGGACGCCGCCCTTGCCGAGATGGCCGAGGACCAGGGCGACGGGCAGCGCGACGGCGCAGCTGACGGCCAGG
Organism: Streptomyces sp. NPDC001508; assembly: GCF_040298665.1. NCBI lineage: Bacteria > Bacillati > Actinomycetota > Actinomycetes > Kitasatosporales > Streptomycetaceae > Streptomyces > Streptomyces sp. NPDC001508. The sequence continues at coordinate 59,574 of NZ_JBEPAP010000019.1, forward strand.
CAGACGACGGTCAGCACGAGGTGTTGCAGCAGCCGGTGCCGGATGCCGTCCTCGCCCGTCCAGTGCGCCGGGTCGGCGAGCCAGTGCCAACTGGCGCTGAGGGTCGTCATGCGCGGGCCGCCCGCGCCCAGGGAGTGATCAGCCACTGCACGCCGAGCAGCAGCAGATCGGCGGCGACCGCGATCAGCACGCACAGCGCCGACGCCGTCAGCACCTGCGCCTTGAAGTAGGTGTTCATCCCCGCGTAGATGAGATTGCCGAGCCCGCCGAAACCGACGATCGCGCCGATGGTCACCAGGGAGACCGCGGAGACCGTGGCGATGCGCAGTCCGGCCATGGCGGCGGGCAGGGCGAGCGGCAGCTCGACGGTGAGCAGCAGACGGATCGGGCCGTAGCCCATGCCGCGCGCGGCCTGCCGGGTCTCCTCGGGGACGGCCCGCAGCCCGGCCAGGATGTTGCGGACGAGCAGGGTCAGCGAGTAGAGCACGAGCCCGGCGACGACGAGGCCGGCGGAGAGCCCGTACAGGGGCAGGAGCAGGGAGAACATGGCCAGGGACGGAATCGTGTAGAGGATCGTCGTGACCCCGAGGACGGGCCCGGCGGCCCACGCCCAGCGGCGGGCGAGCACGGCCAGCGGGACGGCGAGCGCGACGCCGATCAGCACCGAGACGGAGGTCAGCCACACATGCTGCACCACCGCGTCGAGCAGGATGTGGCGCCGGGTGCTCAGATACGCACCGCAGATCCATGCGTTGCGCGCGAGGCAGTCGTGCGGGGGCGCGGTCACGGGTCCATTGCACCGGCGGGCCACGGGGTCGGCACGTTGTGGTGCCCCGTACGGGTGTCGCTGGCTACACCCGCCGATACGGGTTCTGCGCCCCGTGTGCCGCGGCCGTCCGCTCCGTAGCGTCGTCGTCGGCGGGCACATGGAGTGCCTGACGGAGAGGGATGACGATGTTGCGCACACCTTTGCGATGCACGCACGATGCGGGACCCGCCGCCGAGGCGCTGCGGCTGGTCAAGGTCACCAAGACGTACGGCAGCGGGGACAGCGCCGTGACCGCCCTTGACGGGGTCACGCTGGGCCTGGCGCGGGGCACGTTCACGGCGGTGATGGGGCCCTCGGGCTCGGGCAAGTCCACGCTGTTGCAGTGCGCGGCCGGTCTTGACCGGCCCGACAGCGGGATCGTGCTGGTCGACGGCACGGAGCTGACGGGTTCCGGCGAGGCGGAGCTGACCCGGTTCCGGCGCGGCCGGGTCGGGTTCGTCTTCCAGCAGTACAACCTGCTGGACACCCTGACCGTCGCGCAGAACACGGTGCTGCCGCTGAAGCTCGCGGGCCGGCGCGTCGACCGGAAGCGGGCCCGGGAGGTCCTGTCGGCCGTCGGGCTCGGCGACCGGCTCGGGCATCTGCCCGGCCAGCTGTCCGGCGGTCAGCGGCAGCGGGTGGCGATCGCCCGGGCGCTGGTCACCGAACCGCGGGTGATCTTCGCGGACGAGCCGACCGGCGCGCTGGACACGCGCAGCGCGCGGGAGGTGCTGCGACTGTTGCGGGAGGCGGTACGGGTGCACGGCCGGACCGTGGTGATGGTGACGCACGACCCGGTCGCCGCCTCCTACGCCGACTCCGTGCTGTTCCTGGCCGACGGCCGGCTCGCCGGGCAGTTGCCCGCGCCGACGGCCGACGCGGTCGCCGAGAGGCTCGCGCACCTGGGCGACGACGTGCCGGCGGGGGTGTGAGCGATGCTCGTACTGGCTCTGCGGTCGATCCGCAAGCGCCCCGGACGGTTCCTGGCGACGCTGCTGTCCGCCTTCCTGGGCGCGGTGCTCGTCATGGCCTTCAACTCGCTGCACGACACGGCCGGGCAGCCGGGCGTCGACGACGTGAGCGCCCAGACGCTGGCCACCACGGCGGGCGTCGTCGGCGGCTACGGCACCCTGCTGGTCTTCTTCGCCATCGCCTCCACGCTGACCGTGAACGTGCGGCAGCGGTCGGCCGAGGTGGAGTTACTGCGCTGCTCCGGGGCAACACCCGCGCAGATCAGGCGGATGGTCGTCGGCGAGGCCGTCGCCGTGGCCCTGGTGGGCACGGTCCTGGCGGTCGGTCCCGCGGTGCTCGGCGGGCGGGCGCTGCTCGGCGCGCTCCGGGACAGCGGCCAGGTGGCCGGCTCTGTGGAAGCCGCCTTCGGCCCGGTCGCGTTGCTGTCCGGAGCCGGTGTCACGCTGCTCGCGTCGGCGGGCGCGGCGTTCCTCGCCGTGCGCCGGGCGACGCGTCGGGGCGTGCGGCACGGCCGGGGGCGGACGCTGCTCGCGTACGGCGCGCTGGCCGCCGGGGCGCTGGCCGCGGCGAGCACGTACGCGTTCTCGGCGACGGACGCGGCACTGATGGCGGCGCCCGCGTACGGGGCGATCCTGCTGTCGGTGGGCCTCGCGCTGCTCGCGCCGCGGCTGTTCGGCGGGCTGCTCGCCGCGCTGCCGCTGGGCGGGGCGAGCGGCTGGCTGGCGGTGCGCAATCTGCGCCGCCGGGTGGACGAGCTGTCCGGGATCCTGATGTCGCTGGTCCTGTTCACCGCGATCAGCACGGCGACGGTGACCATGCAGTCGGTGGAGTCCGACGCCGTCGCGGCCTCGGGGCTGCGCAAGTCGGTCGACGCGAAGAACCTGGAGACGCTGAATCTGACGGTCGTCGGCGTCATCGCGGTGTTCGTCTGCGTCATGCTGGTCAACTCGCTGTACGCGGCGACCACATACCGCGGCTCGGAGTTCGGCCGGCAGCGGCTGGCGGGCGCCACCCCGGGCCAGGTGCTGGGCACGGTGGGCGTCGAGTCCGCGATGCTCACGGTGGTGGGGGTGCTGCTCGGCACGGTGGCCGCGCTCGCCGGGATCGTCCCGTTCACGATGGTCCGCACCGACGGCGCGCTGCCGGGCCAGACGCTCGGCGTCTGGCTCGCGGTCTGCGCGGTGGCCACGGCGGTCACGCTGACCACGAGCCTCGCGACGACGCACCGGGTGCTACGAACCCCGGCGATCGGAGCGGTGACCGCGACGGTGTGAGCGGCTACCGGTGCCGGGGCACGCGGTTGGGGTGCCGGGCACGCGGGTTGCCAGTGCCGGGGGCACGCCGGTTGCCGCTGCACGCCGTTACCGGTGCACGCCGTTACCGGTGACCGGGGCACGCGAGTTGCCGCCGCACGCCGGTTACCGGCGACCAGGGCACGCGAATTGCCGCCGCACACCGGTTACCGGCGACCAGGGCACGCGAATTGCCGCCGCACACCGGTTACCGGCGACCAGGGCACGCGAATTGCCGCCGCACACCGGTTACCGGCGACCAGGGCACGCGAATTGC